>NZ_JAHXBG010000002.1:300000-600000 GCF_020103725.1 Hyalangium gracile | reverse complement strand
TCTCGTAGCGGATCAGCCCCTGGTCGTGCAGGAAGCGGAGGAACTCGCGGACGGAGAAGGGGTTGCCCGCGGTCCTCGAGTGGATGAGCTGGCCGAACTCCAGCGCGCGGCCGCTGTCGACGCCGGTGGCCTCGCGGACCATGCGCGCGACCTCCTCGGGCGCGAGCGGCGCCAGGTGGATCTCCCGGACCGGCGTGCCCGTGGCGCGCAGCTCGTCCATCGCCAGGGCCAGCGGATGCGAGGGTGGCACCTCGGTGTCGCGGAAGGAGCCGACGGGCAGCAGGTGGTGACAGTCCGGATCCCGCGCCAGCGACTGCAGGAGCGTGAGCGTGGCGAGGTCCGCCCACTGCAGGTCATCCAGGAAGAGCACGAGCGGGCGCTCGGCGGTGGCGAAGGACTGGAGCGCCCGGGCCAGCACGCGGTTGAGGCGGTTCCTGGACTCGGCGGCGGGCAGGGGCGCGGAGGGGGGCTGCTCGCCGAGCAGCGCGCGGGTCTCCGGCACTGCCTCCACGAGCACGGCCGCGTTCACCCCGAGCGCCGCGTCCAGCCGCTGGCGCACCCGCTCCGTCTCCTCCTCACCCTCGGCCTGCGTCTGACGCACGAGCTCGCGCAGGGCCTGGTGGACGGCGTCGAACGGCACGCCGCGCAGCAGCTGGTCGCACTTGCCGGAGGTGAAGCGGCCATGGCTGGCCGCCGTCACCCGGTGGAGCTCGTTGACGAGCGAAGTCTTTCCGATGCCCGCCGAGCCGGAGATCAGCAGCAGCTCTCCACGGCCCGCCACGGCGCGCGCGTGAGCCGACGCCAGCAGCTCGATGTCCGCGGCGCGCCCGTAGAGCCCCTGGGGCAGGCGGAACTGGACCGTCCGGTCCATCGTGCCGAGCGGGAAGGGCGTGAGCGGCTCCCCGGCCTGGAGCCGGCGCTGGCACTCCTCGAGATCGGCGATGAGGCCCCAGGCGCTCTGGTAGCGGGCGGCGGGATCCTTGGCGAGCAGCTTGAGCACGATGGCCGCGATGCACTCTGGGATGGTGGAGACGTGCTTGCGCGGCGAGGGCGGCACCTGGGCGACGTGGGCGTGCAGCAGCTCGAGCGGCGTCTCGGCCTCGAAGGGCCGGTGGTTCGTCAGCAGCTCGAAGAAGGTGGCGCCCAGCGCATAGAAGTCCGCTCGGTAGTCCACGCCGCGGTTCATGCGCCCCGTCTGCTCGGGCGCCATGTAGGCCAGGGTTCCCGTCAGGTAGGTGGGGCTCTCGGGGCTGACCGCCTCCACCTCGAGCGCCACGGAGATGGAGAAGTCGGCGATCTTCAGCATCCCCGTGTCGGGGTTGGCGATGATGTTCTGCGGCTTGATGTCCTTGTGGATGACGCCCTGGCGGTGGATGTGGCCCAGGGCCGCGGTGATGCGGATGGCGTACTGGAGGAACGTCTCCACATCCAGCGGGCCGCGCTCGTCCAGCAGGTGCGACAGCGAGCGGCCTCCGAAGTCCTCCAGCACCAGGGCCACCCGGTCGCTGAGGTCCTCGAGGCCGATCACCCGGATGATGCCTTCGCCCTGGACGCGGCGGGCGATGGCGTGCTCGCGGTGGATCTCCAGGGTGCGGCGCCGGTCCAGGTAGTCGCTGCCGGGCAGCTTGAGGATGACGGGGCACTCATCCCGCTCCCGTGTGGCCCGGATGAGCATCGAGCGCGCGCTCTCGTGGAGTGTCTCGTGGAAGGTGTATCCCGCACGCTGTGGCATGGCTCGTGACTCCTACGTCCTCTCGCGGTCGCGCCCAGGCCACAGCCTACTACCGAGGCATGGGGAAACGTCGGGCTCCCCCGGCTGCTCGGGTAGCGGCTGGCTTCGAGGCAGGTCATTGCCTACCCGGACGGTGGTTTGCTGGGCGGGAAGGGGGCCAGGGCGGTACACTCCGCCGGCCGTGTCCGAGGAACATGAGGGAGCCAACGCTCCGCAAGGCAGCAATGACACCGTCCTGGCGAAGCCAGGGCCGTCGCCAGCAGCGAGCGCGGAGGGCGAGGGTGTCTTCGCCGGGCGCTACATGCTGCTGGGGAAGATCGGCCGTGGCGGCATGGGCACCGTCTATCGGGCGCGTGACACCCTGGTGGGCGATGTCGTCGCCCTGAAGATGCTGGAGCTGGAGGCCGAGCAGCGAGCCGATCTGCTGGAGCGCTTCCGCCGCGAGGTCCGACTGGCCCGGCGCATCTCCCACCCCCACGTGGCGCGCACGCACGATCTGGGCGAGCACGGGGGCCACCTCTTCCTGACCATGGAGTACGTGGAGGGGGAGGATCTGCAGTCGCTGCTGGTGCGGGAGCGGGCGCTGGGAGCGGTGCGAGCGGCGCGGATCGCACTGGCGGTGTGCGAGGGGCTGGCCGCGGCTCACGCGGCCGGTGTGGTGCACCGGGACCTGAAGCCGGCCAACGTGCTCGTGGAGAAGGGCGGCCGGGTGGTGCTCACCGACTTCGGCATTGCCCGGGCCATGGCGGGAGAGTCGGCCTCGCGCACGCAGGGCATGGTGGGCACGCCCATGTACATGTCCCCGGAGCAGCTCGAGGGCGGCGAGGTGGAGGCGCGCTCGGATCTGTACGCGGTGGGGCTGCTGCTCTACGAGATGCTCACCGGCGAGGCGCCCTTCACCGGGGACTCGCCAATGGCGGTGGCCTTCGCGCGGCTGAGGCAGCCTCCGCCAGATCCGGCGGGCCGCCCCGGCGTTCCGGATGCGCTGGCCCACCTGGTGCGCGAGTGCCTGGCGCGGGAGCCCTCAGAGCGCCCCGCCGGAGCGCACGAGGTGGCCACGGTGCTGCGGACCTGGCTGGGCTCCATGGGCGAGGCGGTGGAGCTGACCACCCATGCGAGCACGCCCATCCCCGGCTTCCAGGCCCCGGGGCCCGTGACTCCGAGCATCCCCGTCTCCGCTCAGGGCGCGGGTGCTCTGGCCGGCACGCCTTCGCCCCGGCAGACGCCGCGGACGACGAGCCGCTCCGGAATGCAGGGGCTGGCCGTGCTGCCGCTGCGCTTCATCGGCCCCAAGGAGCAGGAATACCTGGGAGACGGGGTGACGGAAGGGCTGATCGACATCCTGTCCCGCACCCGGGGCGTGCGGGTGCAGAGCAGCGGGGCGACGGCGCGCTTCCGCAGCGAGCGGGATCCCCGCGTGGTGGGGCGTGAGCTGGGCGTGGAGCTCATGGTCGACGGCACGGTGCAGAGCCTCGGGAAGATGGTGCGCGTCTCGCTGCGGCTGGTGGAGGTCGCCTCCGGCGTGCAGCTCTGGAACGGGCGCTTCGAGGACTCGGGAGAGGACGCATTCGCGCTCCAGGATCGGCTGGGGCGGCGGATGACGGAGGCGCTGCGCTGCGAGCTGCTCATCGCCGCGTACCGCGCGCACGCGACGCCCGAGGTGGAGTCGCTCTACCGTCAGGCGCTGGTGCAGGCCAGCTCGGCGCCCCGGGTGCTCCCGGACGACGTGCTCGGGCCGCTGGAAGAGTGCATCGCGCGGGCGCCCGGCTTCCTGCCGGCCATCGGCCTGCACGCCCTGGCCACCATGCGGACGTGGTTCATGCGCTCGCCGGAGCAGCAGCAGACCTGGCTGTCCGTGTCCATGGCCAGCATGGAGCGCGCCAACCAGCAGGCCCCGGAGCTGGTGGACACGCTCCTGGCCAGGTCCATGCGAGCCACCCAGGAGGGCAACTGGCGGGGGGCGGTGGTGGCGCTCCGGGCCGTGCTGGACGCGGCGCCGACCTGCGCCGGAGCCCTGCAGTACCTCGGGAGCCTGCAGTGCGAGGCGGGCCGGGCGGACGAGGGGCTGCAGCGCCTGCGCACGGCCTTCGAGCTGGACCCCACCATGTCCAGCGCCCAGTACGAGATCGCCCGCTGCAGCGCGCTCCGGGGGCAGATGGAGGAGTACCGCGAGGCGCTCGAGAAGCTGGCGGCCTTTCCATTCCTCCGCCTGCCGTCGCTCCTCCTGCGCATGCGGATCGCCGCGTGGAAGCGGGATCTCGAGGAGGTGCAGCGGTGCCGGATCGAGCTGCGCCACGAGCCGAACTCACTCGCGCGCAACACGGAGCTCTACGCGTCCGCCGTCCTGGGAGAGGTGCCGGTGGAGGAGACGATGGTGAGCTTCGACATGGTGCTCGGGGGCCTGGTGAGCCCGAGGTTCGCGTCGATGCTCTGTCAGCTCGCGACGGAGGTGCTGTGCCTGACGGATCGTCCGGAGCTCGCGCTGACGTACTTCCAGCGGGCGGCGAACACGGCGCTCATCGATCTGGAGTGGATTGATCGCTGCCCGGCACTCACCGCCATGCGCTCGCTCCCCGGCTTCAACGAGGGGCGGCTCAAGGTGCGCACCCGCGTCGAGTCCATCTGGTCCGTCTGAATGGGACTGCTCCTGCTGCTGTGCCTGGGGGCCGCGCCGATCACCGTCTCCGCCGGCGGAGATCTGCAGACTGGCGCCAGCACGCCCGAGGCGCAGGTGGCGGCGCTGGGCACGCTGCTCCAGGGGGACGTGCGGTTCGTCAACCTGGAGGGCCCGCTCACGGCATCGGGCCGGGAGTCCGGGCTGGCCGAGGACGGGACGCCGGTCGGGGCGCTGAAGTTCAACGCGCCCCCCCGGGTGGCGGGCTGGCTCGAGGGCCGCGTGGACGTGGTGTCGCTGGCGAACAACCACGCGCTGGACCAGGGCGAGCAGGGGCTCACGGAGACGGTGGCGCACCTGCGAGCCCGGGGCCTCCAGGTGGCCACGGCCTCCACGGAGGCGGAGTGGAGCGTCCGGGAGCGCCGGGTGCGGCTCATCGCGCGCAACCTGTCCGACAAGTGGACCGAGTCGGAGGCCTCCGCGCTGGAGGCCCGGGTCCGCGAGTCACGCGCGGCGGGGCCGGTGCTCGTGTCGCTGCACTGGGGGCGCGCCGGAGCCCTGCTGCCCACGAGGGAGCAGCGCAGGCTGGCGGCTCGGCTCATCGACGCGGGGGCCACGGCGGTGCTCGGCCACGGTCCTCACACGCCGCAGGGCATCGAGCGGCGCGGGCGCGGGGTCATCGCGTACTCCCTGGGCAACCTGGCGTTCTCCTGTAGCTGTACGGACGAGCGGGATGCCTATGTCCTGCGCTTCCGCATCGACGCCACGGGAGCCGCCGTGGACGTGGAGGCGGTGCCGCTGCGCGCCGGCCTGCGCGAGCCACCTCGGCGCGCGGAGGACGATCCAGGCGTGGCGCAGCTCATCGAGAGCCTCTCCGACGATCTCGGCAGCGACGCGCGCATCCAGGCAGGCCGGGTGCGCATCCGCTGAGGCGGCCGGCACGGCGCGCACGAGTGTGGCAGCATGCTCGGGTGCTCACGCGTCCCATGCCCGTCCTGGCTCGGCCTCTCCGAAGTGTCCTGCTGCTGCTGTCGCTCGGAGGGCCCGTGGCGGCCACGGCGGGGGAGGGGAGCGAGGCTCCGGCGGAGGCTCCTCCTCGCGCGCTGGCCTGCCTGGCGAAGTGGTACCCGGTGGAGCCGGTGCGGGTGGACGGCGAGTGGAAGGCTCGGCTGCCCGGGGGCAAGACGTACCCGTTCGATGACGGGCGCACGAAGTCCTTCGAGGAGAAGCTCGACGCGCCCGATCTGGAGGACACGTTCTCCATTCCCTACCGGGCGGGCCCCATCGCTCCGGTGACGCGGGAGAACGAGGACCCCGGGCGCTTCCGCTTCGATCCGCTGTTCCACGCGGCCTACGGCGCGTCCGAGGAGCAGGTGGACGTGGTGGGCATCACCTTCCTGGGGCAGAAGCTCAAGGTGCACCGCAAGGTGGCGCCCGTCTTCGCGCGGGTGGAGCAGCGGCTCGCGGCGGTGCTGGAGAAGGAGCCGGCGCTGCGCCCCTTCCTCACCAACGTGGGCGGCACCTTCAACTGGCGGAAGATCGCCAACACGAACCGCCAGAGCGCCCACTCGTATGGCGTGTCCATCGACCTGAACGTGGCGCGCTCCCATTACTGGGAGTGGGCGAAGCCGAAGAGCCCGGTGCGCTGGGAGAATCGCATCCCCCAGGTCATCGTGGACGCTTTCGAGGCGGAGGGCTTCATCTGGGGCGGGCGCTGGTACCACTACGACACCATGCACTTCGAGTACCGCCCCGAGCTGCTCGACCCGGCGTGCCGGGAAGGCTGAGCCCCGCCCCGCCGGCTCACATCGCCGTCATGCCGCCGTCGAGCACCAGCTCCGAGCCCGTCATCAGCGAGGACTCGTCCGAGGCCAGGTACACGACGGCGTGCGCCACCTCGTCCGGCTGCCCCAGGCGCCCCAGGGGAATGCTCTTGCCCAGCCTCTCCTTGGCCGCGGCGGCATCACCCATCACGCTGGCCAGCTTGTCCAGCATGGGCGTCTCCACGTACACGGGGTGGACGGAGTTGCAGCGGATGTCGTAGCCCTTCTGCGCGCAGTGCAGCGCCACGGACTTCGTGAGCAGGCGCACGGAGGCCTTGCTGGAGCAGTAGGCGGGGAAGGCCGCCGACCCCACCAGCGCCGCCACGGAGCTCATATTGATGATGGAGCCCTTGGCGCCGCACTGCCGCATGGCGCGGATGGCTTGCTTGCAGCCCAGGAACACACCGTCCTGGTTCACCGAGTGCACCCACCGCCACTCCTGGAGCGAGATCGTCTCCACGTCCTTGACGATGCCGACGCCCGCGTTGTTCACCATCACGTCCAGCCGGCCGAAGGTCGCCAGCACCGCATCCACCGCCGGGGTCCAGTCCTCCTCGCGGGTGACGTCCAGGCGCCAGAAGCGCGTGGCCATGCCCAGCTCCTTCGCGAGGGCCTGGCCCGCCTGCTCGTTCAGGTCCGTGATGGCCACGCGCGCGCCCTCGCGCACGAGCATCCGCACCGAGGCCGCGCCGAGCCCTGACGCGCCGCCCGTCACCATCACTACCTTGCCTTCCACTCTTCCTGGCATCGTTTCTCCCGTTCTGCTCGAGGTCCGGGAGAGCCTACCGTTTTCCTCCCTGCGAGCCAGGGAGAAGCGGCGCGGCGTGGGGCCTCAGCCGCCCTCCACCCAGTCCTGCATGGCGCGCGAGGAGGCGAAGGTGTTCCAGGAGACCTCCTTCACGGACGTGCCCACCAGCACGCCTCCGCCGCGCACCGAGGAGACCGACGAGCAGAAGCCGACCCGCCGGAGGTTCTTCGCGTAGCGGCGGTGGAGCTCGACCACCGCTTCGACCTCGCGAGTGCTCCAGCCTGTCATCTCGGACAGATCGTACGCCACGCCCCAGGGGCCCGGCTGACGGAGCACCTGCTCGACCGAGAGCAGCGAGCGCTTGAGCCACTCCGCGTCCCCGCGCGTCCGGACCCTGACGAAGACCGTGCGCCCCTTCACCTCGAGCGAGAGCGGGCCGGCCGTCTGGCTCGCCATCACCGCGGGCGCGGCTGGGGCCGCCGAGCCGGTGTCGAGCATGAGCCGCTCCAGCTCGTCCGCGAAGTCCTGCACCCGCCGGAAGCGCCGCTCGGGGTCCTCGGCGAGGCTCTGCGAGAACAGGGAGAACAGGCGCGTGTCCCGCACGGGCACCTTGGAGGCCGCGGCGCTCCAGGGCCTCGGGGGACGCTCGCGGTAGAGCCCCTCGTAGAGCACGGTGGCCAGCGCGAAGAGATCGGCGCGGCCGTCGGCGGAGGCCGGGCGCGCGCGCTGCTCCGGCGCGACGTAGGGGCTCGGGCTGGTGGCCTCGTCCTCCCTCAGCCGCGCCAGCCCGAAGTCGGCCACCTTCACCGTGCCCGAGTCGGTCAGCAGGATGTTCTCCGGCTTCAGCCCGCGGTGCGCCAGCCCGCGCTGGTGCGCGTGGTGGAGCGCCTTGGACACCTCGAGCACCAGCCGCATTGCGGCCTGGGTGTCCGGCAGCTCCGCGGCGCGCTTCCGCAGCGAGCCCCCGAAGAGGTACTCCGTCGCCACGTAGTACTGGTCCCCCGCGCGCCCGCGCTCCACCAGCTCCGCGATGTGCGGGTGGCGCAGCGCCAGCAGGGGCGCCGTCTCCTTCTCGAAGCGGGTGGGGAAGCCCGGGTGCGCCGTGAGCCGGGGGGAGAAGAGCTTGAGCGCCACGGCGCGTCCCGCCTTCGTCCGGGCGTGCCAGGTCTGTCCCGACGGGCCTGCCCCGAGGAACTCGAGCGCGAGGAAGCCTTCCAGCTGAGGGAGAGGAGGGGTAGCGCCGTGCGCCCGGGCTTCTGTCGTGCTGCCAGTCTGCCCGTTCACGCGGGGTACCTCTCCGTGAGAGCGCTAGCGACTTCCCCTGCCCGCGGTGCCTTGCGGGTACGAGGACACTCTACGCTCGCGACACCACCGCGTGTCCATCCGCCACGTGACCGATGACGTGACGCGCAAGCGCCTCCGGCAGCCGCCGTCCGCGGCTCAGAGAGAGGACATCCGAGGAAAGCAGGGGAGTCCGCCGGGTCAGCGCCTACCCCTGCGCCAGGCCTCGAGCTCCGCCCGCTTGCGCGCGCCCTGCTCGTCGAGGTGCTGCTGCCAGGCCTTGCGGTGTGGCCGGAGCGCGTCGGCGATCGCGCGGGCCACCACGAGGTTGCGATACCACTTGGCGTCCGCGGGCACGACGATCCACGGAGCCATCTCCGTCGAGGTGCGCGACAGGGCCTCCTCGTAGGCCTCCGTGTACTCGTCCCAGAGCTCGCGCTCCTCCCAGTCCCCGGCGTTGAGCTTCCAGGACGTGCGCGGATCCTCCTCGCGCTTGAGCAGGCGCTTCTTCTGCTCGCCGCGGCTGATGTGGAGGAAGAACTTGAGGATGATCGTCCCGTGCTCGGCGAGCAGCTCCTCGAAGTCGCGGATGTGATCGTAGCGCTCCTTCCAGAGCGACTTCGGCACGAGATCGTGCACGCGGACGACGAGCACGTCCTCGTAGTGGGAGCGGTTGAAGATGGCGAACTCGCCCCGGCGCGGCGCGTGGCGGTGGACGCGCCAGAGGAAGTCGTGCTCCAGCTCCTCCGGCGTGGGCGCGCCGAAGGACGTCACGTGGACGCCGCGAGGGTTGAGGCTGCCCACCACGTGCTTGATGGCGCCGTCCTTGCCCGCGCTGTCGCGCCCCTGGAGGATGACGAGCACGGAGTGCTGGCGTGAGCCCCAGAGCAGGTCCTGCAGATCGAAGAGCTCCTGACCCAGCGTCTCGAACTCCTCCCGGGCGTGCTCCTGGGTGAGCCCCCTGGGCGGCTTCTCGGAGATGGAGGCGAGCTTGACCTTCGCTCCTGGCTTGTCGAACACGGTGAAGTCCACGGTCTTCTCCTCTTGGCGAGCTGCTGCGGACGGAGGGTCAGGGCTTCTTCTTCGGGCTCTTCTTCGAGGCGGACGGGTCGGGCTTCGCCTTGGGGCGGCTCTGCTCGGCGATCTCGCTGCTGCGCCTGGCGAGCAGGGCCATCGCGTCGGTGATCTGGAGCCGGGCCAGCCTGGCCATCTGCTTCAGGCTCTCTCGGGTCGACTCGAGGATCTCCCGGGCCCCGGCCCGGTCTCCATCCTCCGCGGTCTCATCCGCGCGGGCCGTGTGCCGCTGCACGAACGCCACGGAGGCGTGCTTCAGGGCCTCGGGATCCAGCGCGCCGCGTCCCCTGGCCTTCGCGGGATTGAGCTCCGCCTTCACGCTCAGGCTCTGGGTGCGGCGCTTCTCGGTGAGCGCGTCCTCGTACTGGAGATCGATCTGGGCCAGCTCGATGGGGCGCACCTCCTTGCCGACGTTGTCCGTGGAGAGGTGGAGGACGAGCCGGATCACCTCGCCCGAGCCCACCTCGCCCACGGGGACTCGCGCGAGGCTGCCCTGGACGGCGGCATCCAGCCCCATCACCCCCAGCAGGGTGACGGTGGGGCCCACCCTCACGCGCAGCTCCACGGCGCTGGCCGCGCGACGCACGAGATCCAGCTGCCGCCGGGTCGACACGCGCGTCGTCGCGGCCGAGTCATTCAGGCTGGCGGCGAAGCCCCAGCCCTGCTTCGCCATGCCGGCCATCAGATCCAGATCGGCGTCCTCGCCGATGGCCACCGTGTTCACGTGGATGCTGTGCTGCTCGCGGGCCGCGCGGGCGAGCCGGGCCAGGCCGTCCTGATCCACCATGCCATCGGTGGGGCGGCCATCGCTCAGGAGGATCACCTGGCGGTAGAGGCCCGCCTCCGAGGGCTTGGAGAGCTGCGCGAAGGCGGCCTCGAGCCCCGCGGAGAGGTCGCTGCGGCCCACCGCCTCCATCTCCGACACGAGCGCCTTCATCCTCGCGCGGTGCTCGGCGGTCAGCGGCTCGATGGGGAGGACCTCCGGCTCGTCGCTCACGCGGATGATGGCCAGTTGATCCTTCTCGGTCATCCCGTCGATCACGCTCAGCGCGGCCTTCCGGGCGATGAGCAGGCGGCGGCCGGCCGTCGAGGCCGAGCGATCGATGACCAGCGCCACGCTGGCGGCGGGAGGCTCTCCCGGTGGGAAGGAGAGGGAGCGCAGCTCCAGGACGGCGAAGAGCTCCTGTCGGCCGTTCCCCAGGAAGCGGGGGGTGACCTTGCTCGACATCCGGATCGAGCCGTCTCGATAGGCGTCGAGCCACGTCTCCTTCCAACCCTCCGCCCAGTCCGGCACCACGGGCTCCTCGGCGAGCGCGAGCCCGGAGAGCAGGAGCGTGGCCAGCAGGAGGAAGGAAGACCCTCGGTGGATTTCAGCTCGGCCCATGGACTTCCTCGCGGCGAGGGGGAGGCGGTTCATACACCGCGCGCGGCAGGCGCGGCCAGTCCTCTACCCGGAGGAGGTGGCCCAGCGCTGGCAGCTCAGCGCGGCCTGGAGCACGAGGGCGCTGGTGAGGGTGCGGCTGATCTGTATCGCCTCGGCGTTGGCCTTCGGAAGCGGGCGGGCGGACCAGGCCCCCTCGGCGCCTCGGGCCGCCTCGAGGAAGCCGAGCGCTCGCGTGGCGAGGTCCGTCTCCGGAGGCGCCTCTCCCGCCTCGTGGGCCACCGACAGGATGAGGAGCGCCAGGGCCGTGCTGAGCGCATCGCTCGGGCCCGAGCCCGTGTTCCACCCACCGTCATCCCGCTGTGACTCGAGGAGAAACTCGCGCAGGCGTCGCATCGCGGGCGAGGCGGGGCGGACGGTGGACAGCAGGCGCAGGCGGGCGTGGGCGCGCGAGTACGGGCCGGAGCGCGAGAGCTCCTGCCAGAAGCGCTCGGGCTCCAGCTGCTGCTCCAGCTGCTCGGCGCACTGCTGGAGCCGGGCGGCATAGCGCTCCGGGTTCAGGAGCCAGAGCGTGTGGAGCGAGGCGGCCTGCTCCACGTCGGGGAGGCCGGAGGCGGAGGCGGCGAGCGCCTCTTCCATGAGCGTGCCGAGCGCCTGCTGGGCCTGGGTCCGGTGGCCGGTGCGCAGCAGGGTCCGCGCGAGCTGCGTCACGGTCTCGGCGTCCGGGCGGCTTGCCTCGGAGGCGCCTCGCTCGAGGAGGCCGCCAGGGCCTCGGCGGCCCAGCAGCGTGCGCGCCTCGTAGTCGAGCAGCCCTCGCAGCCGTCCTCCCAGCAGGGTGTCCGCGTCGCACAGCGCGTCGAGCACCAGGGCGCGAGAGCGGACATCGCTCCCGGCACCTTCTCGATCGGGCTCCTGCGCCGCCGCTCGCATCTCGCCGAAGCCCAGGTGCCACTGGCGCACGAGGAAGCGCAGGGCCTCCCAGGCCACGCGCTGCCAGCGGCCCTCGGGCTCCGGCAGCTCCAGCTCCACGGAGGGCAGCTGCCGCGCGCGAGGCACGTGCTCGACGGCGAGCCGCTGGATGTGCTCCTGAACGGCCAGACACCTGCGGCGCAGCGCCTCCGTGAGCGAGTACCAGGGCAGCTGGAGGCCGGGCAGCACCTCGCGGAGCCGGTTCGCGGTGTCCAGGGCGGACAGGGCCAGCCCGACGACGTGGGCGGCATGTCCTCCCTGGTAGAGCTCGCGGCCGAGCCGATCCAGCTCCGCCTCCAGCTCCGCGCCCTGCTGGGTGGGGCGCTCGGGGAGGACGCGCGCCAGCAGCAGGGAAGGGGTGCGCCGGAACGCATCCTCGCGCCAGTCCAGCAGGTCGTCGCACATCCTCGAGGCGAAGTGGAAGGCGTCGAGCGCCTCCAGCAGCGGCGCGAGCAGGCCGTCATCCCCGGCCAGCTCCACGAGCCCCGCGGCGACGGTGCGGGCCACGCCGCTCTTGCCCAGGACGATGCGGCGCGCCACCTCCTCGGTGTACTCGCGCCACGAGCGCTGGCCCTGGGCAAAGCGCCGCTCCTCGACGAAGGCGTGGGCGTACTCGGCCAGATCCCTGCGCAGCCGCTCCCAGAAGGGGGCGTGGGCGGGGATGGACGGGTACAGCACGTGGCAGGCCTCGAACTGCATGGCCATCAGGCGCATGGCCGCCTCGCCGGCCCGGGGCGGGGAGCTGTCCCCGTCCGCAATCCTGTCGTGCTGGAGGATGGCGCCGTGCATCAGCCGCGCGAAGGCCGTCAGCGGACGGATGGCCTCCGAGGGCAGGCGGGGGAAGGCAGGCAGCAAGAAGTAGGGCAGATCGAGATAGCTGGAGACCCCGTCCGGCCGCGGATCGATGTCGGCGGGCCAGTGCGCGCGCACAGCCTCCACCAGGGCCGTGGAGGCCTCGATCTCCTTGCGGATGTCGGCGGTGAGGCCTGTCAGGGGCATGGGGGGCGGTACCAGCGTGCAGGCGAACGGTACCCGAAAGCCCGGAAATACGGATGTCCTGGGACTGGAATCCAGGGCGACCGTTGAGAGCTGGATGATCGCTCCAGCAGCAAATGTGTTCGAATCGCCCTGATGAGATCAGTCAGTGAGCTCGAGGTTCACTCCACGCTGTACTCAAGTTCGCGCACCGTGGTGGTCCGAGGCGTCTGGAAGGGGCAGCCCGTGGTGGTGAAGCGCGTGGCGGGTGACCGCTCCGCCGCGCGCGCCGGAGCCGACCTGCGCGCCGAGTTCGAGATCCTCCAGCACCTGCGCTGCGACGGCGTGGTGCGCGCGGTGGACCTGCTGGAACTCGAGGATCGGCCGGCGCTGCTCCTGGAGGACGTCGCCGCGCGCTCGCTCGCGGAGCTCCTGAGAGCGCGGCGGCTGCGGCTGGACGAGGCGCTGCGGATCGCGATCCGCAGCGCCCGGACGCTCGGGTGCATCCACAAGTCGAACGTGGTTCACAAGGATCTCAGCCCGGGCAACATCCTGGTCGACGAGCGGACGGGGCAGGTCACGATCATCGACTTCGATCTCGCCTCGCGCTTCGTGTCCGAGACGCCGGCCGTGCAGCACACGGACCGGATAGCGGGATCGCTGGCCTACATGTCCCCCGAGCAGACCGGGCGGATGAACCGCTCGCTGGACTATCGCACCGACTTCTACTCCTTCGGGGCGCTGCTCTACGAGATGCTCACCGGTGCGCCCCCCTTTCGCGCCGCCGATCCCATCGAGATGGTGCACTGCCACATCGCGCGGCGCCCGGTGCCGCCTGACGAGGTCAACCCCGCGGTGCCCCCGGCGCTGTCGGCGGTGGTCCTGAAGCTGCTCGCCAAGACCGCCGAGGAGCGCTACCAGAGCGCCGCCGGCTTGATGCACGATCTCGAGCGGTGCCGCGCGGAGCTGGAGCGCACCGGCACCATCGCGCCCTTCCCCCTGGGGCAGGAGGACGGGAGCGACCGGATCGCGATCTCGCAGAAGCTCTACGGCCGCGACGAGAACCTCCGCATGGTGCTGGAGCACTTCGAGGCGGCTCGCAACGGCGCCAGCCGGGCGCTGCTGATCCTGGGCATGCCGGGCATCGGCAAGTCGTCGCTGGTGCACGAGCTGTACAAGCCGCTGGCGGCCTCCCACGGGTGGCTCGCCGAGGGCCGCTGCGAGCAGCTCTTCCGCGACGTGCCGTACCGCGCCTTCATCCAGGCGTTTCGCAGCCTGGTCAACCAGCTCCTGCAGCAGAAGTCCCTGGGCGCGTGGCCGGAGACGCTGTCGCGCGAGCTGGGGGCCAACGTCGGCGTCATCGCCGATGTGATCCCGGAGCTCCTCCATGTCATCGGGACCCCGCCGCCCGTCCCGGAGCTGGATGCCCTCGGGGCGCGACACCGCTTCCACCTGACGTTCGCCCGCTTCGTCGGCCTGTTCGCGCGGCGCGAGCACCCGCTCGTCCTGTTCATCGACGATCTCCAGTGGGCGGACGACGGCTCCCTCGCGCTCCTGCGCACCCTCCTGGAGGACCCGGACAGCCGGCACCTCCTGCTGATCGGCGCCTACCGCAGCTCCGAGGTTGGCCCTGGTCACCCGCTGCGCACCGCGCTGGCCGAGGCTCACCGCGCCATGCCGGTGTCCGAGATGCACCTGGCCGATCTCGCGCTGCCGGAGATCACCCGCTTCGTCGGGGAGACGCTCGGGGCGGACGCGGGGCGCGCGGCGGAGCTGGCGGGCCTGCTCAAGGAGAAGACCGGCGGCAATCCGTTCTTCCTCACCCAGTTCCTCAAGCGCCTGCACCGCGACGGACTGCTCCGCTACGACGCCACCACCCGACACTGGGGGTGGGACACCGCGGCCATCCGGGCGCGCAACATCACCGACAACGTGGTCGAGCTGCTGTCGGAGCGGATGCGCGAGCTGGACGGGCAGACGCGGGAGTTCCTGCTGCTGGCGGGCTGCATGGGGCACGTCTTCGACATCGACGCGCTGGCGACGATCTCGGGCCGGTCGCCCGCCGAGGTCGAGCGGGCGCTCGGGCCCGCGCTGGAGGCGGGGCTGGTGCACGTCACCTCCGCGCATGACGGCGGCGCTCCGCGCTGGTGCTTCGTGCACGACCGCATCCAGCAGGCCGCCGCCGCTCAGGTGCCAGCGGCCGAGCGAACGTCCATCCACCTGCGCATCGGCCGCCTGCTGCTCCGCGGCACGCCCGTCGAGGCCCGCGGCGAGCGGCTGTTCGAGATCGTCGAGCACCTGAACAGCGGGCGCGAGCTGTTGACCGAGCCCTCCGAGCGCAAGGAGGTGGCGGAGCTGAACGTGCTGGCCGGCCGCCGGGCGGGAGCGTCGGCTGCCTTCCGCCCCGCGATCCAGTTCTGGACCGCCGCGGTGGAGCTGCTGCCGGCCACCTGCTGGGAGACGGATTACGAGCTCAGCTATCGCCTGCACATGGACCTGGCCGAGGCGGCCCATGCCGAGGGCGACTTCGCCGAGATGGGGCGGCACATCGACGCCGTGCTCGCCCATGCCCACACGGACCTGGAGAAGGTCCCCGCCTACCTGCTGCTCATCGCCAGCCACATGGTGAGGGAGGTCAAGTACGACGTCGCCTTGCGGCTGGGCCTGGAGGCCCTGCGCCGCATCGGCATCGTGCTGCCGGAGGAGCCGGCCGCGATCGAGGCGGAGACGGGCCGGCTGATGCAGGCCACCGCCGCCCGCCTCTCCGCCCTGTCCGACGACGATCTGCTCAACCTGCCGCCCATGACCGACCCGACGGCCCAGGCGGCGATAGCCATCCTTCTGCGGATCATCCCCGCCGTCTACGTGGCGAGCCCGCACCTGCTGCCCCTGGTGATGACGCGGCAGATCGCGCTCACGCTGGAGCACGGCCTCTCCAGCATCTCTCCGGTGGCCTTCGGCTACTACGCCATGCTGTTCACGCCCGGCGCCATGGAGGACCTCGACGCCTGCCACCGCTACGGCACCCTCAGCCTGGCGCTCCAGCGCAAGTTCGGGTTCAACCGCTACGAGGCCGTCACCCTCTTCATCGCGGGCGTCTTCCTGCGCCACTGGAAGGAGCACCTGCGCGAGGGGCTGGCCCTCATCTCCACGGCGTTCGACGCCTCCGTCAAGACGGGCAACTACGAGTACTGGAACTATTGTCTGGAGGCGCTGCACTACACCATCCTGGTGCGATGGCGCGACCTGGCGGAGAGCGAGGAACAGTTCGCCTCCTACGATGCCTTCCGGCGGAAGACCGATCTCAAGGTCAACTGCCAGCTCTTTCGCCAGATGGGGCTCAACCTCATGGGGCGCTCCTCCGAGCGCACCGTGCTCGCCGGGGAGGACTTCGACGAGGTACAGGCGGTTCAGCGCTGGCAGGACATCCAGGACTACACGAACCTGTTCTACTTCCACCTGTGCAAGGAGATCCTGCACTACCTCTACGGCAATCTCGGGGAAGCCAAACGGCACAGCGACGCGGCGGAGCAGGCGGCGGCGTCGGCCACCGGCCTCATCGTGTATGCCGAGCACAGGTTCTTCCGCTGCCTGTGCCTCGTGGGGATGCTAGGCTCCGCGGCGGAGCCGGAGCGCGCCGCGTACCGCGCCGAGATCGAGCGCAAGCTGGGCGAGCTCCGTCGGTGGGCGCGGCACTGTCCGGGCAACTTCGAGCACCGCGTGCTGCTGATCGAGGCGGAGCTGCTGGCGGAGGAGGGCGGCGAGCTGGCCCGGATGACCGACTTGTACGACCGTTCGGCGGCGTCCGCTCGGGCGAACGGGTTCTTCCTGCACGCGGGGCTGGCGTGCGAGCGGGCCGGCCTCCGCTGCCTGGCGCTCGGGCGTCGGCGCTTCGCCCGCTCCTACTTTGGCGATGCCCATGAGCTGTACGGGCGGCTGGGCGCCCATGCCAAGGTCGCGGCCATGCAGGAGCAGCACGGCGCGATGATCGCCGCCGCCGCGCGTCCTGGGTGGGTGCCGGTGCACACCACGGACAAGACCGAGCCCGGCGTCTCCACCGCGAACTCGCTGGAGCTGCTGGACTGGTACTCCATCCTCAAGTCATCGCAGGCGTTGTCGGGAGAGATCGTCCTCGAGCGGCTGCTCGAGCGCCTGATGAAGATCGTGCTGGAGAACGCGGGGGCCGAGCGCGGCGTGCTGGCGCGGCGGCGCGCGGGGCGCCTGTACGTGGACGCCGAGGGAACCGCGCTCGGCCAGGTGGTCACCTTCGTGGGCGGGCGGGCGGTGGACGAGGCCGCGGACCTCGCGCTCACGGTGGTCGCGTACTGCGAGCGCACGGGCCGCCGGGTGGTGCTGGAGGACGCCGGGGAGGATCCGCGCTTTCGCAAGGACCCCTACGTGGCGGCACGCCGGCCCAGGTCGGTCCTCTGCATGCCGCTCATCTACCAGGGCCAGGTGACCGCCGTCCTCTACCTGGAGAACAACCTGGTCGCCGGCAGCTTCACCGCGGATCGGCTCGGGTTGCTCGAGCTGCTCTCCTCCCAGCTCGCCACCTCGCTCGAGAACGCGTCGCTCTACTCCACCCTCGAGCGGCGCGTCGCGGAGCGCACCAACGAGCTGCATGGCAAGAACCGGGAGCTGGCCGAGGCGCTGACGTCCCTGCAGAGGATGCAGGAGCAGATCATCGTGCAGGAGAAGCTGTCCTCTCTCGGCAGCCTGACCGCCGGCATCGCGCACGAGATCCGCAACCCCCTGACCTTCGTCGACAACTTCAGCCAGTCGCTCCTGGACCTGGTGCGTGATCTTCGCGAGCAGCTGGAGAGCGGGCACGGCGATCCGTCCGAGGTGCAGGCGCTGCTGGGCGAGATCGAGCAAGCCAGCCAGAAGATCGGCGAGCACTCGCAGCGCGTCGAGCGGATCGTCCACAGCATGCTGATGCACGCGCGCGGCTCCGCCAGTACGCCGGGCCCGGTGGAGATCAACCCCCTGCTCGACAACAGCATCCCCCTCGCCGCGGTCGGCGAGAAGGGAGCGAGGCTGGTCACGTTCGTCAAGGAATACGACGAGGCGCTGGCGCCGGTGCAGGCCAACGCCCAGGAGCTGAGCCGGGTGTTCATCAACCTGATCAACAATGCCTGCTTCGCCGCGCGGGCCCGCGCCGAGCGCGCGGAGCCCGGCTTCGAGGCCGAGGTGCGGCTCACCACCCGAAACATCGGTGACCGGGTGGAGGTGCGCGTACGAGACAACGGCGATGGCATCCCCGTGGCGCTACGCGACCGCATCTTCTCCCCGTTCACCACCAACAAGCCGGCGGGGCAGGGGGTGGGGCTGGGGCTGTCGCTGAGCTACGACATCGTGGTCAAGCGTCACCGCGGCGGGCTGCGCTTCGAGACCGAGGAGGGACGCTTCACCGAGTTCATCCTGGAGCTGCCGCGATGAGCGATGGTGTCGGACCCGGACCCGTCACTCTGCATGCGATGTTCGCGGCACAGGCAGCAGCGTCCCCCGACGCTGTCGCCGTCACCGGCATTGGCCCGCCTCTCACGTATCGCCGGCTCGCCGAGCGGGCCTGGCAGCTCGCGCGCCTGCTGCGTGGGCTCGGAGTCGGGCCCGAGACGCCGGTGGCGGTGAGTGCCGGCCGCGGGCCGGACCTGCTCGTGGCCATCCTGGGAATCCTCGCGAGCGGCGGGGCGTGGGTGCCGCTCGATCCAGAGGCGCCCGACGAGCGCCTGCGGTTCATGCTGTCCGACAGCAAGGCGCGGATCCTGGTGACGGGTAGCGGCGGGAAGCCCATCTCCACCGCCGCGCTCACGCTCTCGCTGCCCGACGCCGCCGCCCTCCTCGAGGCGCAGGAGGCGGCCCCCCTGGACAGCGCGAGTGGCTCGTCCCACCTAGCGTATGTCCTCTACACCTCCGGCTCCACCGGCGTGCCACGGGCGGTCATGGTGGAGCACGGGGGCGCGGTCAACCTGGTGCGGGCATTCATCGACGCGTTCCACATCACGCCGGCCAGCCGGGTGCTTCAGTTCGCCCCGGCTGTCTTCGACGCCTGGGTGGAGGAGACCTTCACCGCGCTCGGCGCTGGAGCGACGCTGGTGCTCGCTCCGGACTCGGTCCGCCTGCCCGGGCCAGAGCTGGTGCGGTTCCTGGAGACGAATGCGGTGAGCGTGGCCACGCTTCCGCCCGCCGTGCTCGCCGCCCTGCCGGACGCGCCCCTGCCCGAGCTCGCGACGCTGGTGTCGGCGGGGGACTCGTGCACGGACCGGATCCTCGACCGCTTCGCCGCCGGGCGGCGGTTCGTGAATGCCTATGGCCCCACCGAGATCACCGTCTGCGCCACCCTGGGTGTGCTGCGCTCGGGGGACGATCCCAACGACATCGGCCTGCCTCTTCCTGGCGTGACGGTGCACGTGCTCGACGAGCACCTGTCCCCGGTGCCGCACGGCCAGCCGGGAGAGCTGTACGTGGGTGGGGTGGGGGTGGCGCGCGGCTATCTCGGCGCGCCGGACCTGTCAGCGGCGCGCTTCATCCCCGATCCTTTCGGCACCACCCCCGGCGCGCGGTTGCACCGCACCGGCGATCGCGTCCGGGTAGGAGAGGGCGGGCGGTTGCATTTCCTGGGGCGTACGGACGGCCGGGTGAAGGTACGCGGCTGCCGGGTGGAGCTGGGGGAGATCGAATCCGCCTCGAGACAGCACCCCGCGGTCGGCGATTGCGCCGCGGTGCATGTGCGGCGGCCGGACGGCGACGGAGACATCACCCTGTTCTACGCCCCGCGTCCAGCGGCGACGTCCTCGCTCCTGGAGAGCGGGCCTTCGCTGGCGATGCCCGTCACGGATGTCGAGGTGCGACGCCACCTCCAGCAGCTCCTTCCTGCCTACGCGGTCCCGTCCCGCATCCTCCCCCTGCCGGCCCTGCCTCTCACCCGGAGTGGCAAGGTCGACCGTCCCGCTCTCGTCGCGCGGGCGGCGACCTCATCTCCCGCCGCGTCACTGGCCGCCACGTCCACCTCCGCCGAGCGGGTCGCCGAGTGGCGCGCGCTGTTCGACGAGATGGCGCAGTCGCACGCGCCGGATGCGACCGATCCGCGGCTGGACACCCAGGGGTGGACGAGCAGCCGCGGCGGACTCCCCTTCGCCGCCAGCGAGATGCGGGAATGGGTGGAGGACAAGGTGGAGGCAATCCGGGCGCTGGGCCCTCGGCGGGTCCTGGAGCTGGGCTGCGGCACCGGCATGTTGCTCCTGCGGATCGCCCCACACTGCGAGGTGTACGACGGCACGGACTTCAGCCGCGTGTTCGCCGCCCGCCTGGCCAGCCGGATCGCCGCGCTTCCGGAGGCGTCCAGGGCGACAGTGACGGTGCGCGAGGCGGACGACTTCCGCGGTGTGCGGCCAGGGCAGTACGACACCGTGGTCATCAACTCGGTGGCCCAGCATTTCCCCGATGATGACTACTTGCTGCGCGTCATCGGTGCCTCGGTCGAAGCCCTTGCCCCGGGCGGATTCATCTTCCTCGGCGACGTGCGCAGCCTGCCGCTCCTGGAGGCGTTTCATACCTGGGTGCAGCTGGAGCAGGCGGACGACGGGCTCCCCGTCTCCGCGCTGCGCTCCCGCGTCGACGCACGCATCCGGTCGGAGGAGGAGCTGGTGCTGGATCCCTCCTTCTTCCACTCCCTGCCGCGCCGCTTTCCCACCATCACCTCGGTGGGCGTGCGCCTGCAGCGCGGCCGTCACCATAACGAGATGACGGCGTTTCGTTACAACGTGTGCCTGCGCGTGGGCCCGCCGCCCCCGCCGCCCCTGCCGTCACGGATCTCCCCAGCGGCGCCACCGGCCGACCTCGCGGAGCTGCGCGGGCGGCTGCGTGAGGAGCGGCCGGAAACGCTCCTCCTTCGTGGGCTGCTGAATGCGAGGGTGAAGGAAGCAGTGGCGTGCGCGGCGCTGCTCTCGGCGACCGATGCCCCGGCCACGGTGGCGGAGCTACGCGCGCGTGCCGCCAGCCTCCCTCCTGGCTTCGATCCCGAGGATCTGCGGGAGCTGGCCGTCGCGGAGGGCTACCACGTGGAGGCTGGCTGGTCGGGCACGCTCGATCAGTTCGACGTGCTCTTCCATCGCGGCCCGGCGGTAGCGCCGTGGTGGGAGCTGCCCGGGACGGTGGCCGCTGCTCCCGTCGAGGGCAGGCCGATGTGGAACGTCCCCCTCCGCCGGGACCTCCCTCCCGCTCCCAGCTCGGGCTTCAACGAGGGGACCGCGGCAGACCGTGACGGTGTGGCTCGCCGCGTCGCCGCGGTGTGGGCGGAGGTTCTCGGGCGCGACGACTTCAGCCATCGCGACAACTTCTTCGACGCGGGCGGCCACTCGCTCGCACTGGTCAAGGTCCGGCGCGGCTTGCACGAGGCGTTCGGCGTGGACCTGACGATTGCGGAGCTGTTCCGCTACACCACCGTGGAGGCGCTGGCGGCACGGCTGGCGGGGGGGAGGGAGGCGTCCGGAGCGGCGCTGGCGGCCTCGACAGGAACGGCGCCGGAGGGTGGCGCTCATCCTGCTGGAGCGGTGGCCGTCGTTGGCCTGTCCGGGCGGTTTCCGGGTGCTCCCGACCTCGCCCGCTTCTGGGACAACCTGTGCAACGGTGTCGACTCGATCGTTCAGCTCACCGACGAGCAGCTTGGCGCCTGGGTGCCGAGGGAGGTGCTGGCCGATCCGGACTACGTGAAGGCCGCCGCTCTGCTCTCGGACGCCAACGGGCTGGACGCCGACTTCTTCGCCATCTCCTCCACCGAGGCGGAGCGGATGGATCCGCAGCACCGGCTGTTCCTGGAGCAGTGTCACGCGGCGCTCGAGCACGCTGGCTACGATTCGCGCCGCACCTCCCAGCGCGTGGGGGTGTTCGGCGGGGCCCACATGAACCGCTTCTCGGTGGCGAACCTGCATGCCAGCTGGCCGACCCACGACACCGGCCTCGACATCATGATGGCGCTGGGCAACGACAAGGACTTCCTGGCCACGAGGGTGGCCTACAAGCTCGACCTGCGTGGCCCCGCGCTCGACGTCCAGACGGCGTGCTCCACCTCGCTGGTGGCGGTCCACGCCGCCTGCCAGTCCTTGCAGGCGGGGCAATGTGACATGGCGCTGGCCGGTGGGGTGAGCGTCATCGCCCCCCAGGCGGTGGGGTATCGATACCGCGAGGGGAGCATCTTCTCGCGCGACGGCCGCTGCCGACCGTTCGACCGTGACGCCAGCGGCACCGTCGTGGGCAGCGGGGTGGGAGTGGTGGTGCTCAAGCGGCTGGTTGATGCGCTGCGCGACGGCGACACGGTGCATGCCGTGATCCTGGGAGCAGCGGTCAACAACGACGGCGCGCGCAAGGCGAGCTTCACCGCGCCCGGCGTGGAGGGACAGGAGGAGGTGATCCGGAGCGCACTCCGGACCGCGGGCATCGCGCCCCAGAGCATTGGCTTCGTCGAGGCGCATGGCACTGGCACCCGGCTGGGAGATCCGATCGAGATCGAGGCGCTGGCGCGCGCCTACGGGAAGGCGCCCGGGCATCGGTGCGCGGTCGGGTCGGTCAAGTCCAACGTCGGCCACCTCGCGGCGGCATCGGGCATCGCCGGGATGATCAAGGCGATCCTGGCCCTGAAGCACCGGCGCATCCCTCCCACGGCGCACTTCCGAGCTCCCAACGAGCACATCGATTTCGCCGCCACTCCCTTCTTCGTCAACACCGAGGTGCTGGACTGGGAGAAGGGCGATGCCCCTCGTCGCGCGGCGGTGAGCTCGTTCGGCTTTGGCGGCACCAACGCCCACGTCATCCTCGAGGAGGCGCCACCCGTCGCTCCCGTGGAGTCGAGCGAGCGCCCGGTGCGGCTGCTGTGCCTCTCGGCGCGCTCGGAGGGAGCTCTCCGCGCCGCCGCTGCCTCACTCGCCTCCCACCTGCGCGAACGGCCGGACCTTCCCCTCGCCGACGTGGCCTACACGCTGCAC
Organism: Hyalangium gracile; assembly: GCF_020103725.1. Classification (NCBI taxonomy): domain Bacteria; kingdom Pseudomonadati; phylum Myxococcota; class Myxococcia; order Myxococcales; family Archangiaceae; genus Hyalangium; species Hyalangium gracile. Next base: position 577,423 of record NZ_JAHXBG010000002.1, on the reverse strand, counting down.
GTTGGCCGCGGCGAGCATCCGCACCGCGCGTTCGCCGTCTGCCGCGACGTGCCCTCGGCCGTCGCCTCCCTGGACTCCCTCTCGCCCGCGCCACCAGTCCCCGTGGGAGAGCCGCCACGCCGGATGGCGCTGCTGTTCCCCGGGCAGGGAGTGCCTCATCCGGACATGGGCCGCGCGCTCTACCAGACCGAGCCCGTGTTCCGCGCCGAGATCGATCGCGCCGCCGAGATCCTCCTCCCCCTGCTGGGACTGGATCTGCGCGCCGCGATTCACCCCAGCGCGTCCGAGCCGCCGGCGCTCGTTGAGGGGGCGCTGGCGCAGCCCGCGCTGTTCGCCGTGGAGTATGCGCTCGCGCGGCTGCTCGAGTCCGTTGGCCCGAGGCCGGCCGCCGCGATGGGACACAGCCTGGGGGAGTACGCGGCTGCCGCCGTGGCGGGAGTGTTCACGCTGGAGGACGCCCTGGCCCTGCTGGTCGCCCGTGGCCAGCTGATGCAGGCGATGCCCCCCGGGCGGATGGTGGCCGTGCTCGCCCCGCTGTCCGCGCTGGAGCCGTGGCTGGGGGAACGACTCTCGATCGCGGGCATCCTGCCCGATCGGACGCTCGTGTCCGGGCCACCGGAGGAGGTGGAGGCGCTGGAAGGCCGCCTCGCGACTGCCGGAATCGCGACGGAGCGGCTCCCCGTGGAGCGCGCATTCCACTCGTGGATGATGGAGCCGCTGCTCGCCGACTTCGAGGCGCGGGTGCGGGCCGTGCACCTCTCGCCCCCCTCGATCCCGTTCGTCTCCAACGTCACCGGAGATTGGATCACCGCCGCCGAGGCCACGGACCCGACATACTGGGTGCGCCACGCGCGCCAGCCCGTGCAACTGGCTCGCGGGCTGGACACGCTGGCCGCCGATGCCAGCCTGGTGTTCGTGGAGGCGGGACCAGGGCGCGGCCTGTCGCGTGCGATGCAGCGGCGTCTCTCTGGCGCCCCGGCACGCTGCTTTCCGGTCCTGCCGAGCCGCGACGCAGGCAGCGCGTTCCTCTCCACTCTCGGTGGGTTGTGGTCGGCCGGTGTCCCCATCGACTGGCAAGCGCTGTACCGGGGCGAGTCCCGCCGCCGCGTGCCGCTGCCCACCTATCCCTTCGAGCGGCGGTCCTTTCCGCTGGTGCTGCCAGAGCGGACAGTCGCGCCGGTGCCTTCCCGCACCGACCAGCCTCCGGAGGCGCCCGCGAGTGGAGACGGCGCCTTCGTGCTGGCGCAGGAGAGCGGCCAGATCGCCCGGCGCGGCGCGCGGATCCAGGAGCAGCTCGCGATCCCAGGGCTGGATGCGTACCCAGGACTGCGCGAGGGGCTCTCGGCGCTCACTACCAGCTACATCAGCGAGTGCTTGAGCGCCCGCGGGGTGGGGCTCCGGCGGGGTGAATCCCGCTCGCGCGACGAGTGGCTCCGGGCAGTCGGCGTGCTTCCCCGGTTCCATCGCTTCTTCGATTTCCTGCTCGACTCGTTGGAGCGGGACGGGCATCTCGCGCGGCGCGGCGAAGTCATCGAGTGCCTGACGGACGCATCCGACATCCCACCTTCGGCCGCGCGAGAGGCGGAGCTCGCCGCCGCCCACCCTGGGTTCGCCGGCATCCTCAGCTTCCTTCGGCGCTCGGCGGAGCACCTCGGCCCCGCCCTGTGCGGCGAGCACGATGCGGTGAGCGTGCTCTTCCCGGATGGCACCGACGCCTTCATCCGCGACTGCGAGCAGCGCACGGTGGAGTACAACCAGTCGCGCGTGTGCATCTCGCTGACCACCGAGGTGCTGGCGGAGCTCGCCGCGCGGCCGAGAGCCCGCCCGCTGCGCATCCTGGAGGTCGGCGGGGGCCGCGGCCTGCTGACCTGGCCAGCCCTGGAAGCGCTCCGAGGCGCCAGGGTGGATTATCACTTCACGGACATCGGTCGTCTGTTCGTGCTTCGCGCCGAGGCGGAGGCGGCGCGGCGCGGCATCACGAACCTGCGCTGCTCGCGGTACGACATCGCCGCCGACCCGGTGGAGCAGGGTCTGCGCCTCGGCGACTACGACGTGATCCTGGCCCTGAACGTGGTGCACGCGACGCCCGACGTGCGGCGCACCATGGAGCAGCTGCTGCCCCTGCTCGCCCCGGCAGGCCTGCTCATGCTCATCGAGGCCGTGGAGGTCGAGCGCTTCCACCACCTCATGTGGGGGCTGGCGCCCGGCTACTGGGACTTCAACGACGGCCGCACGGAGCTGCTCATGAGCGCCGCGCAGTGGGAGGCGGTGCTCGCACGCCTCGACGTCGCGTCCGCCCGCACCTTCCCCGCTGGCTCGCCTGGCGCCGATCACCGCCTGTTCATCGCCCAGCGTCCGCTCGAGCCCCTCGGCCTTCCGGACAGCCCTCAGCGCGCGCCTGGGGCGGCGGTGGGAGAGCCCATGCGGCCCCCTCCGGCGGTGAGCGCTCCTGTCCCCGACGCTGGCGGCGCGAGGGGCGTGGAAGCGCGGTTGGTGGCCATCTGGGAGGCGGCGCTCGGTGTCCGCGGCCTCGACCGCCGCAAGACGTTCTTCGACGCGGGGGGCGACTCGCTCGTGGCGGTGCACCTCCTCGCCCGCGTGCGTGACGAGCTCGGGGTGGCCATCAGCATGCCTGAGTTCATGCGCGATCCGACGGTGGCCGGGATGGGGCGCCTGCTGGAATCGCCGCGGCGAGAGAGGGGAGGGGACGCGGCGCCGACCTGCGTCGTGCCGCTCTCGCCGACGGGACGCCGGCCGCCACTGTTCCTGGTTCATCCCGCGGGCGGCAGCCCGCTGTGCTACGCGGGCTTGATTCCTCACCTCGGGCCTGACCAACCCGTCTACGGCCTTCAGTGCCCTGGCCTGCACGATGACGAGCAGACGCCCGATACGGTGGAGGCGCTGGCAGCGCGCTACGTGCGCGAGCTGCGGCAGGTGGTGCCGAGCGGGCCGTACTGCCTGGGAGGGTGGTCTTTCGGCGGCGTCGTGGCCTTCGAGATGGCGCGCCTTCTGGCGCAGGCCTCCGCGCCGGTGCCGCTGCTCGCGCTCCTGGACAGCGGGGTGGTGTCGGCGGGGGGGCGCCCTCTGGGAGAGAGCAGGCTGCGGGTGGCCTCCGCGGTCTCGGATGTGCTGCGGCTGTTCTTCGAGATCAAGCCGCCGACCTCCTACCAGGACTTCCTGCTGCTCAGCCGGTGGGTGGGCGTGAACCTGCCCGACTCGATGCGCACGCTGCTGGAGCGGGACGCCGCCACCATTGCCCGCTACGGTCGCAGCCTGGCGCTCAACCTGCCGCGCTTGATGGCGGTGTACAAGACCAACTTCCTCTCGGCGGTGAACTATCAGCCGCGGCCCTACGGGGGCCCGGTCACCCTCTTCCGGGCGACGGGCAGCCGACTCGACAGGCGGATGCTGGACCTCGAGCAGACACGCGACTTCGTCACCAGCGAGCTCGAGGTGGAGCTGGTGCCGGGCAATCACATGACGTTGCTGAGCCAGGAGAACGTGGGGAAGCTCGGGCAGGCCCTGCGGACGCGGATCGACCGGCTTACCGGCGCGTGACTTCAATGGCAAACGGGGAGTTCATGGGCAAGCAAGGGGAAGGTGCTGGGAATCGCAAGAAGTTCCGCATCCTCTCCCTCGACGGTGGAAGCACCTCGGGGGGGATGGTGTCGATCCTGCTCTTGAAGGAGATGATGGACAACCATCCCAGCCTGCTGGAGCGAGCCGACGTCATCGTCGGTACCTCGGCTGGTGCCTGGAACGCGCTCACCATCGCGGCGCAGCCGCCTGATCAATGGGCGAAGGGGGTGGAGCGGGCGCTGTCCGCGCTGTGGAGCAACCAGGGAACCCGCGCGCTGACGAACCCCCACTGGCTCCGCTTCGTTCTCCTCAGCAAGTCCCTGTACGGCGACAACTTCCGTCATGTGCTCGAGCCCCTCGTCGGCGCGAGTACGCTCGGAGGCCTGAGCAAGAAGGTGCTGTTGACGGCCGTGGGCCTCAGCGGCCCCACGCTGTTCAACCTGAGGAACTGGAACAGCTGGGAACACGGCGACAGGAAGGCACTCGACGTCGCGCTCGCTTCCTCCGCCGCGCCCCTGCTGGCGCCGATCCATGATGGCAGCGCTGATGGGGGGCTGCTCCGCAACAACCCCAGCGCGATGGCACTGGTCTACCTGTGGCAGCTCCACAGGAAGCACCCCGACGAGATTCCGGAGCCCGAGGACTTCGTGCTCCTGTCGATCGGCAACGGCCTCGTGCCGGCCGGCCAGGTGGTTGGTGACCACGACTGGGGTTGGCTGCAATGGCTCCGGCGATTGCGGCTGGTGCATTTCCTGTACGACCTCAACATCTACCCCTCCACCGAAGACGGCATGGAGCTGATGAAGGCGCTGCATCCAGAGACCCGATCCGAGGACCTGCCATACCTGCGCGTCAACCCGCAGGCGGGCGTGAACCTGCTCGAGTGGGTGATGATGTACGGGCTCAACTTCCCCTCGTTCATGAACCGCCATCTCCAGCGTGACGCCAAGGCCTACGTGCAGGGCCTGCCGGGCACCCAGGGAGAGAGCACGCGCAGCTGGCAGGGAGTCCTCGAGTGGCTCCGCGACCACTGGTGAGGACACCGACGCCTCGGTATGGAAGCGAACCTGGAGGAGCGAGAACGCATGGCTGCAAGCTCTGGAAGTGAATGGGAGCGCCTGCTCCTGGGTTGCCCGGCGCTGGCGATTGACGAGGCGCCCCAGTCAGCTTCGCCGCAGTCAGAGCAGCCGCAACCAGCCCCGCTTCAGCCAGCTCACGCCAGCTGGCTGGCGGAGTGGCTCGTCTTGCGCCGCTACGAAGCCGGGACGCGGCTCGACAGGCTGCCGCCCGCGCTCAGGTTCGTCTGGAAGGGAGCCGCCTTCGTGCAGGAAGAGGGTGGGGGGTTCAAGCCCCAGCCCGGGAGTGTCCTCGGGCTCCAGTACGTAGCGGAATGGTCCACCGGACAGGCCGGGCGCAAGCCACGCCGGGCCACGGCGCTCGAGCCGATGGAACTCCTCGAGCTGCCGCTCGAGTCCTTTCCTCGGGCCTTCACGGGCCTGGGCACTGACATCCTGAAGCGCCTGCTCGCGGCCGCGGCCGCCGTCCCGCTGGCGTGCGACGCGGTGCGGGCGCTCGACTACGAGCCTCGGTTCACCAATGCGCACCGGCACGATCTTCGCCGGCTCGTGGAGGGTGCCGCGCGGGTGGACGTGGAGAGCCTGGAGCGCGTCACCATCGGTGACCGCGGCTATCGTGTGCTCATGAGGGAGGGGGCTCTCCCCACGGCCTTCTTCATCCTGCTCGGGGGCTCCTCGGAGCTTCGCCGCGGCGTCCAGCGCCTCGCTGTCTTTCGACCGCCGGCCATCATCGCGTCGAAGAAGCTCCTGCTGAAGAAGCCGCTGGCGGGCAGCGTGGTGGTGCCGGAGGAGGAGGTGGGGAGCACGGTGCTCCTTCGCATCGAGGGAGCGCACCTGATGCACCTCATCCAGACGGTGCCGGACCTCCATCGAGCCATTCGCCGGGGGAGTCCCGAGCTGATACCCGACCCAGGTCCTCCCGCGCTGAACCAGTTCCTGATGCTGGACAGCGCGCCTTCCGTGACACTCCCGCTGAGGGAGCTGGCCTGCCTGCTGGCGGAGCGGATCGCGGCGCACCTCGAGGAGCACGTCCACGTGGTGCACCTCGTGGCCGAGGCGACCACCTCGCGCCCTGGGAAGATCCGCCGGCCGAAGGGCGCCCGGGATGGGTGGGTGGCCGAGAGCACCATCGAGTGGCCAGCACAGGCGGGCCGGGTACTCACCTACAACAACGAGCTCGCCTGGATGCAGGATGGGGCTCGCGTCGCGGGTGAGGTGAACGTCACGATCATCGACGTCTCCGCGCTCGATCGCCCGGAGCGCGCCCAGGTGCTTGAGCTGCTCTCGACGGAGGGGGCCCGGCGCGGGCCCGCCAGGCTGCTGTACCTCCTCAATGACGTCAGCGAGCGCCCCTCGCTCGACGGGTACGGAGGCAAGGTCCAGCTGATCCCCACGGGGCTGCTGAGCTCGGAGGTGCCCGCTCGCCTCGAGAGGATCCGCCAGGATGGCGTCGAGCACGCGACGGGCGACGACGTGAAGCATGGCCGGTGGAAGCTGTTCTCCCGGCTCGGGGAGGTGGCAGGGCTCGCGGCGGATGGCCTGCGCGCCCGGATACGACGGAAGCGGGACGAGGCGACGATGAGGTGGCCCATGGGGACGGTGCGGGTCCGGTTCCCCAAGGACTGGTCCTCGGGCGGCCCGCTCCCCCGGACGCTCGAGGATGCGCCGGAGGTGCTGCGGCGCACGTTCGACCGGTGGGCCCGCGCCGCGACGGGCCGCCGGGTAGGTGTCGCGCTCGGGGGCGGTGGTGCCTACGGCTTCGTGCACCTGGCCCTGCTGGAGGAGCTGCTCGGCGCTCCGCCGCGAGAGGCCAGCGGGAGCTCCCCTCCGGAGGCGGCCCGCGCAGCGGCGCTCTCTCGGAGCGTCCCGGTCGACATGGTGTCCGGCTCCAGCTTCGGCTCGGTGGTGGGCGCCTTCTACTGCGCGGGCGAGCTGATGGGGCTGAACCTGCTGGTGGATCACGCCTCCATGATCAACGTCGTCGCGCTCCTCGGGGTCGCCAGCAGCGCGGGGCTCGGCTGGTGGGTCGACTATGAGCTCGGCGCGATCGATCTGAATGAGCTGGAGGTGCCGCTGTTCCCCGTGGTGACGGACGCGGACGCGGGTGTGGAGTGGGACATCCGCCATGGCACGGTGGGCCTCGGCGCGCGGGCCAGCGGTTCGCTGCCCCCTCTCATCGGTCCGACGCTCGTCGGTGATCGCCGCTTCCTCGATGGCGGCGTGGTGGCCAACGTGCCGGTGGATGTGCTGCGCGCGGAGGGGGCCGACATCTTCATCGCGGCGAACGCCATCTCCCGGGTGTCTCCCCGCGTGCGCTCGTTCCCGTCCGTGCCCGTGCTGGGGGTGCTGTTGCGCGAGCTCAACCCGATACTGAGGGCCAAGGACACCCTGCGGATGCTCATCATGGTCGCGCGGACCGCGGGGGAGAGCCAGGGCGTGGGGCGCAATACCGTGATGTACCGCCCCAAGCACAACCATGCGTGGGTGCTCGCGTTCGGGGAGGGCCGCCGCATCGCCAACGAGGCGCGGGAGAGCATTCAGTTGGCCCAGGCCGTCGCGCAGGCGCGGGCACAGTGGCGCGCCCGCCTGAACAACGTGCCCGAGCCGGTACGAGACGACGGGACGAGACTCACCCTGGAGATGCCGCTGGTTGTCACCGGCCGCGAGCTGGTGGCGGGAGAGCAGGCACTGCATGAGCTGGTGCAGTACCTGCTGGAGCGCAGGGACATCGTGTCCTTCGGGCTCGAGGTGGCCTCCTCCTCCGAGAAGCACGCGGGGGAATGCGCGGAGGTGATCCGCGACTGGCTCGAGCCGCTGGTGCCGCAGCGCATCACCGGCAGCTCCGTGGCCATCTCTTCCTGGGTTGCCCCGTATGCGCTGCTCTCGCTGGTGAACGTGGAGACGCGCAAGGACGTGGATCAGGCCACCGTGTTCCGGTTCACGGAGCTGGTGGAGGCCCGGCGAGAGCGGGAGGAGGAGAAGCGGCGGGAACGGCAGGTGCCGTGGATCCGGGTCCTGGCCTCCGAGAGTGAGCGCGAGAGCCGCGAAGGCGATCTCGAGCTCGCGCGGCTGCTGGCGCTGGAGGCGGCGCATGCGGTGCGGACGGCGCAGGCGGGCGTGTTGTCGCTGGACGTCGATCGGGCCCTGCGCTGCGTCCTCGCGCGGCGTGGCCTGACGGTGGGCACCATCGAGAGCTCCAGGTCCGGAGTGACGTGCCTCGCCTGGCACCCGCGAGGGACCCACCTCGCCATCGGCGACAACGAAGGGAACCTGCGGCTGTGGAACAGGGAGAAGAAGAGCCTGGAGCCCGGGGCGCGGAGCCACTCCGAGGGGACGGATCGAAGCCTGAACCACCTCGCCTGGTCTCCCGCGGGAGACCTGCTGGCGAGCTCTGGCAACGATGGCTGGGTGAAGCTGTGGGAGCTCTCCTCCGGAGGCGACGTGAGCGCGGCGGCGCTGCGCCAGTCCCCGGGGCGTGGGCTGTATGTGAAGACCTGGAACCACTGGGGGCTCGCGTTCGCGCCGTCCGCGACCTGGCTGCTCGCTCCGAACGTCAGCGCCAGCGGGGAGAGCAGCAAGGACCACCGGTCCGCTGCGCTCGTCGATCTGGGGCAGAGCGCTTCGGAGCGGAACGCGAAGCCGCTCGAGGTGCAGGTGGACACCGCGGCGTGGGAGCCGGGAGGGGACCGGTTCGCGACGGTGGGGAGCGGCGAGCTCGTGCTCTGGCGCTTGGAGTCCGGGAAGCCGGTGGTCGTCGAGCGGACACCGTTCGCGGGTGCATGCGCCCTGGCCTGGCGCCCCCAAGGCGCTGCTCGTCGCGAGCCCATGCTGGCGGTGGGTGGCGCGGCTGGCATCCTCTTGTACTCGCCTGGCCGCGCTCCGGTGCCGCTCGAGACCCGGGGAGCGCCGACGAGCGAGGTGGCCTGGAGCCCGGACGGCGGCACGCTGGCCGCGTTGAGCCAGGCGTCTTGCGCGGTCTCCCTCTGGGATGGTGACGCGGGCGGGCTCATGGATGTGCTGCGGTGCGACGGGGGAGTCCCTACGCACCTCGCGTGGAACCCGGCCGAGCCTGGCCTCCTCGCCGTCGGGGAGGGAGCGCGGGTCTGGCTCTGGGATACCCTGACAGGCAGGTTGCTGACGCGGCTCACCGGCCATACGGGGAAGCTCTCCTCGATGGTCTGGAGCCCGGATGGCGAGCTCCTGGCCACCGGCAACAGGGATGGCACGGTGCGGCTGTGGGATCACCAGCTGGGGGGGCCTGATCACTTCTCGAGCCTCACGGAGCTCGAGGCGGCGACGCGCTCCGAGAGGCCGATCGCCTGGTCCACCGGGCAGGTGATGCCGCAGCTCGAGCTGCCTCCGCGACGACCCGCCACGGGGCCGTGGTGCCGACTCAGCCCCGACAGGAGCCGGGCCGCGGTGGCCATGCTCCCCGACAGCGGCGAGGGCTTCGCTGTCCCCCGCGTCTGGCGCACCGCCGAGGGATGGCCGTCTGGATTCCTGGAGGGCCTTGCGGGCAGGCCCGTGGATGTCTTCTGGAGCCCCGACGGCAGGTGGTTCGCCGTGCGTGAGGGCAAGCACGTCTCGGTCTGGGAGGCGGAGCCCCTCCGGTTGAGGGCGAGAGCCAGCTTCGAGCAGAAGGTCCTGCCGGTCGCATGGCATCCGGAGCGTCCGCTGATCGCGCTGGGCGTGTGGGCCGGGCACGGGGAGTCGCTGCGGCTGTGGGACCTCTCGACGGCGCTGGGAGGCGAGCCATCCTCCGGCGAGGGCCCATGGCCCGCACCACCGACGCCGCGGGGGAGTCAGGAGCTGGACGGGCTATGGCACCTGGCCTGGCACCCCTCGGGCGCGCACCTGGCCGCTGCCTGCAACGATCGGCACGTCCGCGTCTACCACGTCACTGACCGGGGGACGCCGGAGGCCCCCGTGGTGACCCTCAGCACCCAGCTCCAGCTCGACAACGTCGTGCAGCGGGTCGCGTTCAGCCCCGCGGGCAATCTGCTCGCGACCAGTGATCGCACCGGGGTGGTTGGGATCTGGAACGCCGCCCGGAAGGATCTCGTGATGAGCCCCCAGATCCGTGGCCTGCGCGGTCACCAGCTCATCTGGAACCACGACGGCACTCTGCTGTTCTCCGCGGACAAGACGGGGCGTGGCCTGCTCTGGAGAGCCGCCGAGGGTGGCTGGGCCATCAGCGCCGTCTTCGATCAGGATCTGTCGAAGCCGCGTGCCGCCGCCTTCAGCGAGGACGGCGACTGGCTGATCGTCGTGGGCCATGACGGGTGGCTCCGCCTGCACGCCACCAGCTTGAAATCGCTGGTGGGCCGCGTTGAGGCTCGCCGGGGGCGCTCGACCTTCACGCAAGCTGAACGAGCGCGTTTCCTCGGGGGTGGGGCGCAGCACTGGTCGCCGCCGGCCGCGCGGTGACGGTATGGGCCCGCGCCAGGAGAGGCCCGGGTGTCACGCGACTTGCTGCTCCCCCTGGGTGGGCAGCGCCGGCCCTCGTGCCAGCTCCGAGCTCACCGGCTGCCGCATCAGCGTCTTCAGCACCAGCCGCGGCGAGAACATGGCCGTCGGTGGCTTGATCATGTGCATCACCTGCATGAACGTCTGGATGGCTTCGTCGTCCTTCGTCGTCAGCCGCTGGAACCGCTCCCCATACCAGGACGCCAGGCCGCTCCCCATCGGGCGGACCCCATCCAGCTCGGGCAGGCGCAGGTCCTCGGTGGTGGACATGGCCCAGACACCCTTCAACATGCTTCCAGCGCCCTCGAAGTAGCGACGCGCCAGCGTGTTCATCCCCTGGCGGAGGCACTCGCCCAGCCACTCCACCTGCAACGCGCTCGTGGTGATGCCCTGCCCATGGATGGGGTTGAACGAGCAGTATGCATCTCCCACCACCACCAGCCTCTCGAGCAACCTGGGCAGCCGCTCGTAGTGGCGCCACTGGCTGTGCGCGAAGCGGTAGCTGCTCGCGGGACCGAGCGGACTTGCGCCCCGTAGCACCTCGTACAGGTGCGGTTGGACCAGCGTGCGCGCGTACTCGAGGAAGCCCGCGTCATCCGTCGGCGGATAGTCCTTCAGCCAGCCCCCGAGAGTGATCGTCCACCGGTCTCCCTCCACGGGCAGGATGGCTCCGATGCGCCGGATTCGCGGCAGCTCGGCCGACAGGATGAGCGCTCTCCACCCTGGGTCGAAGCCCGCTGGCCTGTGGTAGAGCCGCGTGGCGTAGCCCACGTCGACCTTCAGCTGCGTCTCCTCCACCTTCGGGAGCCCCAGGCCCTCCATCCACTGTGGCGTTCGACTCCCGCGGCCGCTGGCATCCACCACCAGGTCGGCCTCGAGCTCGGTCTCCGCATCACTCCCGACGGCGCGAATCTTCAGGCCCCTGATGGAGGTGCCGTCGGCGCTCACCAGGAAGCTGGCTGCCTCCTGCCCATCCAGGATGCGCACGTTGGGCAATGCGGCCAACCTCGAGCGCACGCGCCACTCGAACAGGGGCCGGGTCTGCGAATACATGGAGACGCCGCTGTGGATGCGTTTGCGCCAGATGCCTGCCACATGCCACTCGCAGTCGGCGGACATGTCCATCACCTGCGCCCCGGCCGCCTGGAGATCCTCGAGGAGCCCGGGGAAGATGCTGGCCGCGATGTCCAGGCCCCGCCGCAACAGGATGTGCGTGTGGACACCCTGCGGCACTCCCTTGCGCGGCTGCGCCGAGTCCTCCAGGGGGTCGCGCTCTACCAACGTGACGCGTTCGAAGTGGCGCGCCAGCAGGCCTGCGGTGAGCAGTCCGGCCATGCTGCTGCCACAAACGATGGCGTGACGTCCCAACATCTGGGGCTGGGACAATGAAGTCACAAAGACACCTCGCGGAGCGGGAGAGTGCCTGAAGGCTAATGCTCAGGGCAGGTGCCTGTCGAGACAGCGGGGCGAGCGAACGCTCTCCTACCTGGGAGCGGGTGTGGAGCGCTTGGAGAAGTGCTTCTTGAGCGCCAGCGCTTCCTTGGCGGTGGAGGAAGCCATCGCGGGGACAACCTTCGCCGGATCATTCCCTGGCGCCACCGCGAACTGCCGGGCCCAATCGAGGAAGGTTCGATCGGGCTCCGTCGTGATGGGGCGGAGCTGGTACGTGGCGATGTACCCCGTGATCCCCAGCGCCTGCCCGACCAGCCGGTACGTCACGAAGTACTCCGTCTCGGAGCGCCCGACGACCTCCAGGACGCTCGTTCCCGAGGAGCGACTCTTCACCTCATACCGGGCGGGAACCTGCTCGGCCGAGCAACCCTCGACCCAGTGGCAAGCCTCGAATCCCTCGCCGAAGACCAGCGGCACGAGACGGACGATGTCACGGACGATGGGCCACACCTCGTCGATGGGCGCATCCAGGACAGCGGAGTCGCGGACACGGTAGGTCGCCTCGAGCATCGAGCATTCCCCTTTGGAGTCGAGGGCCTCGGTTGAAAGTCCTGTGAACGGCCCCAATCGCTCGTCCCGCTGTGTATCACGGGTCCCAAGTGGGCCGCCTCGCTCCTGGCACGTGCAATCGCGTCGAGCAGTCGTGGGCTGGACCTTGATGATGGTCAGTCACGTGCCAGTGGAGGTATTCGCCCTGACTGCAGCAAGTCTTCCTTCAAGGCCACGATGATGGCGTCCAGCTCCGCCTGGATGGCGTGGGCGGCGGCCTGGAGCTCGGCCGGGGCACGCTCCTCCCGTGTCAGCAGCGCCCGACCCCGCTGAAGGGCCTCCTCCAGGACATGGGCCTGCAGCAGCGCCACGGTCATCTTGATCTTGTGGGCCTGGAACGCGAACTCCTCCAGGTTGCCCGTCGCGAGCGCCTTCTGGAACGCGTGCCCGTGTTGCTCGGCGTTGGTGATGGTGATGGTGATGAACTCGGTCAGCGCCTCCGGGTCCCCCTCGGCCATGCGTCGGAATCCGTCCAGGCTGAAGCGGGGGGGAGTGGGGGCAGGGGGCGCGGGCAGCTCCTGGCTTCGTCCAGGCTCCTCCTCCGGGGCGGCGTCCGCGAGAACCGTCGGGGACTGGCGAGCGTGCAGGGCAATCCTCGAGAGGAGCTCCTCCGGCCTGAAGGGCTTGCACACGAAGTCCGTGAAGCCAGCGTCCGCGAGTCGATCCTCCAGTCCGGCCCGGCTCGAGGCCGTCATGGCCAGGATGGGCAGCCGCTTGAAGCTCTCCTCCGGCAGCGCCCGGATGGCGCGCGTGGCCTCGTAGCCATCCAGCTCCGGCATCTGCAGGTCCATCAGCACCGCGTCGAACCGCGCCTCCTGGACGTGCGCGACGGCCGCATGCCCGTTCTCCACCACCTCGAAGCTGGCGCCCCACCTGCGCAGGTACTGCGAGAGCACGAAGACGTTGACGGTGTTGTCCTCGGCCACCAGCAGCCTGACGCCCTGGAGGTCCCGGGGGCAGGCCGTGTCCTTCGTGGCAGCCTCCTGCGCCCCGGACGCCTGGGCCCTCTTCAGTCCCAGGGTGAAGAAGAACGAGGAGCCTTCCCCTGGCGCGCTCTCCAGGCTCAGCGTGCTGCCATGCAGGCCCAGCAGCTGTCGGCAGATGGTGAGGCCCAGGCCGGTGCCACCATACTGCTGGTGGATGTCGTAGCTGGCCTGGGTGAACTCCTCGAAGATCTCCGCCTGCTGGTGCTTGGGAATGCCGATGCCCGTGTCGGTGACCCGGAACTCGATGGAGACGGACTGCGAGGAGGACTCCTGGACTCGGGCCGCCAGCGTCACCGTGCCCCGCTCGGTGAACTTGATGGCATTGGCCAGCAGGTTGGTGAGCACCTGGCTGAGCTTGACGGGATCTCCCAGGAGCCAGGCCGGCACCTGTTCATCCACCTCCACCAGGACGTTCAGCTTCTTCTCCTCGGCCTTGACGGTCAGCCCATAGAAGATGCCGTGGAGCAGCTGGCGCACGTCGAAAGGCCTCTCTTCCAGCGCCACCTTGCCTGCTTCGATCTTGCTGAGATCCAGGATGTTGTTGAGCAGGCCCAGCAGGTTCTCGGAAGAGGCCTGAAGGATGCTCACGTACTTCTGTTGCTCGGCAGAGAGCGTGCTCTGCCGCAGCAACCCCGCCAGCCCCACGATGGCATTCATCGGGGTGCGGATCTCATGGCTGACCATGGACAGGAAGGCCGTCTTGGACCTGGCGGCCTGCTCGGCCTGCTCGGCCTTCCTGCGGGCCAGCAGCAGCTCTCGCTCGTAGTTCTTGCGGTCGGTGATGCTGAAGAGGGTGGTGCGATGGAGCAGCACCCGGCCCTCGGCGTCCTTCTTCTGGACGCTGTTGACCAGCGAGGGCAGGGCGCGGCCTTGCTTGCACACCAGATCGAGCTGGATCTCGCGGACAAACCCTTGCATCCGCAGCAGGGGCGCGTAGTGCGTCTCGTGGAAGATCTTCCCCGCGATGGTCAGCAGTTCGAGGAACCGCATCCCTCCAAGCAGCTCCTCTCGCGTATAGCCCGTCCACTCCAGGAAGGTCTCGTTGACCTTGATGATCGTGCCGTCAGGCAGCGTGGAGAGATGGCCGCAGGGCGCGTGCTCGTAGAGCTCCTCGGCGCTCTCCTCTCGGACATTGGTTCTCGTGAGAGCGATCATAGGCGCGACCTGGAGAGGTGGCCTTGCTGCGATTACAGCTTCCCCCAGACTTGCGGGGATTATGCCTCAGGGCGCGGGTCGCGTTCCACCTCCCGTTGGGGTGGGGCTGTTCAGGCTGGCCAGGGTGCCCTACGAATGGAGGAGCAGGACGCCAGGTGCGAGCGAGGCAAGGACGGCCAGTAGGGATTGCGTGGCAGCCGCCGGTGGAGCCTGGCCGTGGCCGCTACGGCCTGCTCAAGGCTTCTGCTCTTCGTCGCGCACGCAGCGCTCGACGAAGCCGGAGTTGTCGCAGTGCATGTTGGGGCCGCACTGCAGCCGGCACAGCGGCTTCTCGGGAGGGCGGGGAGGATCCGCGCCGATGGTCGGGTCCCCCACGAAATCACGCGGATCCTTGGGCTGGCTCTGCTGGGAGCTCCGCATGGAGCTGGTGCTGTTGGGCCGCCCGGGGGTGGAGTCCGGAGCGAGGGTCGCGCAAGCCGTCACGAAGAGCGCGGCTGCGAGCACTCCAAGGCGCAGGTTTCTCATGGAGACAGCATAGCGCTGTCGCGGGGCCGAGGCGGAGCGCCCCTGGAGCCTGGCGCTCCCACCTCTGAGAATGAGTGAGTTGACGCGGCAGTCATTGGTTGGAATCGCACGCCAATTCCATCCTGCAGGGTTCCCCGCGGAGGCGCCGGAGCGAGCTCGGCAAACGGCCAGCCCCTGGGCCGGCGACAGCAACCGCTCAGCCCAGGAGGGTGAGCCCCAGCAGCACAGCCAACCCGGCGCCGAGCACCGCGGCGAGGATCGCCAGTCCCGCGGGGCCCACGGGAGAGGGATCAATCGGCTCCCCACGCGAGAGGGCCTGGTGGTTTCGCAGGAAGCGGCGGACCGCCACCAGGTGGGTGGCCATGCCGAGCGCGACCATCAGGACGCCGGCCGCGATGGAGGCATACGAGTGGCTCTCGTCGGGAGCCACCCCCGGAGCCGTGAGGCCCAGGGCCCGCATGAAGGCGCCGAAGCGGGCTACCACGAAGCCAAACCCCATCAGCGCCAGGCCGGTGCGGACCCAGGCCAGCAAGGTTCGCTCCGCGGCCCAGTCGTAGCGCGCATCCCGCGCCGGCCGCGGTGGGACGACGGTGAGAGGCTGCGGCAGGGCCGAAGGTGCAGGAGGGCTGGGGAGTTGCTCGGCGGGGTGGCTCACCTCTCCATCACACCCGTCCCAAGGGCCCTGGCGCAACCCGGTGCGGTGTCGCGGGATGTGGGCACCCACGCGCGGCCCTCCACAAAGGCTTTGCCCGATCCCGCAAGCGCGGTAGATGCGCCGCCCGTGCCTACGCTCACTGCCCAGGAAGCGCTCGAGAAGCTCAAGGTGGGTAACGCCCGTTTCGCATCCAACGTGCTGAGCGCCGAGTCGCTCTTGAGCAACCTTCGGCGCGCGGAGTTCGCCCAGGGCCAGCAGCCGTGGGCCGTCATCCTCGGGTGCTCGGACAGCCGCGTGCCCGCCGAGACGGTGTTCGACGTGGGCCTGGGAGAGCTGTTCGTCATCCGCGTGGCGGGCAACATCGTCGCTCCCTCGCAGGTGGGCAGCGTGGAGTTCAGCGTGGAGCGGCACGGCGCCCGGCTCGTGGTCGTCATGGGCCACACCCTGTGCGGCGCCATCGACGCCACGCTCGAGGCGATGACGGAGCCGCCGAGCAAGCAGTCTCCCGGCCTGCGCTCCATCGTCGAGCGCGTGCGGCCCAGCGTGGTGCCGCTGCTGCACACCGAGCTGGCCCACCAGCCCGCGGCGCTGCGGCGCGAGGCCACCCGCGCCAACGTGCGCGCCAGCGTGTCCGCCCTGCGCCACGGCTCGCAGCTGCTCGAGAAGCTCGTCTACGAGGACGGCCTGCTCGTGGTGGGCGCGGAGTATGATCTGGTGAGCGGCCGGGTGGAGTTCTTCGAGGGCGTGCCGGAGTAGCCGACGAAGAACACTCGGATGTGGCCGTGGCTCGTACTATGAGTGTGAGCCATGCGCTCAACTCGTTTCTGTCTCGCTCTTCTCGGCCTCCTGGCGTCTCCCGTGCTGGCCGCGGTGCCCACGGGCTTCCAGGAGACCCGCTACTCCTCCTCGGCTCTCACCCCCGCCACGGGGCTGGCGTGGGCGCCGGATGGCTCGGGGCGTCTCTTCCTCCTCAACAAGAACGGCGTCGTGCGCATCGCGACGATGCGGGACGGGGAGCTCGTCACGTCCGGCAACAACCTGGTGACGACCACGTTCGCCACGGAGACCGTCCACACCAACAGCGAGTGCGGCCTCATCGGCATCGCGTTCGATCCGAACTACGCCGTCAACCGCTACGTCTACCTGTTCGTCACCGCCACCGCCTCCAAGCAGCAGATCGTCCGCTACACGGACTCCAACGGGGTGGGCATCGCTCGCACGGTGGTCGTCGACAACCTGCCCACCGCGGGGAACAACCATGATGGCGGGGCCGTGGGCTTCGGCGCGGACGGCAAGCTGTACTGGGCCATCGGCGACCTGGGCAATGGCACGGGGGTGGACGCGGATCTCACCTCGATGGCAGCCAAGGTGAGCCGGGCCAATCCGGATGGCACGCCCGCCAATGACAACCCCTTCAACGATGGGGTGGGGCCCAACAGCGAGTACGTCTGGGCGCGCGGCTTCCGAAACCCCTTCACGTTCACCTTCCAGCCGGGCACCGGCAAGCTCTGGGTGAACTCGGTGGGTACGGGCTACGAGCAGATCTTCGTCACGAACCGGGGCGATCACGCCGGCTACAACGACTACGAGAACAATCAGCCCAACGGCTTCATCACGCCCGTGATCAAGTACCGCACCAACGGCGCGGACACGCGTACCCTCAACGCGAACGGCGCCGTGCGCAGCGGAGGCACCGTCACCTTCACCACCACCGCGACCCATGGCTTCCGCAAGGGCGAGAAGATCACCGTGTCGGGTGTCACGGACGCGAGCTTCAACGGGGATGTCTACGTGGCCAGCGTCCCGAGCCCCACCACGTGGACGGCGGCGCAGGCCGGGCCCGAGGCGACGAGCGGCGGGGGCACGGCGGCGACGCAGAACCTGGGCGGCTCCATCACCGGAGGCGTCTTCTACGACTCCACGCTCCTTCCCGCCGAGTACCGGGGCAACTTCCTCTTCGGGGACTACAACTCCGGAAGGGTGGTGCGTGCCACGCTGGCCGCGGATGGCTCGGTGGCGACGGTGGACTCGTGGGGCACGGGCTTCACCCAGGTCGTGGACATCGACGTGGGGCCGGATGGCGCGCTGTACTTCGTGGGCGTCACCTCGGGCGCGGTGACGCGGGTCCAGCCTGTCGCTGCCGGGCAGAAGCTCATCGTCTCGGCGCTCAACCTGAACGTGGTCGAGGGCGGCAAGGCCGTGTTCACCGTGCGCCTGGCCCAGGCTCCCACGGCGGACGTCAGCGTCAGCGTGGTGCGGGCCTCGGGAGACGCGGATCTGAGCATCGAGAGCGGCTCGCAGCTCACCTTCACGCCGGCCAACTGGAACCAGCTCCAGGTCGTCACGCTCTCCGCCGTGGAGGATGCGGACGCGACCGCCGACATCGCGGACTTCACCGTGTCCGCGCAGGGGCTGGCCTCCGAGACGGTGCGAGTGGTGTCCATCGACAACAACGCCGCGCGGATCGTGCTGTCCAGCGCGTCCTTGACGGTGGATGAGGGAGGGACCAACACCTTCACGGTGGCGCTCTCCAAGGCCCCCGGGCAGAACGTCTCCGTCACGGTGGGGAGAACGACGGGGGACGCGGACGTGACGATCTCCAGCGGCGCGACGCTCTCCTTCACTCCCAGCAACTGGAGCACGCCGCAGACCGTCACCGTGGCCGCCGCGGAGGACGCGGACAACGTCAAGGACACGGCCACGCTCACCGTGGCCGCACCGGGAGGAGACGCGCGCGTGCTGGCCGTCACCGTGCGGGACAATGACCCCTCGGCTCCGACCATCGTGTCCACGCCCGTCACCTCCGCGGTGGTGGGGGCGCCGTATCGCTACGAGGTGGTGGCCGAGGGACTGCCCGCTCCGACCTTCTCGCTGACGAGCAGCGTGCAGGGCCCCAGCATCGGCGCGAGCAGCGGCGTCCTCGTCTGGAGCCCGGAGGTGGTGGGCACCGTGGACATGACGGTGCGGGCGAGCAATGGGGTGCAGCCGGACGCCACGCAGTCCTTCCAGGTCCTCGTGAAGGCGGACGAGGCGCCCCGCGCGGTGCTCACGCGTCCCACGGAGGAGGAGCGCGTCTCCGGGGCCGCGGCGGAGTTCTTCGGGGACTGCTTCGACGACGTGGGCTGCACGAAGGCGGAGTTCTATGTGGACGGCGTGCTCTCGAGCACGGATGCGCAGAGCTCAGGCCACTACCACTATGGCGGTGAGCACAACCGCTGGGACACGACGTCCCTGCGGCCTGGCGCGCACCAGGTGCGCATGGTCGTCTACGACACCGGCGGCAGGAGCGCGGCGGTCGAGGTCAAGGTGTGCGTGGGGGATGGCGAGTGTGTCCCGCCCATGCAGGAGGACGGAGGGGTGCAGCAGGACGGCGGGACGGAGCCGCCGCCGGAGGACGCGTCGGAAGGCTGTGGCTGCGGCGCGGGCTCGGCGGGGGCGATGGGGTGGTTGGGGCTGCTGCTGGTGCTGCGCCGGAAGCGGACGCGACGCCAGGCGGACTGAGCCGCGACACCGCTATGACATGCGCGGCCCCAGGCGAGCCCCGAGCGCGTGCCAGTCCTGGCACGTTCTTCCCCGCACCCACGGGGCTCGCTGGGGCCTCAGGCGCCCATCCGCATGAAATCCGGGGGCTTTTTCCCCCGGAGGCCTCGTGGCACTTCGCTTGCCCTGGGTGTCCCCGTTCGCGCCGGCAAGGGCCGATGCGCGACATGCCAAGGGGACAAACACATGAAGCGATTCTTTCTGGGTGCTGCGCTGGGACTCTTCTCCACGATGGTGATCGGCTGCGGCGGGGGCACCGAAGGGGACACCGACAACGATCCGCCGGCCGGCAACCCGCCGCAGAGTGAGACAATCGCGTGGGCCGGGACGTGGGACGCCGCCCTGCAGTACGGCGTGCGGTGCGATCATGGCTTCGGCAACATCAAGACCGCCAACTACACCACGCAGTTCACGGTGGCGCTCACCGGGCAGAACAGCGCGCTCGAGGCCCAGACCGACGTGAACTACTACATGGGCGGGACGGGCAGTAACGCGAAGCTGGACCTGAGCGGAACCTTCCCCCTGAAGGGCTCCGACAACCAGAAGGCCTCCACGCGGGAGGATGAGACGGACCTCTCCATCAAGCTCACCACCGTGACGGACAAGAACAAGGCGAGCGGCACCATCTCTGGAACCTTCAGGAGCGGCTTCGGCGCCAACTGCTCCGTGGAGAACGGGACGGTGACTTTCACGCGCAACTGAGACGGCGCGTTCCAACCTCCTCCCTGGGAAGGTGTTCCTGGGAGGAGGGCCGTCGAGCGCCCGCATCCGTGATAACGGACGCTTTGCCGTTGAAGCGCCTGCGAGTGTCCGTTATGTTGGCTGGATACATGATGAAGGCCTGTCACCGCTGTTGCTGCTCCTCTGCATGTCAGAAGTGAGCCTCCGCTCCACCACGAAGCCTGTGCCAGAGCGGTGGGAAGCATCCTCGCGGTACCGGTGACTCGAGAACCTCTCATGTCTTCACATGTCTCTCCGCGCACCTCGCGCGCGTTCACCCTCTTTGTCGCACTGTGGCTGGGATTCGGAGCTGTCGCCGGGGCCCAGGAGGCCGCAGCGCCTCCCGCGAGCGCTCCTGCCTCGCAGGCCCCGGCCAACCCGCCGCCTACCGTCACCGCGGAGCCCGGGAAGGGCATCGTCGTGAAGACCGCGGACGGCAAGTACTCCTTCGGAGTCCGGGCGCGCATCCAGCTTCGCGAGACGTATGTCCACTTTGGCGACAGCGACACCAGTGAGATCAACGTCCGGACGCTGCGCCTCTCCGTGGCCGGCAATATCCTGTCGCCGGACATCCGCTACACCATCCAGCTGGCCTTCGGCGGCAACGACTTCGACACGGGCAGCAGCTCGCCCATCTTCGATGCCTACGTGGACTACACCCGCTTCCGGGATCTGAACATCCGCGTCGGGCAGTTCTTCGTGCCCTTCGACCGGGCCCGCACCATCCGCGAGTTCGCGCTGCAGTTCGCCGATCGTCAGATAGCGGTGCGAGAGCTGAACCTCGATCGAGACGTGGGCGTGATGCTCTCGTCCACCAACCTCTTCGGGCTCAACGAGCTGCTCGGCTACAACTTCTTCCTCGGTGGCGGGGACGGGCGCAACCGCTTCGCGGCGTATGCCGCCGGGCCGCTCACCTCGCTGCGGCTCACGCTGCGGCCCTTCGGCACCTTCGACGAAGATCAGGAGGGAGACTTGTCCCGCGCGGACAAGCCGCGGCTGGCCCTGGGCGTGGCGGGCGCCTACAACTACCGGACCTCGCGCAGCCAGAGCACGATCGGAACGGCCTTCACCGCCGGGACGGTCAACTACACCCACCTCGCCGCGGACCTGGTGTTCAAGTACCGAGGCTTCTCGCTGCTGGCCGAGGGCCTGTGGCGCAAGGCCAGCCAGGACGTGCTGGAGAAGGAGACCAACGGCACCGTCACGCGCGAGCCCACGCGCTCCGGCCATGGCTACTTCGTGCAGGCCGGCTACCTGCTGAACTCCCAGCTGGAGGTGACCGCGCGCTGGGACAAGCTCTTCTCCCGGGGCGCCACGGATCCGCAGCTGGTGCAGCTCGTCCAGACCCAGGGCAAGCAGCTCGGCAGCGGCCTCAACCTCTACCTGAACGGCCACGCCTTCAAGGTGCAGGCCGACTACTTCTACATCTTCGGCTCCACGGACGGGGATCCGCGGCACCAGGCCCGTCTCCAGCTCGACGCCACCTTCTGAGATGGGCCCGGGCCGGGGCCTCAGTGCACCGTGGCCCCTCCGGAGGGCGACTGCTCCTGCAGCCCGAGCGCCGCCCGGCACGTCTTCGTGTACAGGTCCCGGAAGATGTTGTCCGGATCGGTGAGCTGCTTCACCGCCTGGTAGGTCGCCTTGTTCCAGAGGCTCCAGAAGGTCTGCTCGTCGTAGTAGTTGTACGAGATGAGCGTCTTGGTGCCGTTGACCTGGAGCAGCTCGCCCTCGAATTCCTTGTAGAAGTTGCGGCCCGGCTGCTGCTTGAGCCCGTAGACGGCGAGATCGAGGAAGAGCGGATCATTCACGCCGGCCCACCAGCGGGGCGAGAGCCACTCATAGTCTCGCATGCGCCGGTAGGGCACGCACCACACCGGGTAGTAGTGGACCTCGCGGTGGTACCAGTCCATGAACTCGGCCGTGCGCGAGAAGGGGACGAACACGTCCACGATGACCGATGGGTTCTTGGCCGGCAGGAAGCGGTGGAAGCGGTCCGCGGCCCTCAGCATGCTGTCGGAGTGCACCAGCTTGCCGAACAGCGCCCGGCCGACGAGGCTCTTCGGCGTGACGTGGGTGACGCCCCGGTCGTAGCGGAAGAGGTAGTCGTACGTCGTCAGGAAGTCCTCGGAGCGCTTGGGGATGCTCTCGCAGTACGCCTTGAGCCAGTCGTAGCGGCTGACGTACGGGGCCTTCTCCACGAAGCGGCCCAGGCAGAGCACGTGCTTCGTCGGCGAGAAGATCTGCCCGTCCATATAGTCCACGTCCTGGGCGGTGAAGTGGCGCCAGATGGCCTGCTGGAAGGCGTCCAGCGTGGTGTACGTCTCGTACTTCACGTGCACGTGGGGCGCGGCGCGCACCAGCCGGAACTTCAGCTTCGAGAGGATGCCCAGCGTCCCGAACGAGCCGTGGATCATCTGGAAGATGAGCGCGTGCCGGTCCGGGGAGCAGCTCAGCACCTCGCCCTTCGCGGTGATGAGCTCGTACTCCAGGCAGGTGTCGTGGAAGCCTCCATACTGGAAGGACATGGACTCGATGGAGCACCCCGCGACGGAGCCCCCGAGGGTGATCGTCTTGTGCTCGGGGACGACGATGGGCACCAGCCCGTGGCGCATCGTCGCGCGGACCACCTCGTCGAAGGTGACCGCGGGCTCGGCGGTGCACGTCATCGCCACCGGATCGATCTCGAGGATCTGGTCGAGATCGCTCAGATCGATCTTCTCGTCGCTGCGCCGACGATCATGGCGCTTGGGGACCTGGTGCGGCGGCGTCTTCTTCTTGAGGGAGACAGGCTGCGTGCTCGTCCGTAGCCGCAGCTGCCGTGCAATCCGCTCGACCTTCGCCGCGTGAAGCGCATCGTGCCGCGCGGGCTTCTCCAACCAGCGCGCACTGAGAGCCGACTCCGTGTGCATTCCATTCCTCCGCTCTCACAGAGTGGTGAAGTGAAGGGCGCTCGGTGAGTGAGGTCCCTTCGGACGGGCCCTCGTCCGCTCGGTTGCCCAACACGCGGGGAGGGGATGCCGGGGCCGAAGGCTCGAGCGTCGGGCCCCTGGGGATGACCAGCGCTCACTCCTCGAGGCGCAGGAGCGTGACTCCTCGGTACCAGCAGCCTCCAGGGCGTGGCTCCGGGCCGGTCCGCAGTGTCACCTCGCGCAACGGACGGGTCCCGCCCTGGAACTGCAGGAGCCACAGGCTGGCCACTCCCTCCAGCCGCGCCTGGGCTCCCTCGGGTGCGTGCGCCACGGTGCCGCTCGTCGGCGCGTTGGTGCTCACCAGGAGGACGCCCCGCTCCACGGGGAGCTCGAAGTGGAAGGTCACGGTGGTGTCGGGCTCGCAAGGCGTGAATGCCTTCGCGGACTCCTGGCGCAGCGGGACTTCCTGGGAGCGGGCACTGCGGTAGCGGGCGAAGACGAAGGGCGGGTGGACCGCCCAGCGCGCGTCCTCGAGCTGGAATGGTGCCCCGTACTGCAGCAGCCACGGGTTGGGACGCTCCGCGCTCCCGGCGAGCTGCCCCTGGTAGAGCGCCACCAGGACGTGCTGGGCCTCGCGCACGCGGGGGACCCAGAAGGGGGTGCGCAGGTAGTCCCCATCCACCGAGACGGAGAGCAGGCGGTGCTCGGGATCGAGCGACCCCAGCAGGTACGTGTCCCAGTAGTCCCCGAGCAGGACCGTCTCTCCCGCGCGGGCGGTGACCGCGTCCGTGGCGGCCTGGGCCAGCTCCAGCGTCGGCTCCGGAACGCGAGGCGGTACGAGCAGGTGGCTCGAGGCGAAGAGCCCCAGGGCGGCGAGCGCCGAGAGCCCCGCGGCGCGGGCGCGCAGGACTGGCACGAGGTGCAAGGCGAGGGTGACGCCCGAGGCCGCGGCCAGGATGCCGAGGACGAGCGTAGGCACCAGGTACCGGATGTCGTAGTCGTTCAGGCGGACGTGGAGCACCAGGGTGGCGATGGCGGCGTTGGCGAGCGCCCCGCCCACGAACGCGATCGTGAGGAACGCCAGCTCCGTCTCGGGGCGGTGCGCCTCCAGGGCGCGTCGGCGAAGCTGGAGCAGGAGGTACCCTGCCGCCACGAGCGCCGCCACGAAGCCCAGGAGCACCACCGGGGCCAGCGGATCCTCGACGATGCGGCTCAGGATGGCCCTGGCGTTCTCCGCGAGGAAGCCTTTGTCCACCTTCAAGGGCGTGGAGTACGCGTAGCCGAAGTGCCGCTTCGCGAAGCGGTGGAAGAGGTGGCGCGTCCAGGACTCGAAGGAGATGCCCACCGCCAGCGGGACGAGCGCGGCCAGGAGCAGCCAGCGCCGCCGCACGGAGGGACTGCCCAGCCCCACGCGAACGCCCTCCACCACGACGGCCACCAGGAGCAGAGGGCCGGAGGTAGGGGAGGTCCAGCAGGCCAGCGTGGAGAAGAGCGCGGCGGCGGCGGCCTGGAGCCACGTGGCGCCACGTCCGGAGGTGGGCTCGGCCAGGCTTCGCAGCAGCCGCGTCAGTGTCAGCCACGCGAGGAAGAGCGCCGTGAGCTGCCAGCTGAAGGGTTGGCTGAGCGCGAAGAGCTGTACCTGGAAGAGCGGTGAGAGCAGCGCGAGCGCGGCGAAGGCCGACGCCATCAGCCACCCGGCCTGCCGCTGGAGCCCTCGAAGCGCGAGGCACGCGCCACACGCCCAGGTGGCCTGCCAGACGAAGACGCGCCAGGGCGTCCAGTCGAAGCCCGTGAGGGCACGCCAACCCTGGCCCAGCAGCCACGGCCATGCCCCGATGCGATCCTGCCCGTAATAATAGAGACGGAAGGCATCGAAGACGGGATCGTTCGACTGCAGCACGGGGATGGCCGCGTCCGAATTCCAGTCCGTGACGGAGGCGCTCCCCGGGGCGAAGTGGCGCAGCACCTGCACGAGCAGGCTGCCCCATGCCAGGAGGAGGAGGCCGGTTCCGAGCGCGCCGCGAAGACGGAGTCTCACCACGGATGGCACATAGCAGATGCGCGCGGACGCTGACTGCCCATCTCGCCAGGTCGCGACGGACAGCCGGGAGCGCTGACCGGGGCTTTCCTGAATGCACGACGGCCCGCCTCCCTCGAGGGAAGCGGGCCGTGTCACTTCGGGACCGCGAGGCTCAGGCTCAGTAGCCGCCGTAGGACGGCATCGGCTGGGGCTGCGGGGTGGTGACGGGGATGCCCGGGTCGTTGGACGGCGGGAGCTGCTCGCCGCCCTGGGCCTGCTGGAGCTGCAGGATGAGCTGCAGGATCTGCTGGAGCGTCTGGAGCAGCGTCTCGAAGTAGTTCCCCGAGCTCGGCGTCTGCTGCGCGCCGGCGGAGCCAGCGGTGCCGGCCGTGCCCGCCGTGCCACCGTGCTTGCCACCGGAGCCCGCCGTGCCGGCCGTGCCCGCGGTGCCACCGTGCTTGCCGCCGGAGCCAGCGGTGCCCGCTGTGCCGGCCGTGCCCGCCGTGCCCGCCGTGCCTGCCGTGCCTGCCGTGCCACCCGCGCCGCCGTTGCCGCCCTGGATGGGGGTGGCGTCGTACTGGGCCAGGGCCTGGGCGAACTGGCCGCCCTGCACGTAGTTGATGACCCTCTGGTACTTGCCCATGTCCTTGATGGCGCCGCTCTGCATGACGTCATTCAGGGAGAGGAGGCCCTTGTCGAGGGCGTCGGCCACCGCGCCCAGGGTCTCGATGTCGGTCTTGCCCACGCCAGGGTTGTTGGCGCCCGGATAGCCGGCCTTCTTGAGCAGCTCCTTGAGCTTGCCGTTGTTGTAGTTCTTGGCGCCGCCCTCGAGGTCGCCCTTGTAGACGGCGGCCACCTGCATGAAGGCCTGCGCGTCCGGGCTCATGCGCGAGAAGGCCGCCGCGCCAGCCGCCAGTCCATCCGGGGAGCTGGCGTTGTAGCCCTTGGCCACGGCGGCGAACTGATAGGCATAGCCGCGAGCGACGGCGGCGTCGAACAGCTTGCCGTCCTTGATCTGGCCGAAGCGGGTGCCAGCCAGGGCGTCCTTCTGGGCGATGTTGCCGTTCTGGCCCTTGCCCCGTCGCGTGGCGGCCGACAGATAGCTGGCGAACTCCGACTGATCGGCAGGAGCGGGGAGCGAGCCGCTGCCGGCGGTCCCGTAGGCACCACCGCCGTATCCAGCGCCGCCGACGCTGCCGTACCCGCCGTAGCCTCCTCCGTAGCTGCTGGCACCTGAGCTGCCATAGCCGCTGGAGCCCGCCGTGCCGGCCGTGCCCGCCGTGCCCCCCACCTGCTGGGCCGAGCCCTGGCCAGGCGTCAGCCCGCCCTGATTGCCGAGGACCTGTTGGAGCATGCCCACCAGCTGCTGGAGCACCGCCGCCACCTGGCCGAGCCCACCGTCCTGCCCGAGCTGGCTGGCGCTCCCGATGCCATCGAACCCGCTCTGGCCCATGAGTGAGCGGAGGACCGGGTTGTCGCTCAGGCTCTGGGCGGAGAGCGTCTCGCGGCTCTGGGTCGCGGGCGCGTACGAGGTGGCGGCGGGGCGGGAGGTGACCGAGTAGCTAGGAACCGACCGGGTAGAGCCAATCATGACGTTCTCCGAGATAGGGGGTAAGTGTTGGTAGGGCGATGGCGCAGCCCACAAACCTGTTTTCGCACCCCGGAAATAATGGTTGTTTGTCTTTCGAAACTATTTTGACTGTCCCAGAATGGAGACAGTCTGTGTTTGCAAAGGAGCGGCTCTCTCTGGGAGGCGCCCGACTGTCCCAGGCCAAGGACAGGGGTGTCCCAGCCGCGAGACACCCTGTCCCAGAAAAGAGACACATCTGGATGGCTCGGAGATTTATTGCTGGCTTTGCGCGCACATCGAGCAACTCTGAAGGGGCAGGGGCGATAACAAGCTACAAAGACAGCTCATCCATCTCCCTCTTCCTTCCAGGGGCAGGACCATGAAAATCCACCACTATGGCTATGGCTCGGTGACACCGCAGGGACTTCATGGGGTGACCCGGCAGCCGCAGAAGACCCAGGGCCTGACCACGAGCGCCAGCGCCGTGCAGCAGACCCGCGACGCCTTCATGCCAGGCATTGGAGCGACCGCGAGCCTCGCCGCGGCCTCCGCCTCGCCGGCCTTCTACAGCGGCGGCGTGAGCCCTCTGCAGAGCCGCCCGCTGGACGTGCTCGGCGGAGCGCTGCTGTCCAGCGCGAGGCAGACGGGGCTGCGCTCGAACCTGTCGCAGTTCCAGACGCAGCTGATCACCGCGATCCTCGAGGTGGCGCTGCGCGAGATGGTGACGCAGCTGACGAACTACCTGCGCGGCGGGGGGCAGGGGCCGGGCGGTGGCTCCAATCCCTATGAGGGCGGTGGCGCTGGCGGTGGGACCACGGGTACGACGGGCATCTCCACGGGCGTCAGCTACCAGAACATGACGACGGAGCAGCGCAACGCGGCCAGCGGCATGAGCGAGCACCAGCGCGCCATCCTCCACCTGTGGGGCATCCAGATGGGCTCGGCGGGCCACCAGGACGGCGGCGTGCTGCTCAACGTCCTCAACAACCCGGAGAAGTTCAAGCCGGCCGAGGTCGCGCTCGCCAGGGAGCTCGCCGCCAGGGAGCAGGCCTTGTACGGCGGCATCACCGGCAAGTCGCTCGACAACGAGTTCTTCGGCCTCTACCAGACGCTCACGGGCAAGGACATCTCCCAGCGCTACGGCAACGCCCCCATCCGTTACGCCCAGGGCCCGGTCAACATGGACAACCGCCTCACGGGCGGCAACGGCCTCAGCCAGTTCGAGAACGAGGTGCTCCAGCTGTGGGGGCACTCGCCGCTGTTCACCGGCGGGAAGATCGACGGCTCGATCATCAACTACGCCCTGAACAGCAACAACCGCATGGAGGTGAACCTCAACCCCGAGCACCTGAAGATGCTGCGCGACGCGGACATGGCCTCGGATGGCGTCTTCAACGGGGACTCCCTCGAGAACGCCATGGTGGACGTGCTGGACCGCGTGTACCTGGGCGCGCCCTCGGCCACGCCGCAGCGCACCATGAACGACGCGCTGGAGGAGGCCTCCCTGCGCCGGCTCGGGCTGCTGCCGCCTCCGAAGCAGTCCGCTCCCAGCACGCCCATCGGCTCCATCGGCATGGGGCAGCCCGGGCGCACCGGCGGCTCCTGCCCCTTCATCGGCCAGCGGCCCACGCAGACGAGCTCGCCGTACCAGGCCGCCGCGTAGCCTCCTTTCCTCCGGGCCCTTGGAATCGTCCGAGGCCCGCTCTACCCGAGAGGTCCTTTCCACCATGCAGATGCCCAAGAAGACCACCGCTATCACCCCCCACCTCACGGTCCGGGATGTCGCCGCGGCCGCCGCCTTCTACGAGAAGGCCTTCGGCTTCACTCGCAAGTTCATGCTGCCTGGAGCCGGCGGGCGCATCATGCACGCCGAGATGGGCCACGATAACTGCACGGTGATGATTGGCCCGGAGAGCCTGGAGCGGGGGATGCGCTCTCCCATCACCGCCGGGGGCACGCCTGTCTCGCTCTTCGTCTACGTGGCGGATGTGGACCAGCTGCACGCCCGCGCGCTGGCCGCCGGCGCCAGGGAGCTGATGCCCCCCAGCGAGCAGTTCTTCGGGGCTCGCACCTCCGTGCTGCTCGATCCCGACGGCCACCAGTGGATGTTCGCGCAGCACAAGAAGGAAGTCGGCGTGGAGGCCATGACGGAGGCCATCCGCGGCCGCCACGTCTGAGGTCTCCTCGGACGGCGCGATCCAACAGGCCGGCATCGGCGCAAGACCTCAGGTGCCGCGCACCCCTTCCTACGTTTCTCCTCCCAGACGCATGGCGGTCCGCGCAGCGAAGACACCTGCGCTCGCCCCCCTGGTCGCTGACCCACATGGCAGCGCGGGCTCCCTCCTCGTTACCATTCGAGCCGCCGGTCAGTTCCAGCGGAGCCCAGACATGAGAGGACACCTGTTGGAGAGCATCCATCTGCCGGAGTTCTACTGCCCGTTTCCACCCGCCCTCAGTCCCCATGTCGAAGCCGTCCAGCCCCACCTCAACCAGTGGATGCAGGAGCGGCGCTACATCCGCACGGACGCCGCGCTCCGTCGCTTCGAGGCGGGCCGGTTCGCCTGGGTGACGGGACGCGCGCACCCGGATGCCGACTTCGAGTCCGTCCTCATCGTCGCGACCTACATGAGCTGGCTCTTCATGGTGGACGATTTGTGTGATGAGGCTGCACTGGGGCGGGAGCCGGAGCGCTTGAGGGCCCAGCACCAGGAGCTGATCCAGGCCATGAGGCATCCGCGCCCCGGCCAGCGGGAGGAGAACCCGCTGGTGGCGGGCCTCTCGGAAATATGGGAGCGGATGCGCCGCCGGGCCCCTCCGGGGTGGGAGGAGCGCTTCATCCGGTCCTTCGAGGACTACACCCAGGGCTGCCAGTGGGAGGCGGAGAATCGCGCCCGACATCGGATTCCGCCCCTGGCGGAGTACATGGAGCACCGGCGGCGCTCCTCCGCGCTCTACCTCTTCTTCGATCTGATCGAGCTGGTGGAACAAGTCTCGCTGCCCGACCAGATCCATGAGCAGGCCCACACCTTGAAGGTGCTGGCCAACGACATGGTGGCCTGGTTCAACGACATCGTCTCCTTCGAGAAGGAGCTGCGAGCCGGGGACGTGCACAACCTCGTCATCCTCCTGCAGCACGAGTACCGGCTGAGCACGCAGTCCGCGGTGGATCAGGCCGCACGGCTCTTCAATGCCCGGATGCGGGAGTACGTCGACCTGCAGCAGCGCATGCCGTCCCATGGGGCCGAGCTGGATGGCGCGGTGCAGCGCTACCTGATGGGCCTGCGCTCCTGGGTGCGCGGCAACATGGACTGGTCCTACGAGACGGGGCGCTACGGCAAGGCGCGGACCTAGCGCGGGGACTCGTTCAGGGGCAGGGTGGGCCTGGGGGGCGGCTCCAGCGGCGTGGCTCCCGACACGGGGAACTCGAGCGTGAAGGTGGCGCCCTTGCCCGGCCCGGGGCTGGTGCAGGAGAGCCTCCCCTGCATCTCCATGGCGGCCAGGGCGCTGATGTGCAGGCCGAAGCCGTGGCCTGTCTTCTTCGTCGTGAACCCCTGGGTGAACATGCGCGGCAGGTTCTCCGCGGCGATGCCCATGCCGTTGTCGGTCAGCTGCAGCACCAGCTGCTGGCCGTCGGCGGACAGGTGGATGTCGATGACCAGGCGCTTGCCCTCGACACCACTGGAGAGCAGGGCATCGCGGGCATTGCTCAGCAGGTTGACGAGGATCTGCAGCAGGCGGTGCCGGTCGATGAGCAGCGGAGGCACCGGGGCATAGTTGCGCTCGATGCGGATGCCCAGGCGCTCGAAGGAGATGGCGTGCAGGCGCAGGGCCTCGTCGATGAGCTGGGGGACCTGTACCTCCTCCACGGCTCCGGCCACGCGGGCGTACTTCTGCTGCATGCTGACCACGGCCTTGATGTGGTCGACGCTGTCACTGAGCGACCGCATCTCCTTGAGCAGCACCGTGTGCTCCTTCTGGAGCTGCTCGGACAGGGCCGAGAGGTACGCGGGCAGCACCTGCCCTTGAGGATCCTGCGTGAGGAAGGAGGTCAGCTCCCGGGACCGCTCCTGCAGCAGCTCGGAGAGCCTGGCCAGTCCGGGCAGGCGGGACTGGCGGAGCTGATCGAGCACCAGGGTGGTGGAGACGTTGACGCTGTTGAGGGTGTTGCCCACGTTGTGGAGCACGCCGGTGGCGATCTCGGCCATGCCGGCCTGGCGGGAGACATCCACCAGGGTGCGGTACATCTCCCCCATCCGGAACTCGGCGTCCTTCCGGGCGCTGATGTTGCGGGCGAACACCGTCACGCCCGTGATGCGGCCCTCCGTCCCGTGGACGGGGTTGAGGCTGATGTCGAACGTGTAGGGGGTGCCTCCCAGCTCGTAGCCATCCTCGAAGCGCCGACGCTGGCCCGCCATCGGCCCGGCCAGCTGCGCCTCCCAGGCCGCGCGCAGCTCCGGGGACGTGTCGGAGAACAACGGCTGGCCCGTGACGAGCTTCTGGCCGAAGCGGGCCGCGTACGCCCGCTGCGCGGCGGAGTTGAAGGTGAGCAGACGCCCCTCGGAGTCGAGCGAGAACACCAGATCCTCGGTGCTCTCGATGAGGCTGATCAGCTGCCCCTCGCTGTCGCGCAGCTCCTTCAAGGTGTGCTCGAGCGTGCTCTGGGCCTCGGCGCGCGCGGAGTCGGCCAGCGAGCCCAGCCCCCAGGAGGCGAGGAAGGAGAAGGCGGCGCAGAGGTAGAGCGGCCAGAGGAGCTCGTCGGGCGAGGAGGCGTTCACGCCCGGCCCGAGCCGTGTGTAGTAGAGCGGGTAGAGCAGTCCCTCACAGGCCCAGATGAGGGCGACGAAGATGCCCCGGCGGGGGCCCAGCAGGTACACCGCGAGCGCCGGCTGCAGCATGAGCCCCGCGTGGGTGCCGAAGTAGGGCATGTCCCTCATGAAGAAGAGCAGGGCGCCGCCCCCCACGATGGAGGCGGAGCACAGCACGAGGGAAGGCGGGATGTGGGAGGTGGCCCGCCGCAGCAGCACCAGCACGGTGCCATAGCCCAGGAAGATCAGCGCCATGACGACTCGGAGCGCTGGAGAAGGGAAGGCTACCAGTCCCACCAGGGCGAACAGCAGCAGGATGCAGCTGCTTCCGGCGAGGACCCGGCAGCGCGCCAGATCCGACGGAGGGCTCCCGCGCAGCTCTTCCGAGAGCAGTGAGTCCAGGGCTCGGATGAACCACGAGGGAGGAGTTCGGGGAGGCCCGCCTCGAGTCTGGGAGTCGGAGCGACCCGGCGTTGCCTTGGATGGGGGAGTGTTTGCCATGGAGTACGGCTCCGAAGCCTATACGCGCCTGCTATTCAGGCGTAGACGGGGCGGGACCCCGCTGGATCGTGTCAGTGCTGAACGCTGACATGTCAGCGTTCAGTCCTGAACAGGCTTTGGAGCGCAGCGCGGACGAGCAGCAACCTGCCCATCTCAGAGGAAGGAGCGGCTCACGGGAGTGCCCAGATGGGAGACGTCCATGCGCGCTCCTGGATCATCTCTCGGAACTTGCCGCCTGCCTGGCAGCCAGCGGGGGCGAGGCCTCCGAGCTGGTCGCAGTCATATGAGGACCAGCGAGGAGTCGCCGCCTGCACCGCGCGGGCGTAGTAGAAGGCCGGCGCCCCGGGCACGAACTCGGGATCCTGCCAGGAGAGGCACGTCGTCGAGGCCTGCGCGCCCGTGAGGGGGAAGGAGATGACGCGCTCGCGCGGCTGGCCGTTGAGGATGTCCACCTTGATGATGTCGATGCTCGCCAGATCCACCACGTCCTTCACGGCGGAGACGACGAAGTACGGCCGGCCCGAGCCGGGGTTGGCGCTCATCGTCCCGCCCATGGGCACGCCGCCCGCGCCGATGATGTTCTGGGGATAGGTGGCGGTGCAGAAGTTGGTGCTGCTCCATGTCTGGTACAGGCGCACCTTGATGCGCGGGCCGCTGGTGGCGAACACCTCGCGACGCTTGAGGGCCGCGAAGATGCTGGCGCGGGTGTTCTGCTCGGCCCACACCCCCGTGATGCCGCCGGGGTTCTCGTTCGGCGTCTTCTGCAGGCGCTTCATCGGCGTGTTGTCGTTGATGCCCACGTGCCCGTTCCAGCTCGTCTCGGAGACCGCGCCCGACATGCCGTTGTGGTTGTCCGTGGCACCGACGATGCCCAGCCGGAACGGGTTGCTGCCCGTGGCCGCCTGGATGCCGAGGCCCTTCGTCAGCCCCTGGCGCACGTAGCTCTGCGGCGGGGTGTCGTTGGAGAACTGCTCGAACTGGCAGAGCGGATCCAGCGAGTAGCCCGCATCCGGCTTGTAGGCGCACTCGCTGTTGCCCTTGTGCTGGTGGATCTCCACCAGGCGCTGGTAGCGCCCCGCCTGGGCGACGACATCCGGGCCGGCGTCCCCGGGCAGATCGAACGCCAGACCGTTGCTCTGGTTGGTGTTGTGGGGAATGGTCAGCGCCTCGCATCCCGCCGAGGCCAGGCAGCCCTGGTCGAGCGCCGTCCAGAGCTGACCGGGATCCGTGTAGTCGAGCGCCGAGTAGGGCACGTCCGGCACGACGTCCGAGCCGAAGATGACGTTGCGGTGCAGCGTCGCGCCATCCTGCGAGGAGGTCCACTCGTAGCCATGGAGCGTGGTGTACGTGCAGGGCACGTAGGCCTGGTTGGCGGCCTGTTGCTCCGCCTGCCACGCCGAGCGCAGCTCCGCGGTGCACTCGGGGGTTCCATTGGGAGAGTTCCCGCAGATGGGCACCTGGGTCAGGAAGGAGCCCGGGAAGGTGAGCTGCTCGCTGCGGTAGTACTGGCATGCCGCCGAGCCGTAGTAGGGGCTGGCCGGATCATAAGGAGTCCCGTCGGTGGCGGCGCCGCAGCCGAAGCCGGTGGGCAGCCACTCGCTGTGGTCCGTCACTGCGTTGAAGTCGAGCAGGCGTCCGGAGTTGAGCTGCACGGTGGGGCCCGCGCCGGCCGGATCCCCCGCGGCGATCTGCTTGGGAGCTCCACGCGCGAAGGCATGGGCGTCCTGGGGCGTGTTCCGCGTCCGGAAGGAGTAGGCGTCCACGGAGTAGGAGGTGTGCGTGTGCAGATCGCCCCAGTAGACGTTCTTGTATGCGTTGTAGTCGGAGCACAGCGCCTGCGTGGCGGTCCCCAGGGCAGGCGTGCGGGGCTCGGCGGGTGGTGTCTCCGGGGAGGACGTGTCGCGGGCCTGTCCGGGGGCCTCGAGGGTGCAGCCGGAGCCGAGCAACACCGCGAGCACCAGGGCTCCTGGCAGCGAAGGGGGAGGGAAGCGGAAGTTCATGGCAGGGGCCTTTCAGTGCACGGAAGGAAGAGGGAGTTCAGCGGGCGAGACAGAGCCAGACGCGCTGGAGCAGCCAGCAGGAGCTGACGGCGCCGGCCGCGTAGCCACCGGCGAGGACGAGGCGCGGCCAGACCTTCAGGCGTGCCGCGAGCGATGCCACGAGGAGCACCCCGGCGAGGAAGAGCACCTGGCCCAGCTCGACGCCCGCGCCGAAGCCCACCAGCGCTGGCAGCACGGCCTGCTCGGGCAGTCCCAGCTCCTGCAGCCCGCCAGCGAAGCCCAGCCCGTGGACCAGGCCGAAGACGAGCGCCGACGCGGCGCCGCGCAGGGCGGAGGGGGCCGGCAGGCCGGGGCGCTCCACGTCGAGCGCCAGGAGCACCAGGCTCAAGGCGATGCACGCCTCGGCCCAGGCCGAGGGCACGTGAATCCAGCCGAGCGCCGTGGCGGCGAAGGTGAGGCTGTGGGAGAGGGTGAAGGCCGTCTCCGCGAGCAGCACGGCTCGGGGACTCCGCAGGACGAGCACCAGCAGGACCAGCAGCAGCAGGTGGTCCGGGCCGGCGAGGATGTGCTCGACGCCGAGGCGGACGTAGTCCACCGCCACCGAGAGGGTGCTTCCTGGCTCGGGGATGCGCCATGAGGGGGCGTCCGGCAGCAGCAGGTGCGAGAGCGCGCGACCGTCATGGAGCGAGAGCGAGAGGACGGCCTCTCCCAGCACCGGCCCCAGGCCCATGACGCCCAGCGTCTGGCCGGCCAGCGCCGAGGGACACCGCAGGGTGAAGGCGTGGCGGAGTTCTCCCTCCGAGACAGCATCCGAGAGCTGACAGGACTCGGGGATGCGGAAGCGGAAGGAGGGATCGGGCACGCTCAGTCGGACCTGGACGCGGGCCGTGCCCGGCTCCAGCTCGTCGAGCGAGATGGCTGCGGTACGCATGCCGTGGGCCCCGGCAAGCCGAGGCACCAGGGCACCCAGCAACAGGAGAAGGACGAGGGCGGCGCGCATGTCAGTCCTCCGCGGAGGCCTCGGTGCGGATGCCGAGGCGACCGGAGGGGGAGGGCGGTGTCACGGGGACGCTGTCGACCGTGAACGTGTAGCGCTCGAGCGCGCGGGCGACGAACTGGGACACCACTCGCTTGCGGCGGGCGATGGCGAAGTCGAGCACCAGCTCCGTGCGCACGTCTTCGAAGGTGGCCGGACGGACCTCGGTGCGCGAGAGGACCTTCACCAGGTGCCAGCCGTAGCGCGAGGCGACAGGCTCGCTCCAGGTGCCGATCGGGAGGCTCCAGGCGGCCTGGGTGAAGTCGGGGCCATACTCCGCCGCCAGGCGGTGCTGAGGGCTGCGCACGTCGCGTGAGAGCGGAAAGGGCTCGCCGAGAGGGGGCAGGGCCTCGGGAGTTACGGCCTCGTGGGCCTGGAGCCGCGGGCGCAGGGCGGCGAGGGACGCGGGCTCGCTGGCGAAGACGTGGAGCAGGCGCACCTCTCCGGGCATCACCCAGCGCTGGCGGGTCTCCTCGAAGTAGCGGCGCAGCTCGGGCTCGGAGGGATCGCGTCCGGCGCCGCCCAGATCCTCGGCCAGCAGGAGCACCTTCTGGATGAGGTGCTGCCGGATGAGAGGATCGCTCTGGTCCAGCCCCAGGCGTAGCGCCTCGCGATAGAGGACCTCGTCCTCGATGGCGCGGGACTCCACCTCGGAGGCATGGCTCTCCGGGAGCGTGTCCGAGCCCTGCCGGGTGGCCTGCGCGGCCTGAAGGGCGGCGATGTGCCGCCGAGACAGCTCGATGTGGGTGGGCGAGCCGGTACTCGGGGTGAGGATGAACAGCAGCCCGCCCAGCGACAGGAACTGGACGAGCCGGTTGCCCAGCAGGATGGCGCACCAGCGCATGAAAAACCCTCCGGTCCCTTGAACCCGGAGCACGCGCGGCGGTTGCGGGGAAAAATGAAAGGGGACGCTACGAAGAGCCCTGGCCGGCCCGCTGGCGTACCTCGAGCCACGCCTGGTTGAGCCGGCGAGTCTCCTCCGCCGCCAGCGCCTGGAGCTTCGGCCCCAGCTGCGCCACCTTGTCGGGGTGGTACTGGGTGATGAGGGCGAGGTAGGCCCTCTTCACCTCGGGCAGCGGTGTCCCCGGCGCCACTCCGAGCACCTCCCATGGGCTGCTCGGGGGAGTCTCCTTGGGGGCAGGGGGCTCATCCTCATCTTCCCGCGGCTCCTCCGCTGGAGGATCTGCCTCGGAGTCCTCCTCGTCCGAGAGCGGAGCCGCCCCGAGCTCCTCCGCGCACGCCGTGCACAGCAGCAGCTCTCGGACTCCGGGGGGGCCGGCGTTCTCGGCGGGCTGGGCGGGGACTGGCTCCCTCAGTGTGTAGTCGCCGAAGCAGTCGCCACACACCATCCGCCGGCAGTGCTCGCAGCGGGCGGCGCACTCTGCCCGATCGAGCGGCGCTCCGCAGGTGAAGCACGCCTCGGGGACGGGGGCTTCCTCGCCGCAGGTGGCGCAGAAGCTCCAGGTGGGATCGAGGCTCGCTTCGCACGCCGTGCACGTGGGCGCGTCCTCCTCCTGGGAGGGGTGCCAGTGCTGTTCCGTGGCGCACCAGGGGCAGTACGGCATGAGCCACCCCACCAGCCCCTGGCACTTGCGGGAGCGACATTCGTAGGTGAGCGCATAGCCCTCGGCATCCTCGGGCTCGTTGTCCTCCTCGAAGGACTCGCCGCAGGCCCAGCAGCAGTTGAACGCGGAGTGCGAGGGGGCTCCGCACGCATCGCACACGGGGTTGTCGTGCTCGACCTCCCAGGACACCTTGGCGCCGCAGGTGGGGCAGCACTGCATCCACCGGACGGCATGGGAGTGCTTGCAGTCCGCCTGGGTTGCCCGCTTGCGCCGGCCGGGTGGCTCGGGGAAGGGCGGGGACTTGCCGCGGGCCGCGAACGACTCCCACAGACAGCTGGCGCAAGCCTTTCCTGGTGAGGCTCGGGGCGCGGAGCCTCCGTCGGGGGCCCGGAGCCGGAAGAGCGCCTCCACATCCCGCGAGCCCGAGTGCAGGCATCCCTGGCACACGGCGTCACCGCAGAGCTCGCAACTGCCGGCGATGCGACGGCCGCCGAGACCCAGGAGGGCGGGCTTCAGGACCTCCAGGCAGCACGGGCACGCAGGCATGCTCTTCCTATGAAACGGCGGCCCGCTGCCGTCAAGGGGCCCTCCTCTGCGCTAGGCTCCACCCCCCACGGTTGCACGGGTCTCCTCCCCAGCGAATGCTCTCCATGCGAGTCCTCCCTTCCGCGCTCCTCCTGCTGCTCTCTCTCCCCATTCCCGAGGCCTGGTCAGCAGACACTCCCGCTCTCCCCGCGCCCTCTTGGGCGGAGGTCCGCAAGGCCCGCGTCACCCGCCTTCTTCCCGAGGCCATGAAGCGCGCCGGAGTGGATGCCTGGGTGGTGGTGTGCCGCGAGAACGCCAACGATCCGCTCGCGGCCCACGTGGGCGGAGAGAACGCTGGCGCCCCGGCTGCCTTCCTCTTCCTGCGTGAGGCCGAGCAGCTGCGCTCGATCGCGCTGTCTCCCGAGGGCGAGGCCAAGGCCCTGCGCGACGTGGGCCTGCACGACGAGGTGGAGTCCCTGCCTCGCGGCACGGACCTGTACGCCAAGGTCTCCGAGCGGCTGGCCCGCCTGAAGCCACGCCGCATCGCCCTCAACTTCTCGGAGCGGATGTCGGTGGCTGACGGGCTGTCCTCCACCCAGCGCGCGCTCCTCACCGCCGCGCTGCCCCCAGCCCTGCGCCAGCGGCTCGTCTCCTCCGAGGAGCTCGTCGTCGAGTGGCTCGGCATCAAGCTTCCAGAGGAGGTGGAGGTGATGCGACGCGCCGCCGCCCTCACCGCCCAGCTGGAAGAGGAGGCCTACCGGCAGATCATCCCCGGAAAGACCCGGGACTCGGACGTCGCGCGCTTCCTCAAGCGACGCATGGCCGAGCTCGGCGTCACCGACGGCTGGGCTCCGGACCAGAACCCCAACGTCAACTCGGGCCCCGACCGCGGGCACTCCCATGCCACCGACCGCGTCATCCAGCCGGGAGACTTCATCCAGACGGACTTCGGCATCGCCATCCAGGGGCGCTGGGTGACGGACATCCAGCGCTTCGCCTATGTGCTGGCTCCGGGCGAGACGAAGCCACCCCCCGAGGCGCTCGAGAAGTGGGAGCGTTCGAAGAAGGGCAACCGCGTGGCGCTCGCCGCGATCAAGCCCGGAGCCCGTGGCTGGGACGTGGACAAGGCCCAGCGCGACTGGATGCGCCAGGTGGGCAGCGAGCCCGTCATGTGGGGCACCGGCCACCCCGTGGGCTACTGGGCGCACGACGTCGGCCCGGCGCTGTCTGGCGCACAGAAGGGCCAGCCCGCCAAGGGCGCCTCCGCGCGCATCATCCGGCCCGGGCAGGTGTTCGCCTTCGATGGCTTCTTCGCCTGGAAGCTGCCCACTCCGGGCGAGACGAAGACCCTCTCCGTGGAAGAGATGGCCGTGGTGACGGAGACGGGGGCCGAGTATCTCATCCCTCCTCAGGAGGAGCTCATCCTCATCCCGTCACCCAACCCGCGGCCCGACGCGAGCCCCCCGCGGTAGCCCGCTCGGGCCGACTCGGAGACCCCTCCACCTGCCGTTGAGGGCGGCGCGGGGGTGCGGTAGTTGCAGCCATGCACTTCGTCTCGAGACCGCTCGTCGTCACGGTTGCACTGTCCGTGGCATTGGCTGGCTGCCTTCACTCCATGTTCCCCTCGGCCGCCTCGCTCCAGGTCGAGGTCAAGCCGCTGGGGACAGCGCGACCCGCCACGGACTCCGCCACGGTCGTGGAGCTGCTCGGTGTCCAGGCGCTGCCGCCTGGGTTGATGTTCCTCTTCATGCCGGACGGCCGGCGGAAGCTCTACGTGGTGCCGTCCTACCCGGTCGAGAGTGACACCCATGAGGTGATCGCCGCCATGGGGGTGAGCGCCTCGGGTGGCTACGCGGAGCCTCAGGCCGTCCGGCAGGCCCTCAAGGCCAAGGCCGCGGAGCTCGGCGCCAATGCCATGTTCCAGCCCGAGCCGGGGACGTTCTATGCGTACGCGCTGTACGTCTCCCGGACGCCCGCGCCGCTCCCCGCCACGGACGCGCGCGCGCTCCTGCAGAAGGAGGTCCAGGCGCTCGCGGGGCTCAGGCCGGTGGGCGAGCCCACGCGCTACCCGCTGGCGTCCGCGCCCGCCTCCACGCTGCAGCTCCAGCGCGGGCGCTGCTACGCCGTGGCCGTGGCGCTGGAGCCCGACGCCCGGCTCAGCGACGAGGGCGAGCGCTACCTCCTGTTCGAGCTGGCCTCGCAGGATCCGTTGATGCTCAACCGAAGCTACATGGCGCGGGAGAAGGTGGGCGAGTTCGAGGGCACGGCCATCGAGGCTCCCCTCCACGGACGCTACTTGAAGCTGCGCTCGTTCAGCGCGGATCTCGGGTGCGCGGCGGCGGCGGGGAGCGCCGAGCTCGGACTGCGGACGATCGGTCGCAGCCCCCGGCTGGGCGAGGGCTACTTCCAGGTGCAGCTCCTCGAGCGTCAGCTCTCGGCCCAGGAGCTGGAGGCGAAGGTGCGCGAGCAGAGCGCGGCCATGGCCCAGGCCCAGGCGGAGGCACGCGAGTTCGAGAAGCGGGAGCAGGCCCGGCAGGCCGAGTGGGAGCGAGAGCGCCAGAAGCGCGAGGCCGAGCAGCGCGCCGCGAGCAGCGCCTCGGCGGGCGGGGCAAGCACGGGAGGAGGGGACTCCGGCTACTACAGCTTCTCGATCAAGAACGAGTGCTCACGGACGGTGCGCATGTTCATCAACGATGGCGGCAACCCCCGGGTCAGCAGCGGGGAGTCCGCCACGATGAGCTCCAACTCGATCAGCTCGTTCAGCGGCTCGGGCCCCAGGACCTTCTGGATCGTGGATGACTCCGGAGAAGGTGTATCGAGTTTCTCAGCCAGCGGCGGTCAACGCAACATGCGCATACTGGAGAGCTGCGTCGGCTTTGCGCCTCGCTAGCCCGCCACCCGTGAATCGACAGCAAGAGAGTGTTTCACATGAGCCTGTTTCACATGATACTCCAGATCGGGAGACATGCGCGCCGGGGAGCATGCCTCTCTTGATCAAGGAGAGTCACCATGCTGGGTGTTCACTCGAGTCTCACGGGAAGCCCTTTAGGGAAGCATCGCTGGACCAGGCTCGGGCTCTGTCTCATTCCCCTCTGGCTCCTCCAGGGCCTGCCGGCCAGTGCCCAGGAGGCTGGGACGGGCTCGCCGGGGCAGCCTCCGCCGGCCGCGGAGGAGGCCGAGGAGGCCAAGGAGTCTTCCCCCACCGCGCCCGAGGAGCCCAAGGCGCCGGCGGAGCCCGACAGTCTGGAGGATCTGTTGCAGGAAGAGGTGGCCCCCGCCTCGGTGGGCTCCTTCGGCTACCGGCTCCGGCGGTACGGCATCACTCCCTATGTCCACGGGGTGCTCTCCGCCGACCTGTTCCAGTGGCAGCGCCGCACCGGTGATGCGCCGCATCGCAACACCTTCAAGCTCCGCGATGCCAACCTCTACTTCGGCGCGGACATCCTCGACATCATCGTCCCCGAGGTGTTCCTCGAGTTCGAGCCGAGCTTCACCTCCTACGAGTTCAACACCGGGATCCGGCTCCGCTATGCCCAGGTGGACGTCCGCCTCTACAAGGAGCTCGTCGTCCTGCGGGCCGGGCTCTTCATGATCCCCTTCGGCACCTACAACACGACGACCTTCCCCGCCTTCATCACCAAGCTCCCGGAGCGGCCCACCGTCTTCCGAGAGGTGGTTCCGACGCCCTGGCAGGAGGTGGGGATCCAGCTCGGAGGCGAGTGGGAGTGGGCCTCGGGTCGCTCGCTCCGCTACGCGCTCTACGCCACCAACGGCATGGAGCAGTACGACGTCGACAACCTGTTTGATCCGAGTGACGACGGCATCGATGAGGGCGGCTCCATCGCCTTCTTCACGCCCTCCTACGAGGACGCCAACAACACGCGGAAGTCCTTTGGCGCCCGGCTCAGCACGCAGATCACCGAGGGGCTGACGCTCGGTGCTTCAGGCTACCTGGGCGCCTACACGAAGGACGCGGCGCGTGATCTGAGCATCTTCGGTGTCGACGCGAACTTCGTCCGAGGCCCGCTCACCCTCGAGCTGGAGGCCGCGCTGGCGCGCCAGGAGGTCCTGGATGGAACGCTGGACAAGTGGGGCTACAGCGCCGTCGTGGCGTATCGGTTCAACTCCTGGTTCGAGCCGCTCGTCTCCTTCGATCATGTTCGGGTAGGGACGCTGCCCGCTCCGTTCGACGGCCGGAGCTTCGCCGAGGACGCCAGCTCCGTCTGGGCGGGCTTCATCTACTACCCGTTTCCAGAGCAGATCCCGACGGCCCTGGCCAAGACCGTCTATCGCGTCACGAACCCTCGCGCGGATACCCCCATGAGCCATCGGCTCATCATCCAGCTGGCCCTCGGCTTCTAGGGAGCTCTCCTCATGATGTCCCCACTTCCAGGCCGTGCTGTCGCGCTCCTGCTGGTCGTGCTGGGCTTCAGCCGGGCGGCCCTCGCCGCGGATGACCTCGCGCCTGGCAAGCAGGCCGCGCTCCTGCTCCGCGTGCTCCCCTACGATCGCGCCTTCTCGCGCCGTGCGACGAACACCGTCAAGATTGCCGTCGTCTATCGGGGGGGAAACCTCGAATCTGAGACGTATGCGATCGACATGGCCACGGCGCTTCGGGATCTCGCGCGGACCACCGCGATCCGAAACCTGCCCGTGCAGGTCATCAGCATCGCGTACTCGAGCCAGGAGGAGTTCGCGGCGGCCATGGCGCGGCAGCCGCTGGCCGCGCTCTACGTCTGTCCCGGGCTCGTGGACGTGCTGGAGTCCATCACGGGCACCACGCGGCAATCCAGGATCCTGTCCTTCTCGGGGCGGGAGCGAGAGGTACGTGAGCGCCTCAGCGTCGGTCTCCTCCGGAAGGGGGCGAGGCCCGCGCTCATCGTCAACCTTCGCTCCTCCCTGGCCGAGGGCGCGGATCTCCAGCCCGAGCTGCTGGCCCTCAGCGAGGTCATTCGCTGAAGGTATGGGGTCGCCACAGGCGCCCGCCATTGCAGGGCATGGGGTAGGTTGGGGAAGGGCGGGGCGATACGGTCCGGACGTCCTCGAATGCGGGCGGGGACTTGTCGAACGGGTCGAGCGCCCGGCGGGCGATGCCGCCCGGGCTGTCGGCCTGGCCCACATCGAGCATCGCCGAGGACCGGGGCTCGGGCCCGGGACGCGAACGCGCGAGGTGCGCGGCGGCCTGCAGGCCCGGCGGGTGCAGTAGGAAGTCGGTTCGCTTCTCGCCATGGTGCAGGTAGCGCTCCAGCGGCTCGCGGGCCGCCATGAGCGAGAGGCTCGAGCCGAAGACGCGGGTCGCGGCCTGCTCCTCACCCAGGCGTGAGAGCCTCAGGGCGAGCAGGGCGGCGGTCTCCGGATCCAGGCGCCACACCACCTCCTCCGAGGCCTGGCGCACCAGCTCCACGGCCTTGTCCGGATCCTGCACGGTCGTCTGGGTGAGCGCGATGGCTTCGCGCGTGGCCGGGTCCTGGATGGACTTCAGCTGCTTCTTCGAGACCGTGCCTCCCTCCGTCAGCAGATCGAAGAGCGCCATGTGCTCCGGAGAGGTGGTGAGCCGGGGAGGGATCAGCGCTCGCGCGGTGCCCTGCAGGCGCTTGGGCTCCGTCACGAGGGCTACCCGGGCGGCGAGGATGGCGAGCTCCCAGGAGCCATGGCCCGGCTCCTCCGCGAACTGGTGTACCGCTTCGGAGGCCTGCCGGTGCGCTCTCTCGGCGATCAGGACGCGCACGCGCAGCTCCAGGGCCTCCAAGGGCTCGGGGCTCTTCTCCCGCGCCGTGTCGAGCAGGTGCAGCGCGACCCGCCCATAACCATCGTCGAGGTGGAAATGGGCGACCACGCGCATGGTCTCGGGATCCTCGGGAAAGCGCTTCCGCACACGGTCGTAGGCCTCCCGCCGCTGCTCGGGAGGGGCGAAGTGAGCAGCCAGCAGGGCTCTCCGCGCGGAGTCAGGGGCCTGCTCGGCCGAGGCGCTGTAGAGCGCGAAGGCCTCCTCGCGCTTGCCGAGGGCGAGGAACAGATCCTGCGCGAGCCGGTGGACGGCGAGCGCGTCCGGGGACATCCGCGCGAGCTCCTGGGCGAACCTGAGCGCCTCGTCCGGCTGGGTTCGAGCCAGGAGGGTGGCGGCCGTCTCGGCAGCCTGGAGCTGGGAGGAGTCCGCGTGGAAGACAGCGCGAGCCAGGTCCGCGGCTTCACGCCAGCGCTTCGCGTTCATGTCTTCGCGCAGCCGCTGCTCCCAGTTGCCCGCCCAC
The DNA here is from genome assembly GCF_020103725.1 of Hyalangium gracile. Lineage (NCBI taxonomy): Bacteria > Pseudomonadati > Myxococcota > Myxococcia > Myxococcales > Archangiaceae > Hyalangium > Hyalangium gracile. The sequence continues at coordinate 534,541 of NZ_JAHXBG010000002.1, read as the reverse complement.
CGCACCTCCTCCTCGGGCCGCAGGCTCCCGGTGCGAGCTTCCAGCCGGGTCGGGTCCGTCGCCTTCGTCGGGTCTCCCACGCGCAGGGAGGCCGCGCCCAGGACGTTGTAGACAGAGCGCTGCGTCGCCTCGAGGGAGACAGTCTCGAAGGGCTGCGAGCTGCCTGGCCACCGCGCCTCGACGTGGTAGGGGGCTCCCAGGCTGAAGACGTCTTCCCGCGAGAGCTCTCCTGGCTGCAGGAGGCGGGGCTGATCGTTCAGACGCACTTCCACCGGTCGCGCGAGCCCGTTGACGAGCTGCACCTCGCGGATGACGTACGTAGGCACCGTCATGCCCGCGATGGCCAGTCCCAGGCCTGCCAGCGCCAGGGGGCCGAGCCAACGTGAGGTGCTCGCGCGGTGCGTCTCCCCGGCGGGAGCTCTCTCGGTGAGCCCAGCCGGGTCCGTCTCCAGGGGCAAGGAGGCGGTGGTCGCATGCGCCTGCTCCTGGAGGCCAGGCGAGGTCGGTTGGGTGGATGCCGTTGACACGCCCCCCCATGAACACGCAACAGGAGGGCGGCGTGCAAGGGGGGCCGTGTGGGTGGTGCGGCTCAGTCGCCGATGACGATGGTGCGACAGCTCTCCTCGCCATTCAGCTCGAACTGACGCTCCTCCTGGAGCTGATCCACGCACTCGTCGATGGCCTCGTTGAAGACGGTCTGCTGGGAGGGATCGCAGCTGCCCACCGCGTTCAGGCAGTCGATGTACCTGCGGACGAACGGGAAGTCGCTGTCGGCGCACGCGCCGTTCTCGAGCGCGGCCTGGCACTCGTCGTTGCGGAACGCGAGGGGCTCTTCGTTGTTGTAGTGCGGCGCGCAGGTGCCTCGCTTCTGACGCAGCCCCTCCACCATCGCCCGGAGGTCGGCGCAGTAGGTGCTGGCGCGCTCGTCGTTTTCATTCTCCTCCTCCGGCTTGGATTCGCCGCAGCCCGCGAGGGCCAGCAGGAGCGCTGCACAGAGGAGGCCGGACTTCGGACGCTTCATCGATGGAGCAAGCGAGTTCATAGGGGCATGTTCCCAGGGACCCCCGGCCGAGTCCGAGGGGGAGACTACGGCCTTCAGGGAGTCGACGCACGCCTTGCCCGAACGTTCGTGCCGCGCTCGGCCCGCTCCCGCTTCAACCTCCAGGGCGCGGTTTCGCATAGAGTCCGCCGACCTATGGCTCAGTTGATCGATGGCAAGGCCGTCGCGGCGCGGGTGCGGGCGGACGTGAAGGCGGAGGTCGAGCGGCTCAAGGCCCAGCGGGGGCTCACCCCCGGGCTCGCCGTCGTCCGGGTGGGAGAGGATCCCGCCTCGAAGATCTACGTCAACGGGAAGAAGAAGGCGGCGCAGGAACTCGGCTTCAACTCCTGGGAGCACCACCGCGACGCGAGCATCTCTCAGGACGAATTGCTGGCGCTGGTCCGCCAGCTCAACGCGGACCCGGCGGTTCACGGCATCCTCGTCCAGCTCCCGCTGCCCAGGCACATCGACGCGGAGCTGATCATCTCCACGGTGAACCCCGAGAAGGACGTGGATGGCTTCCATCCCCTCAACGCCGGGCGGCTGTCGCTGGGCCGGCCAGGGCTGCGGCCTTGCACTCCGCTCGGGGTGATGCGGCTGCTGGAGGAGGCGAAGTGTGAGCTCTCCGGCAGGCGGGCCGTGGTGGTGGGCCGCAGCAACATCGTGGGCAAGCCCCAGGCGCTGATGCTGCTCCAGGCGGACGCCACGGTGACGATCTGCCACCGCAAGAGCGATCTGCCCCGCGAGGTGGGCCAGGCGGACATCCTCGTCGTCGCGGCGGGGGTGCCCGAGCTCATCCGGGGCGAGTGGATCAAGCCCGGGGCGGTCGTCATCGACGTGGGGCAGAACCGGAAGGCCGACGGGAAGCTCGTGGGGGACGTGGAGTTCCAGAGCGCCTCGCAGCGCGCGTCCGCCATCACCCCGGTGCCCGGTGGCGTGGGGCCGATGACCATCGCCATGCTGATGCGCAACACGCTCACCGCCGCCACCGGCGGCGTGTAGCCCGGCCCCCCTGACATGGCTGTCTCCAGGAGGAGCGCGCGTGCGTGCCAGAACTGGCACGTTCTGCCTGCGGCTCCCGGGCTCCAGGGAGCGCGTGGGCGCGTAAAGCCCTGAAACTCAGGGGTTTTGGGGACTCCGGGAGGCGTGGCACCTCGCTTGCGATGGGAGGTTCCCGTCACCCCCACGGAGCCCCCCATGAACTTCCCGAAGCGTTCGAGTGTCTCTCCCGCCGTTCTTCCCCTCCCGAGCCGTCGCCGTGGCCTGCGCGCGCTGGCGTTGAGCCTCGCCGCGCTCGCCACCGGCTGCGGTGCCGGGGACGATGTCCAGCCGTGGAGCGATGCGTTCGCGAAGGCGTCGTCCCAGTCCCTCTCCTTGCTGCCCGTGACGTGCGCGGACATCAAGGCGGCCGACCCGGCTGCCACGGATGGCGAGTACACGGTGCACATCGACGGGGATGCCTTGCTGCCCTGGACCGTGTGGTGCCACGACATGGCCGGCACGCCCACCGAGTACCTCACGCTGGCTCAGACCGGGCCTGATGCGAACTACTCCCAGTACCTCGCGAGCAGCAACGCACCGGGCACCACCGTGCGGACCACCTATATGCGGCTGCGCATCGATCCCCTCACGCTGAAGGTGAACACGGCGGACCAGCGGTTCTCCACCTCCACGGGCGGGCTGTGGCACGCCAACACGCGGGTGACCTCCATGCCCTATGGCGTGGCAATGACCTGCAACCAAAGCGTGGTCCCGGCTCGGATCGATCTGCGGGGTACTTCGTTCGCGGTGGCCCCGAACGCGTTCGCCATCGCCGGCGCGGGCCCGGTGGGCGGTACCGTCTACAGCGAGGCCAATCAGGTCGTCACCCTGTCGGGAGGCGGCAACTGCGGCTGGGATGCCCCCGTGGGCAGCTTCAACCCCTTCAACCAGAGCGGCGCGCAGCTCCAGCTCCGGTACCGCGCCGAGCACCTGCCCGCGACGTGCAAGGAGATCAGTGCCGCGGACGCGCTGGCTCCGGATGGCGAGTACACGCTGTACTTCAACAAGGATCTCTTCCAGCCCTGGAGCGTCTGGTGCCACAACATGGCGGGGACGCCCTCCGAGTACCTCTCCCTGGTCCAGCAGGGCGCGTCCTCCAACTACTCCCAGTACACGGCGGGCGGGTACTCGCCGGGCACGGACGTGCGGACCACGTTCACGCGGCTGCGCATCGACCCCCTCACGCTGCGGGTGAACACGTCGGACCAGACGTTCTCCACCTCGACCGGCTCGCTCCGGCACGGCTCCACCCAGGTGACCTCCATGCCCTATGCCACGGCGATGGGCTGCGACCGATGGGGTATGGGCAACATCGACCTGCGCGGCACGCCCTTCGCAGTGGCGGCCGGTCAGATCGGGATTGGCGGGGTGTCGACCGGCGGATCGACCTACTCCTATAGCTCTGGGAACCAGGTGGTCGGCCTGTCGGGCTACGGCAAGTGCGGCTGGGTCGCCCCTGTCGGAAGCTTCAACCCCTTCAACCAGAGCGGCGCGTCGCTGCTCCTGGTGTACTCCGGCGTCCTGTAGGCCCAGGCTGTCGCGGGCCGTCCTCCGCCGAGCGTGGCGGGTGTCCGCTCAGTGAGAGGACGGCGGAGGCGGGGGAGGGCGCGTCTGCTCGCTGGCAGGAGCCGGAGCAGCGTCCTCCCCCAGGTCCCAGGTGATGTAGCGCGCGGCCTCGGGGACGTTCTGCTTCAGCTTCGCGCAGGACACCTGGGCCGCGGCGCCGCCGGCAAAGACGAGCAAGCAGCTCTCGGTCCGCGGGTCGACCAGGTAGCAGAGCCTCTCAGCTGCACTGGCAGGCGTAAGTCGCGAAGGCCTCCCCTTCGCTCCAGCCCAGGTCCTTGCAGGTCTGCGTACACGTCGCGGCGGAGACCTTGGCGGAAGCATTCCCGCCCTCACAGAAACAATTCAGCTCATGCGGGTAGACCTCGGCTCTGCCCTGAGCGAAGCCAGAGGTCGTACAGAGGTCCGTGCAGGCCATGGCTGGATCCTCATCCTCATCATTGTTGTTGGTGACGCCGCAGGCCGAGGAGGTCAGGGCGAGGATGCAGACAGTGAGAGCAAGGCGCATGCTCCAGAGGATACCCGAAGCAGCCTGCCTTCAATGAGAGAGACCGGGTGCTCGGTTCGCCTCACTCGCTTCTCGGTCGTCAGGGTAAGCGCTACCATCCGGGCCCGCATGAAACCGTCCCTCTCATCCATCCTGGCGTTGGGCGCGCTGGCTTCCCTGGCCGCCTGTGTGCACGGGCCTCAGGGCTACATGGCGCCGGACCCCGCCGTGCGTGTCGTCGTGGCTACCCCTGAAGAGGTCCGCAAGGCGCAGCTGCCGGGGTGGACACTGACACTGCCTTTTGGCGCGAAGCAGGATGGCACGGAGCTGATGTTGAAGTTCATGGAGCAGGCGGATGCCGCCGGGGCGAAATACCTCAGTGACGTCAGCATCGTGATCGCTACGGAAGAGGACGGTCAGCCGGTGGAGTGCCGCACGCGCGTCGTGCCGGTCCTCTCGACGCACACCACCCAGCAGCAGGTGCAGAGGCCGGGGCACATCGTCTCGCGGCCCATCCTGATGCCGGTGACCCGCACCGTCACCGAGATGGACTTCCGGTGCCAGATGGTCTCCGAACCCAGGACGGTGTCCGAGACGTATCAACAGTCCCAGTACGATCCCTCGTCGAAGACGACGCGCTCGGTGACACGCACGCGGATGGTGACGCGTCACGAGATGAGGCAGCGCTGCTCCCACGTCCCCGTGACGCGGACGGTGACCCGGTACGAGTATCAGCACCGGAGCGAGTACATCCCTCCGCGCTTCGACGTGGTGACGCAGTACCACTCCCTGTGGAACCTGACGGAGACCCCGCCGGAGTGCACTCCGCGCCAGCAGGAGGCCCAGGGGCCATCCAGCGCATCCCACCGCATCGAGGGCCGCGCTCATGGGTGCACCAACGCCGCGCTCTATCCTACGTCCACCAGGCCCATTGAGGACATGACTCGCGCGGAGCGGCTCCGCGAGCAGATTCGGCAGAAGCGCATCGCCAACGGCACCGCCAAGGTCGGCTGCGAGGATCAGGTGCTGAGCCCCATGGCCGCTCCCGCTCCCTGAATCCAGACGATGGTTCCGGTAGAGGGCGATTCCTCTCCGTCATGTCGGTCTGCTTCCGGTAGCGTTCCTGGCTTTGCCGTTCACGGCGTGAAGCGAATCTCTCTCTGCTGGAGGCCTTCTCCATGAGTACCGGATGCTGGAAGCTCCTGCCGTTTCTCCTGGCCCCGCTGCTGGGGGCCTGTGCCACTGCGGGCGCGAGCGGCGGCGGGGCGGGCAGCTCCCCGGTCGCGTGGCTCGCGCGTGCCCGGGTCGTCGAGCTCGGCCACCCGCTCACCCCGGACATGCCCGTCTTCCCGGGCGGAACGCGCCTCAACGCGAAGGTGTTGGGCACCGTGGAGCGTGACGGCTACTTCATCCGCCAGGTCGAGGTGGGAGAGCACGTTGGCACCCACGTGGACGCGCCAGCTCACTTCGCTCCGGGCTCTGCCACCGTGGACAAGCTCTCCCCGGAGGTGCTGACGGGGCCAGCGGCAGTGGTGGATGTCACCGCGCAAGTGGCTGGCAACCCGGACTATGAGGTGACAACCGCGGACATCGAGTCCTGGGAACGCGAGCACGGTCCCCTGCAGCCTCACCACCTGGTGCTCATCCGGACAGGCTGGGCCGCGCGCTGGCCTGACGAGCAGCGCTACCGCAATGCGGATGCGGCCGGTGTCATGCACTTCCCCGGCCTGTCCCTGGCCGCCAGCCGCTTGCTGCGCCAGCGACAGGTGCGAGCCATCGGTATCGACACCCTCTCCACGGATCCAGGTCCCAGCGCGACGTTCGAGCAGCACAAGGACTTCCTGGCCGGGGGCGGCTACCACATCGAGAACCTCGCCGATCTCTCGTCGCTGCCACCGACCGGGGCTTTCCTCGTCGTCTCTCCGCTCTTCGTGAAGGATGGCAGCGGCGCTCCGGCGCGGGTGTTTGCCTTCCTCCCTCCTTGAAAGGGTGGAGGGTGCGGCGAAGCGTCGTGTTGCTCGTCACGGTGGCCTGGCTCGCCGCGACGGCTGGAGTGCTGCTTCGCGACCGCGTCGCGGCGGTGGCGGCGCTGACGTACGCCCCGGTGCCCTTGATTGCCTTGGCCGGAGTGCTGATCGACGCATGGCTTCGGGGCCGCGCGTGGCGGCGACCGCGCTTCGGCCTCTCGCTCGCCTGCGTTGCAGTGGCTGTGTGGCATGCAGCGGGGATGATCGGATGGCGTTCGCCGGGGCCCGTACCTCCGGGCAGCGTTCCAGTCCGTGTGCTGTTGTGGAACGTCCGCTGGGGAGGGGAGACGCCCGAGCGCGTCACCAGCGCATGGGCCGGCACGGTCGCCGCGATCGTGGCGGAGTCCCCCGATGTCGTCGTGCTGAGCGAGGCGCCGTCCCTGGCTCACCTTCGGGAGCTGCCTGCTGCGCTGGGCCCGCGCTGGTCGTTCGCGCACGTCCAGCACGCCGCCGGCGCGGATGACTGGTATCGGCTCGCCGTGGTGGCGCCCCATCCCGTCACGTTGGTGGCGGAGCATGCCCTGGCGGATGGAGTCGGCGGCGAGTTCGTGGTCGCGCGCCCGGAGCGAGCGCTGCGCGTGCTCGTGGTCGATGGGCCCAGTGCCCCGTGGCATGACCGCCGGCCGATGCTCGCCGCGGTGCTGCAATGGGTGACCCGAGCCGCGGCTGACGGGAAGCCGGTCGACTGGATCGTCGGCGACTTCAACGCTCCGTCGCGCAGCATCGGGTTCGATGCCTATGCCGGGGCAGGGTGGACCAGTGCCGCGTCCTTCAGCGGCTGGCGCGGCACCTGGCGCGCTCCTCTTCCCTGGCTCGACCTGGATCATGTCTTCGTCCGGGACGACGCCTGGAGCGTGAGGGCCTGCCGACACTTCACCGGTCCACGGCCGCTCGACCACCGCGCGATCGTGAGTGAGCTCGCCCTGCTACGGTAGCCCGTGAGACGAAAGCTGGTGACCCCAGACACCAGGTGGTGAATGCCGTCATCGCGCGGAGCGACTCCAGTCGAGGCCTGGTGAGCGGGGCGCTCGTTTCAAGTGCCTGATTTCCCAAGGGACTGATGACTCCAGCCCACCTGGGCATGGCCCCGCCTACACATGGCGCGCTTCCTGCTCATGCCCTGGTCACGTCTGCCCCTCACTCTTCGACCCGGAGTCGGAAATGTCCATCGCGCCCCTGAACCGCTCTGCCTGCTCCCTGCCGCTCTCGAGCGCCTCTCAGTGCCAGCCGGTCTCCTCTCCGGTCCAGGGTCTGGAGCGCACTTCGGCGCAGCAGCCTGGGAACGCCCTGCGCCAGCGGTTGATGGCGGACTCCTTCGAGCAGGGCCCGCGCGGGCTGGGCGACGCCTTGGGAGCCGGCCAGGCGATGGGCGCTGCGGGTGGCGCCGAGAAGACGCAGCTGGTGGCGCAGGCGCTGGGCGAGCTCATGCAACTGCTGCAGAGCCTGCAGGCGCAGCTTCCAGGAGCCGCGGGCGGCGTCCCTGATGCCGCTGCCGGAGCGGTGGGCGGGGTAGGGGGGGCGGCCTCCGCGCCCCAGGCGGTGCAGGCGCCCCTCGACGCGCCCAAGGCCCAGGGCTCAGCGGCGGCAGCGAGCACGTCCAACAGCCCGGACACCGCGAAGCACCCCACCTACGCCAGCGAGGCGGGCCCGGGCTTCGGTCCGCCCTCCGCCGGGTCCACCGAGCAGGTGAACCCCAGCGAGCCGTGGCTGGCCCGCAACAACGTCGGCACGCCCTACAACAGCAACATGCTGCTCATCGATCCGAGCCAGAAGAGCCAGTACAAGTACACCAACACGTTCACCAACAAGACGGACAAGCCGCAGACCATCACCCTGTGGAACAAGACGGGAGAGACTGGCAACCCGAACGATGGGCAGCACTTCGACAAGAGCACGCCGAAGACGTTCACGCTGCAGCCCGGCCAGTCGCAGCTCGTGGCGTTCGACACCAACAGCAGCGTGGCGTGGTGCGTGTCGAAGGACGGCACGGCGAACCCGGAGGCCAACTACGGGCAGACCTGGGGCGAGGCGACGTTCGCGAACGCCGGCACGGGCTGGAGCGGCTATGACACCAGCCAGATCAGCCCCGCGGGCCACAGCGGCAGGATGTCCATCTCCAACGAGGCCTCGGGCCATACCGTGACGGAGGCGAACGCCTGGCAGACGCCCTCGGACAACCCCGCGGGCAAGGATGTCGGCGTCCCCGCCGGCCCGCTGCACCTGAACACGGTCTTCAGCTGAGGGGAGGGGCGGACGGATTCGCGGACCTTCCCCGCCGAAGACTGATAAGAGAGGGCGCGCTCCCACCCACGAGAGGAAGCCGCCTTCATGTCACACGTCGATCCGAACCTGCGCCGGGAAATCTTCGGCTGGTACAGCCACCGGCTGGGCATGGACATGCCCATCGTCCGCTACGGCCACTGGGGCCCCGCGATGCTGCTCTTCCCCACCGCCGGAGGAGACTTCCTCGAGGCCGAGCGCATGGGGCTCATCCAGTCCGTCGCGCACCACCTGTTCGCGGGCCGGTTCCAGATCTTCGGCATCAACAGCATCAACCCCTGGGCGTGGATGAACTCCCGCATCCCCATCCACGCGAAGGCCCACAACCAGGCGCTCTACTCGGACTACGTGGAGCAGGAAGTCGTCCCGCACATCCGCGCCTGCCTGCAGAACCCGCACGCGCGTATCGGCGCGACGGGCGCCAGCTTTGGGGCCTTCTACGCCGCCAACGCCTTCTTCCGGCGTCCGGATCTGTTCGAGGTGCTGCTCGCCATGGGCGGCTTCTACGATCTCCAGCCGGACTTCCTCCACGGCTATTGGAGTGACGAGGTCTACTTCAACAACCCCGCCTCCTATGTGCCGAACCTGCCCGAGGGGCCGGCCATGGATCTCATCCGGCACCACAGCCGCATCCACCTGCTGTCGAGCCGCGGCGCGTGGGAGCACCCCGGCTATTCGGAGCACTTCAGCTACCTGCTGCACCAGCGCGGCATCCCCCACAACCTGGACATCTGGGGCCACGACATGCCCCACGACTGGACCACGTGGTTCCGGCAGCTCGACCACTACGTGGGCGAGCGGCTCGGGTACTGAGGCCCCCCGCGCTTCCTGCCCTCGGACTCGTCGGGTTTGCCGCGGTGTCAGTCCCCGTGAGACCGGGTAATCGCTCGCGAACCCGCTGCATGAGACACGGACCGTCATGGCTGCTCGAGTGGTGCTCATCGGCAAAGACAGTGACCGCCTCTTCGCGCTGGGCCGGGCGTTCATGGAGCTGGGGGCCGGCAAGGTGGATTCTGTGGAGTCTCCGCTCCACGCCACCTCGCTGCTGACCGCCGACGAGGATCCGATCGCCTTCATCTTGATGCCGGGCACGCGCCAGCTGGTCCTCCAACGGTTGCTGCTGGAGCACCAGCGCCAGTCCTCCAGGGCGCGTCTCTTCATGCTCGTCTCCGGCACGCCCGACGTTCCCCCGGGAGTCACCCCGCTCGAGGACATGCCCGAGGTAATGAGCATCGCCGAGCGGCTCTGGGGAGAGCTGCGGCAGGCCCTTCCTCGCTTCGAGAAGGGCACGCTGGTGCGCCCGTTCTGGCAATGTACGGTCTCGCGAGCCTGGGACCGGCAGCGCGCGCAGACCGTACTGCTCGCTCGCCTGCCCACGCTCGAGAGAGGCCCGGACGGGGAGCTGGTGGCCGACTGGCTGGAGGAGGCACGGCGGGCCCAGGCCGTCCAGCACCGCAACCTGCCCCCACTGCTCGAGGCAGGCCACCTGGAGGATGAAGGCTTCCTGCTCTGGGAGGACCTGAGAGGCGTGCCGCTCAAGGATCGCATCTACCCCAGGTTCATGAAGGGCCTGCGGCCCCTGAGCGTCGAGTCCTGCCTCTGGGTGGCCACGCAGGTGACGGAAGCGCTGGCCGAGAGCCACCGCGCGGGCCTGTGCCACTACCTGCTCGATCCGTCCACGGTCTGGGTGCTGCCAGACGGAGGCGTGCGGCTGATGTACCTGGGCTTCGGTCGCGAGGCCCTTCAGACACAGCGGGTGCTCGACGGCCGCTTCAGCTCCATCATCCCGTCCATGGCGGACACGGCGCCCGAAGAGCTGGCCCCCTACCACTCGCGCAGAGATGCGCGCACGGACGTGTACCGGCTCGGGCTGCTGCTCTACGAGATGCTCTTCGAGCACCACCCCTTCTATGAACGGAACGATCCCCTGGCCGAGATGAAGGCCATCCGCGAGAAGGTCCCCCAGCCGCCGGTGGAGCGCCGGCCGGAGCTGCCAGCGGGCCTGGTGTCGCTCATGCTGCGGATGCTGGAGAAGAATCCGGACCGGCGCCCGGCGGACGCCGCGGAAGCACTGGAGGCCCTCGCGCCCTTCCGCGCTCGCAGCGCCCTCTTCCGCGCGCCCGAGGAGCTGAGCCAGTGGAGCCAGGAGTTCCTGCGTACACGAGGAGGCGAGGACTCAGCGAGCTGAGGTGAAGACGGCCAGCTGGGCGGTGCTCGCGCAGCACTCGAGCCGCACCCTACGTCAGCCGCGGGCACGCAGGCGGCGGAGCGCCCCCTTACACCAGTCGATGTGAGCGCCCAACCCGGCCAGGCCATATTGCAGCGTCAACCAGCCGAGCAATGCATCCAGCTCGCGCGGTTCGCCGGTGGGGAAGAGCTCCTTCTCGAGCGTCAGCAGGAAGTCTCGTTGCGCCTGAGCGTCCCTCGAGCTCGACTCCAGGTGAGCCAGCGCGTCGGCCAGCTCTCCCTCGTTCGCGAAGAACAGCTTGAGGAGGAGCTCGTTTCTCTCGACGTGAGGGGCGGGCGCCTCCTTGATCCAGAGGGCCAGCGCCTCGCGGCCCTTCTTCGTGATGGCATAGCGGATGCGTTTGCGATCGCCGAGCCCTCCTTCGTCGACGACGCGGATCAGCCCCTCTGCGCTGAGCGCCGACAGCGTGGGGTAGAGCTGTCCCAGGCTCTCCTGCCAGAAGTGGCCGAAGCTGCCCTCAATGCGCCGGCGAATCTCGTAGCCGCTCGCAGGGCCGCGCGCCAGCACCCCCAACACCGCGGGCCGGGTCCGGTTCTGACGCACTCCTATTGGCTTTCTGGGTTCCTTCATCTATCTTCCAGATATATCTGCCAGATGCGTCGAGCAAGGAGAACCAGTATGAAGCGTGGGTTGTTGGGACAGGGGCTCGCCCATGGCTAAGGGGTCTCTCAAGGCACCGCTGGTGTCGGCCTTCGTCGGGCCTGTCGCCTTCCTCGTCCTGCTGGTGGGCTTCTCCGCCTGGTTCGTCCGAGGCGGCCCTCCCAGCGACCCGCAGGAGGTTGCCGAATGGGTGACGGGGAAGATGGGGCTCATCCTGCTGCTCGTTCAGGTGGTGCTGGCCACGACCGCGTTCTGGCTCTGGCGCTCAGGAGCCGTTGCCACCACCCTCCGGCAGCCGGCCTGGCCATGGCCACGAGCCGTGGTGATCGGCGTGCTGTTCGGCGCAGGCCTCTTCGCCGCCTACGCGCTGGGTATCGAGCGCCAGCTGGTGGCGCTCCAGGCGAGTCTGGGCGACTACGTGTCCTCGGGGGCGATCGTGGATCGCATCAGCCGGCCGCTGAGCCTCTTCTTCCTCGCCAACTGTGTCATGGCGCCCGTGGCGGAGGAGGTCATCTACCGGGGGCATGTGCTGCCGCGCCTGGCGGAACGGTGGGGATCGTGGCCAGCGCTGCTCCTGAGCGCGGGGCTCTTCGGAGGGCTCCACTGGGCCGGCGGCTTCTGGTACATGGCCGCTACGGCGCTGCTGGTAGGCCTTCCGCTGGGGCTGCTCTTCCTGCGCTCGGGCATGCTGGCACTGCCGCTCGCGGCGCACCTCACGCTGAACCTGCTCGAGTTCGGCATGGCGTTCGGGCGACACGGGTGAGCGCCTTTTTGCCGAACGTTCGGCAAAACCGAGGGCTCGTTCGGAACGCTGCCGGGCCGAACGTTCGGCAAAAACGGAGGGACGCGGCAGCAGCAGGCCCCAGCAGTGCCCTGTCTCCGACCGTGGACTGCACAGTCTCGGCTCTCGGACGGCACCTCTTCACAAGTACCTGAATTTCCGCGTGCGGGAGGTTGGCCCCGGTCCTGCTCTATGGGGACGCAGCCGGCAAGCCCTCGTCACCGCGCGTGCTCCACGGGCCAGGGCTGCCGGAGCCGAGAAGCCCTCGGTGCCTTGACTAGACCTCCTCGAATCTCGTGCCTATGGCGCCCATACCCTCTAGGGCGTCCTTGATCTCCCCGGAGACAATCAGGGTGACCTCCCAACCCTCGGGACGGAACACCTTAGCGGTTCCCACGCTGGCCTTGTCGATGCGCATGTCACGCACGGAGGCATACTGACCGACCTTGTGAGGCACTCCGTCCTCGTGCGTCCAGAGTTCGATCCGGGACGCTGTCTCGTCGATGCAGCGGATCAATCGTGTGGCCACGAGGATCAGGTACTGATCAGGGTGGCCCTCCACGTCCACCGGGAGCAGTTGCACATCATCAGGGGCCACCTTCGCCAACATGGACGCGACCCGGACATGAACCACCGGGATACTGATGCCCGCTTCCGTGAAGTCCAGTGGCTTGCCAGCGATCTCGATGGGGATTCGCAAGCGCTCCTGAATGTGGACGGGGGCACCACTCGAAAACTGCGCGTCATCCACTTTGAGGCCATGACGGTCCCTCGGCATCGCCAGGTGCCAGCGGTGCGGGATGCTCACATCGTCGGCGAGTTCAAAATAACGCTTGGGCATGAGGGCCATTTAGCGCGGTGGCTGCCGGGTGACGAGTTGGTTCAGTTCTGTTCCCGGCGTGGCGATCTGCCTGGCCAGTTTCCGGAGTCGGCCCGTCAACGCCTCACGGCAGTCCGTGACGGTGCGGCAGGCCCGCGTTGCCGCGTTGAGTTCCTTGAAGATGATCTGATGATACCGCTCGGGGTGTGGTCCGTAATGCCCCGGCAGAGGCATCTTGTTCGCTGGATCATCCAGCGTCATCCCGGCCTTGGCGAAGATCTCCCGGAACCTCGGCGTCCACTGGCCCCCGCGTGCGGTGGACTTGTCGTTGCAGATGGTGGCGATGTGGTGCGTCTCGACACAAGGGGCCTTGCCGCCACTGTCCCGCGCTGCCATCGCCACCGCGTTTGCAGGCATCGTGACGCTGACGCCCTCGGCCGTCACCGCAATCTCCTCCACCGCCCCCAGCGCTGGAAGACGGATGCCGGCCTGACCCTCGGCCTGCATGGCTACCTGCGCCGAGCCGGGCAGCGTCGGCACCCGCGCCGCGAACTCTTGCGCCGTCCGTCCAATCGCCGCCATCAGCAGCATGGCGAACGCGCGCGCCGACTCACGCCCGATGATCTTCCCGAATCGCTCGCCCGCATCGCGGATCTGCTCAAACGTGGTGGCGACCTTCACCGCATCCATCAGTTCGAGCCATCCCGTCACGAGGTTGCGGATAGTGTCGTAGCCCACGTACAGGATCATCCCGAGGCCCACCACCGCCACCAGCGCCGGAGCCACGGGGTTGAGCGCCATGATCAGCAGCATGTATCCGAACGTGAAGAGGGCCGCGCTCATGAGCGCCCGAAATTCCACCATCTCGCCCAGCGCCTTCTGCATCTCGTCCAGCACCGGGCTTTTGCTCAGGGCCAGCGCCCAGACATAGCGGCCGTGCATGTCCAGGTAGCGCCCACCCACCAGCGCGCCCCGAGACAGTCCCCATAGAAGTTGTGCACACGCTGGCACCAGACCCGGTAACGCTCCGCTGTCTCCAGGTCGTCTTTCGTCAAGGTGCCGTCCCAGGTCTCGCCGGGCCCCAGTGGCACCACCTTCCTATCCCTCGGCAGGTAGAGGTAGTTACCGCTCTGGGGATCGATCTGAAACATCCTCTCCGCCGTCTGGCGCGGCGTGCCTGTCAGCCGCGCCTCGCGCGCTAGCTGCCTCATGGCCTGCTGGAACTCCTCTTCCTCCAACACGACGGGTTGCAGGTCCGCCGTGCGGGGAATGTGGACGACGACCTTCCCTGGGCCTTTCTCCTCCACAACGGGGGCCCTCGGGATGCCGCTGCACGCCACGAGGAACGCAAGGATCACCGCGTTGAGCCTCCAGAGAACCCGCAGAATCATGTGGCACCCCTTCATGTGAGGAGGGAGCAGGCTAGAGGGCTGCCACCTGGAAAAGGAGGAGGCGCCGGGTGACGCCTGTTGCTCCTCCCCGCCCATCCTACGGGGGATGCTCTCCCCAACGCTGGCGCGTTGAATCTCGCTGCGTCCCCGCCTCCCTCGCCACGTAGCGCCACGCCACTACGGAACTCCTGCCTGCTGTGTCGCTCGCAACCTGCCCAGCGTCGGAGCGGCTCAACGGCACTACCGCTCGCGGCGCACCTCACGCTGAACCTGCTCAAGTTCGGCATGGCGTTCGGGCGACATGGGTGAGCGCCTGAACGGTCGTGCCAAGAGGCGTACACGCCGTTCCATGGCGTGGAACGCCGCGCACGAGGACAGGCGAGGGGGCGAACACTGAGCTCAGCGGGCGGGGAGTTCCCGAAACACGATTCCTCCCAGATCCAGTCGGCGCACGGTGTCCACGAAGCGCTCGTTACCGATGATCAAGGTCAAGAAGCTCGCAAGCCGGAAAAGGTCGACGTGCGTGGGCAGCGACGCGGCCTCCAGGATGGGCTGCTCTGGCAGGGAGAGTTCTTGGCGGCCGCATGTCTCGCAGGGAGGTGGAAGGTCGGGTGGGAGGCAGTCGGCGTGGAGCTGGCCGTACGGGTGAAGTTCGAGCTCCAGCAGCTCGGGGGGATTCTTCTTGCGGAAGCGCAGCTCGGTGCGGCGGCCCTTGATGTCGCGGAGTCCTTCGGCTTGCAGGCGCTCTACCGTCTCGCGGTGGGCCAGCATCGTCCACGGGTTCTGGAAGCAGAAAGGTCCAAAGGTCCCCGAGGCAGTGCCTACCAGTGGGCCGAACCTTGTTCCTGGCCAGAGAGGCACCCCAGAAGGTACCCAGGGACGTACGAGTTCACGGAGTCGAGCGAACTCGGCGAAAGGTTTCGTTCGAGGCTCCTCGAACTCCTTGTGTTGTGGCAGGGAACCCAGGTCCACGGAGGGGTAGGCATCCGAGCCGTCAGACCAGGTGGCTCCACAAGTAGGACAGCGAACTCCGGGCAGCTTCCACCGATGGGCAGCGTCGATATCACCTGTGCGGCGCGACAATTCCTCGGGGTCGAGCAAATAGAACTTCACCTGTCACCCACGCCGGCCTGAGTAGTAGGGGACAACAGGCCCTGCCAGCTCGAACTCATAGATCATCTTCCCAGCCTGCCGGTAGATGGCGTCCGGCAACGCGCGCGGATTTTCCCTCCTGAACTGTCTCCAGGCGTTGTTCCACAAGCCCCCGCGCTCTCCCTCGCCGTGGATACGCCTACCAACTCCTCGGGCCGGCACGATTGTTCCAGCCAGGGTGAGGAGGGACTGCTTCGAGGCACACGCTGCAAGCAGCAGGCTCAGCAGCACACCCGTTTTTCGGAGCTTCATGGGAGGCCTCCGCGGCAGAGCGAGGAGGGTATCGCTCTTTCAGGGGTCCGAGATCCACGAGGCTTCGCCAACTGTGTCATGGCGCCCGTGGCGGAGGAGGTCATCTACCGGGGGCATGTGCTGCCGCGCCTGGCGGAACGGTGGGGATCGTGGCCAGCGCTGCTCCTGAGCGCGGGGCTCTTCGGCGGGCTCCACTGGGCCGGCGGCTTCTGGTACATGGCCGCCACGGCGCTGCTGGTAGGCCTTCCGCTGGGGCTGCTCTTCCTGCCGAACGGTCGGCAAAACCGAGGGCTCGTTCGGAACGCTGCCGGGCCGAACGTTCGGCAAAACCGGAGGGACGCGGCAGCAGCAGGCCCCAGCAGTGCCCTGTCTCCGACCGTGGACTGCACAGTCTCGGCTCTCGGACGGCACCTTCTTCGCAAGCGCCTGAATTTCCGCGTGCGGGAGGTTGGCCCCGGTCCTGCTCTATGGGGACGCAGCCGGCAAGCCCTTTTCACCGGCCGAGTCTCAGCAGGAGTGAGGCTCAACAGGGGGGCGCACACATCCATGAATAGCAACGACGTAATCCCCAATCCCTATGAGGGACTGACGCAGGAGCAGGCGCTGGAGACCATGCGCCAGCTGGTGAAGGACGAGACGCGCAACCACATCCGCATGGGGTTGCTCTACAACTACCTGGTGGACAGCAAGCTGCTGGAGGGCTCCAAGCAGTACAAGAGCCCGCTGGACTTCATCTGCGACAACGTGGAGGAGGTGTCGCGCACGTCCCTGCAGGACTACGGCATGGTCGCGCGCGCCTTCCGCGAGGAGGTGAGCACCCGCTACGGCATCTCGCGGCTGCGCCTGCTGCTCAACTACAAGGACGCCACGAAGCTGGAGTTGGACTACCAGGAGCCGGGCACCACCCCCATCCAGGTGCCGGACAAGAAGGGCGAGGTGAAGCTCAAGCTGTTCGCCGACTGCAGCGTGGAGGAGCTGCGCCAGGCGCTCAGGCATGTGCGTGAGCAGGAGCCTGGCACGCCCTTCCCGCCGGAGGATCGGGCGGTGGTGGACGGCTACCGCGAGGCCATCATGCGCAGCGTGCCGCGGGGCTCGCCGATGCGGGTGCAGCTGGCCCGTTACAAGGACGAGTCGGTGATGGAGATCCGGTACATCCCCCTGGGGCAGGTGAATCACCTGATCGAGGGGCTGCTGAGCCAGTACTCGGCGGCGAGCATGGCGCCGACGCCGGTGAAGCGGCAGGACAAGCCGCAGCGGTCGTAGAACCTCGCGGTGAATGAACAGCGGCCCCGTGTTCCGGAAGGTTCGGAGTGCGGGGCCGCTGCTGTTTCCACCCGGTGGAGGCGGCGGCAATCGAACCCGCACCGGGCGGTGCGAACCTCTAGCAGAATCGCGCCCTTACCTCGTAACCGCCTGGAATGCTTAGGAGTCGATATCCCGCCGCGTCCCGTTTCGTCCCGTCCTGTTCCATCCTGTTCCGCACGCTCCTGCGACATACGTGCAACATGGCGGGCGTGGTGAGCGCTGGGGCATCGCTGCGAGCGTCCAGGCCGGAACATGCGCACGGAGTCCGTGATGATCCATGGTGTCCTTGTCCGCCGTGACGGTGATGGGAACCTGCGTCCCCTCCACCAACGTCACCACGAGTGGCAGGCGGTCCTCTGGAGTCAAATCGAGGATCGGTACCAGCACTACCACCCGGATCTGGGGCTCGCGGTCCGTAGCACTGGCAACCGAGGCCACCAGCACGGCAAGCAAAACGAGCCGGGAAGGCAGGAGGTCGAGTATAGCTCACCTGACCTGGCAGGATGGGAGGCAGGGGGACAACCTTCGGCGCTGTCGTTCGGCATCTCTGGCCGTTTTATCATGGAGTCCATGAAATTGCCGGAGCGAGCCCTTGTCCTCTGGATGCCGGTCATGCTCGCGGCCCTCATGGGAGGCTGTTCCACGGGAGCCCGCGTCACTACCGTTCGTGCTCTCGCGCCGCTCCCTGGGGCTGAGCCGAACATGCTCGCCATGACCGACCCGAACCCGCCTAACGCCGTGTCCCAGGCTGCTGGGAGTTGCTGGAACACCATCAGTTGCTGTGTCCAGAAACATCCCCTGACTCCGGTGCAGAGTTGCGGCGCTGATCCCCTCGAAGCGGCGAAGATCCTCGAAGCGCTCGGGCAGCTTGAAGCCGCCGCACGGGTCTTGGAAGCGGCGGGACGGAGGGAGCCACCCTGGAAGAAGGAGTGCCGCCGACAATATACCGAATGCATGAATGACGGCTGGGTCGGAACATGGAACTGTGTTGACTGCCTCCGGTACTGCGAAGGCCAGCAGGGGAAGTGGCCGGAGGATCGGTGCTTCAAAGAACCGAGCTAGAGAGGAATGCCATCATGGCTGCTGAGCTTGACTGGGAACCCATTCGCGTACTGGGGCGACGAGTCATCGAGCGCGGTGAACCGCTCGAACTCTCGGACGAGGTACGCGCTCTCTTGCAGCGTTCCACAGAAGAGGTAGCGCTCTCTCCAGAGGACGCGGCGAGTGCTCTGCGCAGTGTCCCCACGGCCACAACGCTGCTTGGAGAGATCACGCGCCGCATCCGGGAGGGCTCGGCCCGTCTCTCCAAGGCTCAAATCCGGGCATCCGACCTCCAGGATGCAGGCGACCTGGACGGCGCATGCAAGCTGATGGAAGAGGTGCTCGCCGTTGAGGTCGTTCCTCACTACCGCAGGATCGCCGAGGCCCAGCTTCGCAAGGCAACCCGGCTCAAGTCCGTTGCTGCGAGCGGGCAGGCAGATGCGAAGCTCTCCGTTCGTGCACAGCTCCCCGTCCTTCTGCACCGCGTCCAGCAAGGGCACCCGCTGGAACTCAACGAGGGGATGCTCGTCTTCCTGCGACGGGCCGCCGCTGACGTAGGCATGAGCGAGGCCGAAACGGAACCGGCGCTAGGCAGTCCTGAGAGTGCAGGGGCGCTTCTCGGGCAGATCATGGGGCGCTTCCGTGACGCCGAAGACCGCCTTGAGCACGCGCTCTCAAGAATGTCGGAACTCCGGGATGCAGGGGATCTCGAAGGTGCACGCCAGCAGATCCGCGAATGGCTCGCCGTGGAGGTCGTCCCGAGGTTCCGCCGTGCCGCCGAGGAGAACCTAGCGGGCCTGGACGAACCGCCCCCAGCACCGTAGACCAGCGCCGGAGCCACGGGGTTGAGCGGCATGGCGTTCGGGCGACACGGGTGAGCGTCTATTTGCCGAACGTTCGGCAAAAACGAGGGCTCGTTCGGAACGCTGCCGAACCGAACGTTCGGCAAAAACAAGGACGAGTCGGTGATGGAGATCCGGTACATCCCCCTGGGGCAGGTGAATCACCTGATCGAGGGGCTGCTGAGCCAGTACTCGGCGGCGAGCATGGCGCCGACGCCGGTGAAGCGGCAGGACAAGCCGCAGCGGTCGTAGAACCTCGCGGTGAATGAACAGCGGCCCCGTGTTCCGGAAGGTTCGGAGTGCGGGGCCGCTGCTGTTTCCACCCGGTGGAGGCGGCGGCAATCGAACCCGCGTCCTCGCTGCTGGGTGCATGCTCTATCTCTGGCAACCCAGCGGCGTCGGCTGAGTCAGCGCGGTCAACTGGATGGCAGTGACCCAGGGGAGGGCAGGGACTTGCAGGAGGTGCTGCATGAAGCCGATTCCACTCCACCCATGAGGTAGGGTGCGACGAAGGGGTGGAGATGAGCGCCCCACGCCGGAGAACGCCATGGGGAAGAAGGTGCCCTTGCTGGAAGTGGACCCGCGGTGCCTGCCGCTGGGGATGAGGGTGGGCCCATGGCGGATCCGAGGCTGGAGCGGGCGAGGCGCCAACGGCAGCGTGTACCGGGTGGAGCGCGCCGGGCCTGGGGCAGATGGCAGGTTCGCGCTCAAGATGGCTCACTTCCCTCGGGACGAGCGCTTCGAGCGCGAGGCGTGGCTGCTCTCACGAACGCGGAGCCCTCACGTGCCCCGGCTCCACGCGCGGGGCGAGTGGAAACACCCCTTCGGAACCTTTCCGTACCTCGTCATGGACTGGATAGAGGGAGAGCCGCTGTACGACTGGGCCGAGCGGCACAAGCCCTCCTCGCGACAGATGTTGCGGGTGTTGGCCCAGGTTGCACGCGCCCTCGAGGCCGTCCATGCCATCGGTGGCGTGCACCGCGACGTAAAGGGGGACAATGTGCTGGTGCGGCCGGCGGACGGCAGGGCCTTCCTCCTGGACTTCGGGGCGGGGCACTACCGGGGCGCGGCCACGCTGACCTCGAAGCTGCTGCCTCCGGGGACATCCGTCTACCGCAGCCCCGAGGCCTGGGCGTTCCTGGGCCTCTTCAAGCGCCACCCGACCGCGCACTATCCCGCCAGCACGAGCGATGACCTGTTCGCCCTGGGAGTGATGGCCTACCGGCTGGTGACGGACGAGTATCCGCCGCCCACCCAACCGGAAGAGCCAGGCTCGGAGGTATGGCGCGAGGGAGGTGCAGGGCCGCGCCCTCCGCGCGAGCTGAATCCCAACGTGAGCCCGGAGCTGGATGCACTCATCCTGAGGCTGCTGTCCAGGGAACCCGTGGAGCGCTTCGAAGGTCAGTCCCGGAAGGCGGCCGAGGCACTGGAGCAGGCCGGGGCAGGCGCGGAGACGGAGGGGGAGGGGCCTCCGTCCAGTTGGGAGCACGAGCGCGCGGAGGTCATGCGCCCGCAGGTGCCGCGCAGGCCCAGGAGCCCCTTGTGGGGAACGGAAATGGCGGTGGCTGTCCTCGGGCTGCTGCTCGCCTGTCTCATGGGGGCCACACTGCACCGAGCTCGGAACGGGGTAGGGGATGGCTCGGAGAGGGCCTCTCCCGAGAAGGGCACGGTCGCGGTGGGCGACAGGAGCCATGACACCTCCGCATCGACGCACGGCGGGGTGCCCACGGCAGACGGGAAGCTGACGGTGGCACGGGCCTTGCCCGAGACACCGCTCCCTGGCCAGAGCAAGCCTCCATGCAAACGAGCGGGTGAGGTGGCGATCCACGGCGGATGCTGGTCCGCGCTCCGCGACCTCAAACCGCCCTGCAAGGAGGAGGGGAAGGAGGACGCGTATGACTGGAAGGGAGGCTGCTACGTGCCTTCGTACCCCGTCGGGCGAGAGCCCACCTCGGACAGCCCCTGAAGGAAGCCCGGTGGAGGTCCCCGGTGCCCCTGAGGGTGAGGCGCCACCGCTCTGCACATTCGCAGTCCACGCCAAGGCGGGATGGGGCGCTCTGTGGTATCGGCTGTCCATGCACACGACATCCTCGGACGCCCCTGCCCCTGGGCGGCCCCCACCATCCGGGAGATCCCTCCTGCGCAGCCTTGGAAGTGCCGCTCCAGGCCTCCTCGGAGCATGTATCCTCGTGGCCTGCACGCTCTTCTTCAGCCTGCGTCCGTTGAGCCCTCCGGCGGTGGTGCTGACGTCCGGGCCCGCCGAGGTGTTCTCGGCAGAGAGGGCCTGGCGTCACGTGGAGGTGCTCGCGACGGAGCCGCGGCCTGTTGGTTCCGCCGGACACCAGCGCGCGCAGCGCTACCTCCAGGAGAGTCTCCAGGCGTCCGGTGCGGAAGTGCACCTGCTCACGGGGGCCTCGGTGAGTGTGCGCTACGGCGTCCCCTTCGAGGCCGGACGGGTCACCAACATTCTGGCTCGGCTGAGAGGCACGGCGCCGGAGGAAGCGTCAGCCGTGCTGCTCGTCGCCCACTACGACTCCATGCCCGGCAGCCCCGGAGCGGGCGATGACGCCCTGGGGGTCGCGGCCCTGCTGGAGACGGTGCGCGCGCTGAAGGCGGGACCGCGGTTGAAGGGCGACGTGTTGCTCCTCTTCACGGACGCGGAGGAGGGAGGTCTGCTCGGCATCCAGTCCTTCATCCAGCAGCACCTGGGGCGTGAGCGGGTGGGGTTCGTCCTCAACCTCGACGCGCGGGGAGTCAGGGGCCCTGTGCTCCTGGTGTCCGCGGCCGGGCCCGTGGGGGAGCTCGTGTCCGGCGCGAGGCGGGCCGCCGCTCCCCTGAGCGCGTCCTCTGCGTTGCTCTGGATGGCGCGGCCGTGGACGCGCGGAACGGACTTCTCGCCGCTCGCCGAGGCAGGGCTGGCCGGGCTCAACTTCGTCATCGTCGACGGCGCGGCCCGCTATCACACGGGAGCCGACACGCCGGAGGCTCTGGACGAAGGAAGCCTCCAGCAGGCGGGAGACATGGCCACGGCGCTCTCCCGGTGGTTTGCCACACACCCCGTTGGGGCGAGCGGCCATCCCCGCAGGCCCGACACCTTCTTCACGCTGGGGCCATGGCTCGTGCGCTACCCCGCGAGCCTGTCCATCGCCCTCGCCCTGCTGGCAGCGGCCCTCGCCCTCGCGGCCTATCGGATGGGTGCACGCGGAGGGCGCTGGTCCGCTCACCAGTGGCTTCGCTCCCTGCCCTGGGCGCTCGTGCTGCCCGCGGCCTGTGCGGCGCTGGGCATTGCTGTCTGGTGGGGCCTCTCCCGCGTTCACCCGTCCTTGCTGCCATCCCCGCGCGCGGACCCCTATGTGCCTGCCCCCTTCCGCGTGGGGCTGCTCCTGCTCTGTGTCGCACTCGCCGCGGGGCTCGCCCGGCGCCTGTCTCCCGAAGGCCGGATGTGGGCAGGGCCGCCGGCCGCGGCCGTCCTCGCGTTGTTCCTGTTGGTGCGCGCAGCGGAGGCGAGCTACCTGCTGGCACTCCCGCTCCTGGCACAGGCCGGCGCGGCGCTGTGGCGCACCCGCGCCCGCGCGGACAGGACGCAGCTCGCCCCGGCTCTCCTGGATGGAGCCGTACTTGTCGTCACCGTGTGCCTCTGGGCGCCGTTCCTCTTCATGGGGTGGATAGGGCTCCCGCTCGCGCAAGCAGCGCTCTCCTGCGGCATCACGGGCCTGGCGCTCCTTCCGCTGCTCCCGTTCCTCGGGCGCTTGCGGGGGGCCTGGGGCCTCTTCCTCGGTGCAGCGCTCCTCTGCCTCCTGGCAGGCGCTTTCTCCGCGCGCGCCGGGACGGCCGCCCAGCCCAGTCTCTCCGACGTGGCCTATGGCTGGGATGCGGCAACGGGCAAGGGCTCGTGGCTCAGCATGAGCCAGCGCTTGGACCGCTACGCCCGAACCCTCCTGGGTGACGAGGCTCTCCGCGGCCCCAGTGATTTCGTCAACGCCACGGATGCGAGTGTGTGGCAGGCCCCGGCGCCTGCCGAGCCCCTGCCGGCTCCGCGAGTCGAGCCTGAGCTGGACGAGGTGCGCCCGGACGGTACGCGACAGGTCCGCTTGAGACTCGCATCGACGCGGGAGGCGCCCTGGCTGTGGGTCTTCCTCTCGCCCGCCGTCCAGGTCCTCGAAGCCTCCGTGGATGGACTGCCGGTGGCGGATGCCGCTTCGGCGCCGTTCCCCGGTGAGCGCTGGGGGTTCCGGTTCGTCGGCCTGCCGCCAGACGGCGTCGTCCTGGAGCTGCGCGTCCGCGTGCCTGTAGACGGAGGGGACCTGACACTGGTGGACCAGACCTTCGGGCTGCCCGCCTCCGCGCCTCCACGCCCGGATGATGTCGTCACCGGGCGCTCGTGGCTGTCAGGCTCGAGCCTCGCTCGGACGGTCTGGCGCCTTCCCGGAGCTGTCCCCTGAGCGCCGCCGCGCCGGGCACCTCGTGAAGCGCCCCGAGCGGGATGCGGGTGGCCTCAGGGCGCGAGGACGCGGTCGAGCTCGCCGGGCAGCAGGGAGGGTCCGCTGCACAGGCGCGTGGAGGGATTGCAGACATACGAGGCGCCGCACTCCGCGTTCGTGCCATTGGGGCAGGGGCGGAGCGTGCCACCGGCCTCGGCCAGCGACTGGAAGACCTGGGGGCCTTCACCCATCGCCACCTCGTTGCCCAGCGGCATCACGTAGGTCCGCACTCCCCGAGCGCGCAGGTTGCTCATCAAGGCCGATGGGGCGTCCAGGTCCAGGCAGCCGAGCCGCGCCAGCGCCCCCATACAGCTCAGCGCGGTGCAGCGGCACAGCGCGGGCTGGGAGCCGTCGTTGGGATTGTTGGCGTTGCAGTTGGGCAGGCCGTCCGAGATGATCACCACCGCGTCTCCGGCACTGGCGGCCGAGGTGCCGAGCGGCGTCTGCTGCACCAGCATCTCCAGCGTGTCGCCCAGGGGCGTCGAGCCCGCGGGAGTGGGCACGTTCCGGATCGCCTGCAGCACCGCGTCCGCCGAGAGCTGAAGGCGCGTGGCCTCATCCACCGTGGGCGGAGGGACCGTCAGCTGCGAGAAGGACCGGCAGGACTCCGCCGCCGTCGAGCTGCCGCTCTCGGTGGCGGGGAAGAACGCCAGGCCGTAGCGAGCCTGGGTGGCATGGCTGGACAGGAAGGTCTCCAGCTGGGTCTTCACGGTGCTGAGGCGTGTGGGGCATCGGGAGAGATCGCAGTTGTCCTGTCCCTGGGTGCCGCAGAGGGTGTTGTCGCCCATCCGGCAGTTCGGGTTGGTCGTGTCGAGGGGCGAGATCATGGTGGCGGAGCGATCCACCACGAAGATCACGTAGGGCTTGCGCGAGGTGGTGCCTCCATCCGGCTCAGGGCTCCCTCCGTCTGGCCCCGGGTTCCCTCCGTCTGGCCCCGGGTTCCCTCCGTCTGGATTCGTGTTTCCTCCATCCAGAGCCGTGTTGCCTCCGTCCGGTGAGGGGCTGCCTCCATCCGGGTCTGCCGGGGGCTGCTCCGAATTGGAGCACGCCAACGCCAGGGCCAGCAGCAGGCCTGGGAAGAGACCCCCACGCCACCTCGGGAACATGCGCTTCATGTGTACGCCTCACGCGGAAGGAAGACCGAGGTCTACCATCCTGGGGTGACGCGCTAGAGCTGCTCGGAGGAAATCCTCGACGTGCGTGGCCAGCGCGTCGGGTACCTCGAAGGTCGGGAAGTGACTGGTCGCTTCCAGCTTCAGGACCTGGAACCACGGATGATCCGCGGAGAAGGATTGCTGTGCCATCCGGTACGCCGGATCCGCTGGCTGCGAGTACAGGTGCATCGTCGGAACCGGGGGCGACAGGGCGGAGAGCGCGCGCAGCGGATAGCCCTCCCGGGCGTAGGCGGCGCCGATCTCCCTTCCTGCCCGGCGCCACATCTCTCCGGCGAAGGCGCCCATGTCCTCGCGGACGAACCGTATGACGGCGGGCGAGTCGACGCCCTTCAGCCACATGCTGAAGAGCGCGTCACGGCTGTCCTGCCACGCACCGGACTGGAGCCCCTGGAGCGCGGCCAGGAAGGGTGGGGGTGGCTCCAGGACGATCCAGTCCAGCAGCACGAGCCCTCGCACGCGCTCGCCCAGCCGCCGGCGCAGCTCCAGGGCGATCCATCCCGCATGGGACAGCGCGATCGGGACCACCTGCCGCGCACCACTGGCCTCCACCACCGCGAGCGCGTCGTCCACCAGCGTCTCGCTGGAGAAGTCCTCGCCTCCCTGCTCGGACTGGCCGTGCCCGCGCAGGTCCATGGAGAGCACCCGGTGACGCACCGAGAGCCTGGGCAGGAGCGGGGCGAAGACAGCCCGGCTGGTGCACCACCCAGGCAGGAGGAGCAGTGCCGGCTCGCTCTGCCCTGTGTCCTCGAAACGGATGCGCGCCTCGTGAGAAAGCACCTCGGGCATGGTGATCCTCCTCTCCCGTGCAGGGCTACGCTGGCCACTGCGCGTGCTGCGTGCACCAGGCGGGCCCTCATGTACATGCTTGCGCCAGCGCGGAAGTCACCCTGCGTCGCGTCAGATGCAATCCCTCTCAGGGAAAACCCTGCGGGTGTTGCGTCAGGGAAAGCCCCAGGTGTGTCGGTTGGCGGAAAATTGAACTCACGGCCGTGTTACTCGTGACGCCCTCTCAGACGCGAAACCGCGTGGGTCGGGCTCATGACGATGATGAAATCAGGCACTCGGATGCCTCCTGGAGGCGTCTTGCGGTGGAGCACCCAGGTGCTCGGGGCGATGTGGCTCGTTGCGACACTGGCGTGCGAAGGCTCGGGGCCAGGGCTCGAGCCGCGGTCCGAGGCGATTCGCCCGGGCCTGGCGACCCACAAGGTGCAGCTGAGCGCGGAGCAGGCCCGGCAGCTCGCGCAGCGTGGCGCCAATGTCCAGCACATCGCGGACTACGGCTCCTTCCAGCTCGTCTCGGTGGATGAGGATGCGATGGCGGCCCTGCCCGAGGGGGCCGAGCCGCGCGATGACTTCAACGACATCCTGCTCAACGCGGGCACCATCGACACCGCGTCTCCTCACGGCCAGTCCCTGCGCGGGATGAAGCTGCCCGCCTCCGGCAAGAGCCTGCACATCGTCCAGTTCGCCGGCCCCATCCAGCCTCAGTGGGTCGAGGCGCTCCAGGCCACCGGCGTCCAGCTCATCACGTACATCCCCAACAACGCCTATATCGTGTACGGCGACGCGGCCTCGCTGACGCGCCTGCAGCGGCACGTCAGCTCCGAGCGCTCCATCCAGTGGAGCGGGGACTACCTCCCGGACTTCAAGCTGGATCCGTCCATCCACCGGCTCCAGACGGAGACGTACGCCCTCCAGCTCATCCAGGATGAAGAGGCCAACGGCGCCACGCTGGAGCTCATCCGCGCCCGGCAGTCGCGCGACGGCACCACCCAGGAGGCGCTGGGCTACGTGAACGTGGTGGCCTGGCTGACGAAGAGGGAGCTCCACGAGCTGGCCGCCCGTCCGGACGTGCTCTCCATCCAGCCGTACTTCGTGCCGCGCCCGCATGACGAGCGCCAGGGCGTGATCGTCTCCGGCCGCCTGAGCGGCAACAACCCCACGGGGCCGGGCTACCTGGCTTGGCTGGCCTCCAAGGGCTTCACGCAGGCGCAGTTCACCGCCTCCGGCTTCGGTGTGGATGTGTCCGACAGCGGTCTGGACAACGGCACCCAGGCGCCGAACCACTTCGGGCTCTACGTGGACGGCGACGTCAGCAAGGCCAGCCGTGTCGTCTACAACCGCATCGAGGGGTCCGGGAGCAGCATGCTCTCGGGCTGCAATGGCCACGGCACACTGAACGCGCACATCATCGGTGGCTACTCGGACCTGACCGGGTCCCCGTTCGCGGATGCGGAGGGCTACGCCTACGGGCTGGGTGTGGCGCCCTTCGTGAAGCTAGGCTCGTCTGTCGTCTACGGACCGGACTTCACCAACCCCGACTTCGAGGACCTGCAGTCACGCGCCTATCGGGATGGCATGCGCATCAGCAGCAACAGCTGGGGCAGCGACAGCAGCAACGCCTACACCCAGGAGAGCCAGCGGTACGACGCGCTGGTGCGTGACGCGCAGCCGACCGGGTCCGCGGTGCCCGCCGCGGGCAACCAGCAGATGGTCATCGTCTTCTCCGCGGGCAACAGCGGCCCGGGCCCCAACACCGTGAGGACTCCGGCCACCGCGAAGAACATCCTCACCGTGGGAGCCTCCGAGAGCGTTCAGCCCTTCAACGCCTTGGATTTCTGCACCGTGGGGGACGACGATGCCAACAGCGTCCATGAGCTCTTCGATGCCTCCAGCCGTGGCCCCACGGCGGACGGCCGCAAGAAGCCGGACCTCGTGGCCCCTGGCACGCACGTCGTCGGTGGCGTGGCGCAGGCGGCCTCGCAGCGTGCCAACCCGCCTGCTGCTCCCCTGGGCCAGTCGCTCGCGTGCTTCGACGCCAGCGGCGTGTGTGGCGGCGCCAACGGCGCGCCGTACTTCCCGTCGGGCCAGCAGTGGTACACGGCCTCCTCCGGCACCAGCCACGCGGCTCCGGTCGTCTCCGGCGGCGCGGCGCTGCTGCGCCAGTACTTCATCAACCAGGGCATGACGCCGCCGAGCCCGGCGATGACGAAGGCGTACCTGATGAACACCGCCCGCTACCTGACGGGCGCGGATGCCATCGACGCTCTCTGGTCCAACAAGCAGGGTATGGGCCTGATGGACCTGGGCATGGCCTTCGACGGCGCCCAGCGCCTGCTGGATGACGAGAACCCGGCCAACCTCTTCACCGCCACGGGCCAGTCGCGCACCTTCTCCGGAGTGATCGCGGACACCACCCGGCCCTTCCGCGTCACGCTGGCGTGGACGGACGCGCCCGGCACCACCACCGCCAGTCCGTGGAAGAACAACCTGGACCTGACCGTCACGGTCGGCGCCAACACCTACAAGGGCAACGTCTTCACCGGCCCGAGCTCCACCCCTGGCGGCACGGCGGACGGCGTGAACAACGTGGAGAGCGTGTTCCTGCCCCCGGGCACCGACGGCACCTTCACCATCACGGTGACGGCGGCGAACATCAACTCGGACGGCGTGCCGGCCAATGCCTCCTCGCTGGACCAGGACTACGCCCTGGTGGCCTACAACTCCTGCGCCAGCGCGTCCCAGGTGCCCACGGGGGTGAGCGCCACCGCCAATGGCAACCACCGCATCGACGTGAACTGGGCGCCCAACGGAGCCACCGAGTACAACGTGTATCGCTCCACGACCGCGGGCGGCCCGTACACTCGCGTGGCCACCGTGGCGGCGCCTCCGTACGCGGACCTCGGAGTGTCGGGAGGCATCCGCTATTACTACGTGGTGCGCGCGGTGCAGTGCGCGGAGTCCCCCCGGTCCACGGAGGTCTCCGCCATTCCCAACGGCGCATGCACGCTGCCGCCCACCTTCGCGGGCATCTCCGCCGTGAGCAACGCTCAGGCGGCCACCTGCGCCAACACGGTCACCTGGGCCGCGGGCACTCCGGCCTGTGGTGGCACGCTGAGCTACTCGGTCTACCGCGGCACCAGCCCGGGCTTCACTCCGTCGGTGGGCAACCGCATTGCCACGGGGCTGACTGGCACCAGCTTCGCGGATGATCTGAACCTGACCAGCGGCACGAAGTACTTCTACGTGGTCCGAGCCACCGAGCAGGGCGGCGCCACCAACGAGGACACCAATACCGTCGAGAAGTCCTCCACGCCGACGGGCGCCGAGACCACGGGCCTCAACTACTTCGATGATCTGGACGGCAACCGCCCGACGAATGCGTCCCTGTACTGGCTCCCGACTTCCACTCCCGCGGGCTTGATCAACCTCACCTCGAACTGTCGCTACCAGTCGGCCCTGAAGGCCTACCGTTTCGGCAGGGCCAGCACCGGCTGTGGGGGCTACTACCCCTCCAGCGCGGAGGGCACCCTGGTGCTCGGCGGCAACGGCGTCACCGCCCCGAGCATCTACGGCTTCAACCTGCCTGTGAGCACCCGCACTCCGCAGCTGACGTTCAACATCTGGCACGTCCTCGAGACGGGCCGGGATGGAGCCTGGCTCTCCTACAGCACGCAGGGGCCGAACGGGCCGTGGACCCAGGTTGGCGACGCGGAGTCCTCGACGGCGCCCTACATCTCCGCGGGGGGCTATGACGGCGCGCTCGACGCCTCCCCCAACATCCGGATCTGGACCGGCCCGAGGAGCGGGGCGAATGGCTCCTTCAAACCGGTCACCGTCAACCTGTCGGCGCTGGCGGGCCAGAGGGTGTGGTTCGCCTTCCGGTTCTACACCGACAGCTCCTGGGAGGAAGAGGGGTTCTACCTTGACGACGTGCGCCTCACCGCGGATGCGTACGCGACATGCTCCACGCGGACTCCGCCCGTTGGCCCGGCCGTCGCCTACCGGGTGAGCGGAATGAGCGACTCGAGGCAGTCGGGCTCGTCCTTCTTCGCCACCTTCACCGCGGTGGACTCGGTGGGCATCCCGGTGACGAGCTACACCGGCACGGCGGCGATCAGCAGCTCGGACCCTCAGTGGAGCGGGGCCACCAGCCTGAACTTCACCGCGGGCGAGGCGGTTGGCCTGTACACCCTGCGCACCGCGGGCACGCAGACCCTCACCGCGACGTCCACCACGAACCCGACGCTGCGAGGCAGCGGCAGCAGCTTCATCATCCCGAGCGCGGCGTCCGGGATGATCTTCTCCGTGCAGCCGGCCACCGCGGTGGCGGGAGTCCCCATCCACCCCGCCGTGAAGGTGAGGCTGGTGGACCTGTACGGCAACATCGTCTCGTCGGGCAGCGGCAGCGTCACCCTCGCGCTGGGAGCCAACCCGGGTGGCGGCACGCTGTCCGGCACCACCACGGCGACGCTATTCGCGGGTGTGGCCACCTTCGGCAACCTGTCCATCAACAAGGTGGGGACAGGGTACACGCTGGTGGCCAGCTCCCCGTTGCTCGGCTCCAAGACGAGCCAGGCCTTCAACATCACCCCGGCCGCGCCGGCGAGCATGCTCTTCAGCACCCAGCCCCCCAATGGAAGCGCGGGCACGCCTCTCAACCCGGCGGTGCGGGTGACACTCCTGGATGCGTTCGGCAACATCACGACGTCCACGGCGAATGTCACCGTCTCCCTGGGCAACAACCCGACGGGGGCCGAGCTGGCTGGCACCACCACGGTGGCGGCGGTGAATGGCGTGGCCACCTTCAGCAACCTGCGCGTCAGCAAGCCAGGCACGGGCTACACCCTGCAGGCGACCTCGGGCGCTTTCACCGCCACCAGCACCGGCTTCAATGTGACGGTGGGGGCGGCGGCTCGGCTCGTCTTCAGCGCGCCTCCAGGCAATGCGGTGGCGGGGACGACACTGGGCGCCGTTCAGGTTCAGGTGCAGGATCTGGGGGGCAACGTGGTTACCGGCTCGACGGCGCCGGTGACGCTCACCCTGGGAGGCCCCGCGGGCGGCACGCTGGGAGGCACCACCACGGTGGCGGCCGTCAACGGCGTGGCCACCTTCTCCAACCTCTCCATCCAGAAGGCGGCCGCCGGCTACACGCTGACGGCGGCCTCCACGGGACTGCAGAGCGCCACCAGTGATGTCTTCGAGATCGTCCCGGCGGCGGCGGCGAAGCTGGCCTTCAGCGTCCAGCCGAGCAACACGGGGGTAGGGGCCATCATCGCTCCGGCGGTGAGGGTCTCCGTGTTGGATGCCTTCAACAACTCCATTCCGAGCGCGACTCCCAACATCACCCTGGCGCTGGCGGCCAACCCCTGGGGCGGCACGCTGAGCGGCACCACCACGGTGGCGGCCGTCAGCGGCGTGGCCACCTTCGACAGCCTGTCCATCAACCAGGCTGGTACGGCCTACCAGCTGACCGCGACGTCGGGGGCGCTCAGCAGCGCCACCAGCACGGCGTTCCAGGTCCAGGCAGGTAGCGCGACCCGGCTGGTGTTCACGCAGGCTCCCGCGAGCACCACGGCAGGCGCCAACCTCGGCACGGTCACCGTGGAGGTGCAGGACGCCCAGGGCAACCGGGTCAATGTCGCCAGCAGCGTCACGCTCACGCTCCAGGGCAGCCAGAGTGCCACGCTGAGTGGCACCACCACGGTGGCGGCTGTCAACGGCGTGGCGACGTTCAACACCCTGTCCATCGCCCGGGTGGGGACGGGCTACCAGCTGAAGGCCCAGGCCAGCGGGCTGACGGAGGCCACCAGCTCCACGTTCGACATCACCCATGGGCCGGCGGCGGCGCTGGTCTTCACGGTGCAGCCGGGCTCCACCCAGGCTGGCGCGGTGATCAGCCCGGCGGTCCGCGTGGCCTTCCAGGATGCCTTCGGCAACGCGGTCACCAACGCCACGCAGGCCGTCACGGTGGCGATCGCCAACAACCCTGGCAATGGCACGCTGTCGGGTACGAAGACGGTCAACGCCGTCAACGGCGTGGCCACCTTCGCGGATCTGTCCATCAACCGCGCTGGGCAGGGCTATACGCTCCAGGCGAGCGCGGGTGCGCTGCCGGCGGTGACGAGCGCGGTGTTCAACATCACCTCGAGCGGGGGGGGGAGGCTGGTCTTCCGTGCCACGCTGGCGGACGTCACCGCGGGTGACCTGCTGTCCGCCGTCGAGGTGGAGTTGCAGGATGCGCAGGGCAACGTGCTCACCGAGGCCACGGGCAGCGTGACGCTGGGCCTTGGCGCGAACCCGACGGGCGCTCAGCTGCTGGGCACCCTCACGGTGTCGGCGGTCCAGGGCGTGGCGAGGTTCGAGGGGCTGTCGCTGCGCAAGGTCGGCAATGGCTACACGCTGGTGGCGAGCGCGTCGGGCTTCGCGGGGGTGACGAGCCAGGCGTTCAACGTCAAGCCGGGCGCGGCGGCCAGCTACACGCTGGTGCTCGATCCGAGCGTGCCGGTGGGCCAGCAGGCCACCTTGTCGGCCACGGCCTACGACGCCTACGGCAATCAGGCCACCAGCTACGGGGGCACGGCCAAGGTGACCAGCTCCGACGGCGCGGCGTCCTTCGCTCCCACGGCGACGTTCGCCGGAGGCGTGCTCCAGAGCTTCAAGGTGACGTTCAAGTCGCCAGGGCTGCGCACGCTCACCCTGACTGACACGGCGACGGCGAGCCTGACCGGTACCGCGCAGCTCAACGTCACGCCGTTGGCCCCGCCGATGGTAGCGATAACGGAGCCGGCCAATGGTGCCACCGTCTCCGGCCAGGTCCGGATCTCCGCCACGGGGACGGTCGCTTCGGGCACCACGCTGGCCGAGCTCGCCATCCTCGTGGATGGGGTGGTGCTCGTCAGCGGCACGGGCGCGACGGTGACTGGCAGCTGGGACAGCACGAAGGTGCAGGACGACTCGGTCCACACCATCACCGCGGTCATTGCCGACGGCGCGGGCAACGTGGTGCACGCCGCCCCGGTGACCGTCACCGTGCGTAACGGGAACGGCGGGGGCGGAGGCGGGGGCGGGGGTGGGGGTGGAGGCGGGTGTGGCGCCACCTCCGGCACGGACTCTGGCCTCTTCTTTGGCCTGCTCATCGTGGCGCGGAACCTGCTCGGACGGCGTCGCGCGAAGGCGATGGGGGCTGCCGAGCGATGAAGCTCGGTCGCTCGTGCCACTCGACTCAGGTCATCGTGTCGCCTGTATCATCAGGCCCTGCCAGGCGGCCGCCGCAGCGCTATGCGCGGCGCTGCGGTTCGCCCTTGCGAGGCTCCTGCTCGATGGCTGCTACTTCTTGGACGGCTGCTGTTTGGGGGCTCCGAGCATTTTCAAGAGGCTAGCAAGGTAGGGCTTCAGCTTCTGGGCGCTTGCCAGGGCCTCCTTCTGGTGCTCGCGAAGGTAGGTGGCGCCACTGCTGTCCACTTCATCGAGCGTCAACTGGCCATCCTTGTTGGCGTCGAGTTGCTCGAAGCGCGCAGGCCCACCACACTTCGCCTGTGAGGGGTCCTTCACGAAGGCGTCGAACTCGCCGCGTGAAATCGCTCCATTCCTGTCCTTGTCGACGAGCGCGAAGCGGTGAACCACCAATAGCTGGCTCTTGGGGGAAGGCGAGGCTTTGGAGGGAGCAGGGGGAGTGGCTTTCGCCTCCGTGGCCGTGGAGGGGAACCTCTGCTGGCATTGCTGTTCGCAGTTCCCCTCCGACACGTTGCACGCCGCGTAGCAGATCTCGCAGTCATCGGCCGCGCCCTCGCCGCAGGTCAGGTCGCAGCCGCTCATGCAGGTGCCGCGCTGTCCCTGGCAGGCTGCGTCGCATTGCTGAAGGTTTTGCGCCTGGCGGCAGCCTCCATCGCAGTTGCAGCAGAAGATGTTGCATGGGCCATAGCCACAGCATCCTCCATTGCTTGAGGTGCCATCTCCACAGATGGAAGTGCTCCCGAAGGCCGCGCCGCAACAGTCTGCACGCGCGTCCCACGCGGCCAGGACCACGACGAGTCCCACGAGCACCAACCAGGAGGGTGTCCGATCAATTCGCATTTTTCGTTCCTTGGGTGGAGTGATTGAGAATTTCTAACAAAAGGCCGGGTTGAAGAGTAGACCCTCGTTAGGGCGCCGGACTGGACTCGTCGCTGCCGGCGGCATCGCTCGTGACGAAGGCGAGGAGGTTATTTCCTCCGTGCTGTCCAGGTCTCTCACCGCTTGACTTCAAGTCGACTCGAGCTGGCACAGTACGGCCTTCCATTCCTCATGGCACACCAATGGAGACGAGCATGAATGCCACGCGCCAGTCCGATGACGAGCAGACGAAGCTTTGGAACGGTCCCGCCGGACGAGCCTGGGTCGAGACGCAGGAGCTGTTCGACTCGATGTTCAAGCCGATGGAAGAGCTGCTCGTCCAGGCGGTCTCCGCTGGAGCTGGTCGCCGGGTGCTCGACATAGGCTGCGGTACGGGCAGCACGACGCTCGCCGTCGCGCGGTTGCTGGGCGCGCAGGGCCGCTGCACCGGTATCGACATCTCGGCTCCGATGATCACCGCCGCCAGAGCTCGCGCCGAACGGGAAGGTACGCCGGCAAGCTTCATCATCGCCAACGCGCAGACCCATGCCTTCGAGCCCGCGAGCTTCGACATGATCATCTCGCGCTTCGGCGTCATGTTCTTCGACGACTCCGTCCAGGCCTTCGCGAACCTGAGGCGAGCCTCGGAGGAGAACGCCGAGCTGCGGTTCATCGCCTGGAGGGGCCCTTCGGAGAATCCGTTCATGACGACGGCCGAGCGCGCCGCGGCACCGCTCCTTCCGAACCTTCCTGCTCGCCGGCCGGACGGTCCGGGGCAGTTCGCCTTCGCGGACCAGCGCCGCGTCTCCCGCATTCTGGAGGAGAGCGGCTGGGCCGGGATCGACATCCGGCCGCTCGATGTTGCCTGTACCCTGCCCGAGAAGGAGCTGGTCCGGTACCTGACGCGGCTCGGTCCTGTCGGAATGATCCTTCACGAGGCGGATGAGCGGACTCGCACCCAGCTCATCGAAACGGTCCGCGCCGCTTTCGAGCCCTATGTGCAGGGAGCGGACGTCCGCTTCACCGCTGCTTGCTGGATGGTCGCTGCCCGAGCGCCGTCCGCGTCACGCGGCGAAGGATGAGCCTGCCTCGCTTGGGAAGCGCTGGCCGGAATGTCAGGGTGTTCTGGTATTCACGTCCAAGCGCTGAGAGAGGAGCGTGACCATGAATCCCACCCCCCGCGAGCGAAACCCGACGTCGCACACCTCGGTCTTCCAGCTGATCCTCGTGGCCCTGGCGCTGCTGGGCTCCATGCTCCCGTCCGCGCGACGCGCTGACGCCAGGGGGTGAGCGACCCGCGCCGCCCTCCGTCATCAGAGCCCTGGACCCGAGAGACTTCCCACGCCAGAGTCGCTGATGATGATCGATCTCGAGGAGCTTGCCGCCGTTCCCAATCCCACGCCGATCCGGAGCGCCGAGGTCGAGCGTGGGATTGCTTATTCCGTGGCCTTCCTCGGCTCGGATGCCGCGCTGAGCAGCATCGAGCTCGATCCGTACTGGCCCAAGTGGAACTCGCCGTGGTGGCACATGCTGCTGCTCCACGAGCTCGGCGAAGCGCGCCAGATCCCGGTGCGCACCTCCGCCGCGATGGCCGCGAGGATCAATCGGCTCTTGCACCTCTTCCCGATCCACCCGAGCGATGCCCCGGGTGTCGACACGCAGCGCGACACTGCCTGCCATTGCGCCCTCGGCACGATGTACCCGGTGCTGGCCGCGTGCGGCGTCGACGTCGAGCGCGAGCTGCCCTGGGTCCGGCCCTGGTTCGTGCGGTACCAGATGGCCGATGGCGGCCTCAACTGCGACAGCACCGCGTACCGCCAGACGGGCGAGTGCCCGAGCTCGATGGTCGGGACGGTCGCGCCCCTCGAGGCCATGCTGCTCGGCGGAGTCTGGACGGGCGAGCAGCGCGACTTTGTCGTTCGCGCCGGGGGCTTCCTGATCGATCGGGCCCTCATCCATGGCTCAAGGACCGTGCACAACGCGGAGGAGCGAGGCTCGGCGGTGGCCTGGCGCGCGCTCACGTTCCCGCGCTTCTATTACTACGACGTGCTGCGCGGGCTCGCGGTCCTGGTACGGTGGGCCGAGGCGACCGAGCAGCGGCTGCCGGAGGCCGCGGTCGCGACCGTCGTCCACGCCCTCGTCGAGCGTTGGCCCGACGGCGTCGTGCGAGTCGAGCGCCAGGCTCACGTCGGGATGACGACGATCCTCCCGACGACCGATCGTTTGCCCAGCCCACGCGCGATGGCCTCACCGTTCCCCCTGCTCGAGGCCACGAGCAGGCCCGGCGAGCCGTCCGAGGCGCTGACGCGGCAGTGGTCCGAGGCCCGCGCCGGCTTGCTCCGGCTCGCTCGCGCGGGGCGCCTCGTCGCCTGAAGTCATTCCGGAAAAGTTCATGCACCCTGGAGGGAGGCGCCTGCGCCAGGGGAGCGGCCTGACCAGGGAGGCGCCCTGGTCGAGAACCGCTAGCGAACTGGTATGACAAGCAGACCAGTTCGTACAGGGCGCGACCGACAGGGGGGTGGACCGGACGTGGGGGCGGACTCGGCCCCTGTGCCCGTTTCAGGGGGAGCAGGCTCTGGTTCCAGATTACGGCCGGTAGCTCCGCTCGGCGTGCGCCTGCAGCTCCGCCGGGTCGAACCACACCGGCTTGAAGCGGTGCTGCACGAAGAGCTGCGCCTGATCGGTGTAATGCGGTGAATCCGGCCGCGTGCTGGCCGAGCCGAACGGTTGGACCGATTCCGAGCGCACCTTGCCCGCCTTGTCCCACGTCACGAACAGGATGAAGCTGTCTCCGTGGCGGATCGCCAGGCGTCCGTCGGGCGCCTCGTCATAGCTGGTCGCGGCGCGGAGCGAATCCGGACCGCCGTCCATGGGCAGATCGAGCTTGCCCTGACGCAGGCGGATCAGCTCGCCGAGCGGCACGTCGAGCTTGCCGAAGTGCTTCCGCAGATAGCCCGCCGCCTCGGTCATCACCGCGCGCGGATCGGGCTTGGGCTTGCGCTCGTAATGGAAGCGATGCTGCGAGCGCAGGATCGAGAAAGCGAGCGAGTCGGCGGGGCCCTGGCCGTCCCAGTTCCAGTCCCACCTGGAGAGCAGATCGCGCGCTTGCACGAGCAGCTCGTCGCCACGGGGTTCGACAGCGAGCAGCTCCTTGAACCACGCCTCCAGATAGCCGCTCTTGGCGACGCCGGTGTCGAACTTGATCCGCTTCAGGTCCTCCTCGGAGATCAATGGCACGGCGCTCATCAGCTCCAGCGCGCGGTCGCCTCGATTGGTGGTGTCCGTCTCGACGCCGAGCAAGGGTGGCTGGGGCGGGAGCTCCGATCCTGGCCCCGCCGACTGGTAAGGGGAGTTGTTGCCGTTGATCAGGAAGCCCGAGGCCGGGTTCACGTTGCGCGGGACCATGCTCCACGGAACGGTGCCTGGCTCATAAGCGCTCGAGGTGTCGCCCGGCAGCACCTTCGAATAGTCGAAGCCCGGCTTCCGGTTGGGGAAGCTGGCATTGTAGAAGAAGGCGATGTTGCCGGCCGCGTCGGCATAGAGGAAGTTGGTGCCGGGAATGCCCTGCAGCGCCAGCGCCGCCTGCCACTGGTTGAAATCCGTGGCTCGGTTGAGCCGGTAATACGCCTCCACCATCTTGAGCTGATCGGCGCCGCCATAGCGGAGCGCGTAGCTGCCGCTCTTGTTGACGATCACCGGCCCCTGCACCGCGCGATAGACCGTCCTGGGCACCGGCAGCACGAACGGGCCCCAGAGCTTGACCGGCAGCCAGACGCGCTGTGTCTCCAACTGTCGCCACTGGTCGTCATAGCGATAGCGGTCGTCGTCGGTGACGAGCTTGTAGACGTCGATCAGGTCGGGACGGTTGACGGTGTTGGTCCAGCCGAGCGCCTTGTTGTGCCCCATCAGCGGGTAGGGGGCGCCGGGGAGCAGCGCGCCAGCGAAATCCCAGCCAGCCTGTGAATGGACGACGAGCTCGTACCACGCCGCGCCGCCGCGCCAGGGCTGGTGCGAGTTCGAGACGAGCCGGGTGAAGCCATCCGCCGAGCGCTTGGGCGCGACGACGAAGGCGTTGGAGCCGGACTGGTTCGATTCGGAGCCGAGCGGCGTGCCGGCAGGCGCTTCAGGCCGCGGGCTGGCGGCGCTTTCGATCGGCAGCGGCTTGTCTCCGGCGAGCGCACCGAGCACGCCCTCGAGCCCGAAGAAGAAGGGCGAGCGGACGACGAAGCCGGTCGCGACATCCTCGCCAGTGACCGGGAACAGCCTGGACAGCCGCACCTCGTCCGGATGCGTCTCGGCATAGCGGTTGAGGCCCGAGGCGTAGCCATCGAGCAACGCGCGAACGTCCGCGGGCTGCTTCATGTAATCGCGCGCGACCGTGGCACGGGCTCCGAGCAGGTGGACGACGAAATCCGTCTTGGCTCCATCCGGCCCGATGAGCGCGCCGAGCCGGCCGCGGGTCATCGCCAGCACTTCCTGCAGCGTCGAGAAGTCATCCTCGGCATGGGCATAGGCGATGCCATAGGCGACGTCGGGATCCGTCTTGCCGAGGATGTGCGGCACGCCGAAATCGTCGCGGGTGATCGTCACGTCGTACGGGTGCGCGGGTGGCGGGGCAGGGCGGGCGGTGAGCAGCGGCTCCCAGGTGGCGAGCCCGATCGCGGCGGCCATGATCAGCACGCCCAGTCCGATCAGGATTCTCCGAACGATCCGCATTCCAGCCCCTCCGGCCACTGGAAGTCGCGGCCTTCGAGAAGGGCTTATCACGCTCTCGTGAGGCGTACGACACGGTGGGGCTCCAGCCGCGCGGAGAGCACGGCTGGAGCCTGGAGCAGGGGCCTACTGCCCGGTGTAGATGCCGATGGAGCCCGGCGTGCTGTCCGTCCCCTGGAACCCGATCAGGATGCGGCGCGGAGTCGTCGAGCGGTCCACCTGGATGTCCGTGACGCGCATGTAGAGCAGCGCACTGGGGAGCACGCCGCTGCCGTACTTCGTCACCGTGCTGCCCTGCACGCGGCTGATGCCTCCGCCCCAGGACGTGCCCGCCCACACGCTGTTGTCGAGCGGATCTCCCGCGATCGAGGAGACATACCCGTGCCCATCGATGAGCTCGGTGGACAGGGTGCGCAGCCGCTGTCCACTCGAGCTGAGCTGCGCCAGGCCGTTGCTGAAGCTGCCCACCCACACCGTCTGGTCACTCATCACCGCCATGCCCGACACGTGGTCATCCACGCGCTGCGCCCGGGTGGGCGGCGTCGGCTCCGAGACGGCGTCCGGCCAGATGTCATACCGGTTCCACGCGTAGGCGCTGCCCTCCGTCTCCACCTGCGCCTGCCAGTAGTTGTTGCCGTTGGTGCCGTAGCGGAACCGCGTCGAGCGGATGGCCCCGCCAATCCAGACGTCGCTGTTGGAGGCCACCGCGACGCCGTAGTACGCGTCCGTGAGCAGCACCATGCGCGTGCCGTCCGAGTTGTAGCCATTGATGGCCGGGTGCACGTGCTCCATCACTCCGGCGCAGCCGTAGTCCCACGTCCCGGGCGCGCAGCTGTAGCCCGGGAAGTCCGCGCGGCCCCAGGCGAAGCCATGGTTGCCGCCGAACCAGACGCTCTTCGTCCGCGGATCGTAGGCGATGCGCAGGACGTTGCAGACCTTCTCCCGGCCGCGCGGCTCGGCGGCGACCTTGTTGGGGCCCGTGGAGAGATCGTAGTGCACCACCTGGATGCTGCCCGAGGAGGTGAGCGTCACCCGATCCGCGTCGCCGCTCTTGTAGATGCTCGCGTCCGGAGTGCGGCCCGCCGCGTAGGCCTGGTCCCACTCGTCCTCGCAGGTGGGCATGCCCGCCGCTGGCTTGCGGCCCTCGTAGCCCACGAAGGCCACGCCCGCCGGGCCTCCCGTCACGGAGATGACCTTCAGGTACTTCACCCCCGGAGGCGCGCTCCCATCCAGCATGTAGCCGTAGGGCCGCAGGCCGTCCGCCATGGTGAAGCGGCGGAACTGCGTCTGCCCCCTCTGGAGCACGAACAGCCCCTCTTCGCCGCCCGCCACCCAGATGTTGCCCCCCTCGTCGGCGCTCACGCCGTACACGGTCCGAGGGCCGCCCTGCGCCGCGCCGTGGAACGTCCAGTCACTGCCCGTGGGAGGCGTGCCCGTGTTCAGCGTCACGACGAGCTGCGGGTGCACGGAGGTATTGGAGGTGTTGCGCGAGGAGAACACGGTGCCATCCGTGCCCGTGGGCACCACCGCGAGGTTCACCGCGCCGTTGCCCTGGACGGCCGCCGTCACGTCCCACTCGACCCAGGCGTTCGCCGCCACCGTGCTCGCGGTGGACAGCAGCGTCTGCGTCGCGGGCTTGTTCTGGAAGGTGATCGTGCTCTCCTGCCACGAGGAGCCCGTGGTGTAGACGGCCGGGCCGTTCACCGTGGCGTCCGTCGAGTAGAGCCGGAGCTTCGCGCTGGCGATGGTGCCGCTCAGCCCGCTCAGCTCGAAGCGCAGGAAGGACGCGTACTGCGGCGAGCCATCCACCTTGAGGACGCTGGAGCTCCCGTAGTTCCCCGTCGGCGTCGTGCCCTCGACACGGGCGTCCGCCACCGGGGTGAACACCCGCGTCTCCGCGAGCTCCTGCCGCGTCGCCTCGAGCGGCTCCGGCGGCGCCGCCTCCGGGAGCTCCTCGCCGCAGCCTGCCAGCACGCCCACCGTCGCGGTGCACACCGCCCACCTCATGCCTCGCTTCCACCTGCCCACGCCCGACCTCCATCCGTTCACCGGTACGCCCTCGCTTGGAACGGGCGTCCGTGAGTCGTGGCACTTGCAGGTGGGGTGCCGGTTCACGGGGGGATGCCCGCGAACCCAGGCCCGTGGGGGAGGGGAAATCCGCTTCCACGCCCTGGGAAGGCTCGGAGCGAGTCAGGCCGAGGCGGAGCACTTACTGGGCAGCGCGCTCCGCCTCGTGGCCATCCGCCTTCCCGGGGCGCGTCAGTTCGACGGCGTGGGGGTGGCCGGCTTCGACTCCTGCCTCTGGCTCTTCGGCTTGCGGATCTCGCTGGGGTCGGGCGGCTGGGTGTGCGCGCACTGCGTGAGGATGGGCGGATCGAAGCACTCGAACACCGAGTCCTGCTTCTCGCACCGGCCGCGCGGCGGCGTCGCGCACTTCACCTCCGAACGGTCGGCCTTGCAGTCATAGCCGCACCCCAGCGCCGTGGAGGCCGTGAGGCACTCGGGCCTGGGGATGTCCGAGCCGTACTCGTGGATGGTGGCCTCCGACGGATCCCAGCACACCAGCTGGCCGTAGTGCTCCCGGCACACCCCGTAGGGCGTTCGCGCACAGGCGACCCGGCCCTTGGCCACGAGACAGTTGAAGCCACAGGCAGCCTGGCCCGCCACGCCCTTGCACTCCGGGCGCAGCCCCTGGTCGGGCGGGTGGTGGATGGCCGAGGCCGGTGGATCGAAGCAGACCACCCGGCCATCGAAGGTGGCGCACGTCCCGTAGGGAGTGCTGGCGCAGCGGACCTCTTCGAAGCTGGCGCGGCACGAGTAGCCGCAGGCCCTCTTCCCATTGGCGGACAGGCAGTCGGGAGGAGGAAAGGGGGGAGCGGAGGCGAGGAGGGTGATGCCGAGCAGTGTGAGGAGCATGAGCGGCCCTGGGGACGGAAGAGTGGCAGGGCCGCGACGAGCAAGGCCGCTCGTTTATTCAATCCCCGGAGTCTCCCGCCGCTCCCGGCGCGCCGGCTCAGAAGAAGCCGTCGAAGATGCGCGAGGAGCTCGCCCCGCCGATGGCGGTCCTGTTCGGGAAGTTGGCGGCCCGGTAGAGCGTGGAGCCGCGCTTCACGTTGCTGAAGAGCAGCTTCACCCGGCCGCTGCCGTGCGAGCTGACCGCCAGCCCCTGGTTGCCCAGCAGCCCCGAGATGCACTTGCTGCCGATGAACATCCACGTGGAGCCGTTCTGCGAGCCGTGCCCCGTCGCGCAGGTCTGCGTCCCGTCATACTGCACGGTGAGCCTGATGAAGGTGAGGCTCTCCTGATCCACCGTGTCCGGCGCGACGATGTCCACCTCGGCGGACGAGGAGGCTCCCCCCGTCGCCGTCCGGTACTGGATGCGCAGCTTGTGGTTGTCCGACGCGCGGCACACCGCGAAGTAGCGCGCGTTGGCCGCCGTGCCCGCGCGCGCCATGAGGCACGCCTTGCCCCACTCCTCCACGTGGCTGTTGGGCGTGGACACCGACGTCGTCCACGTCGTCGTCGTCACCGCGCTGTTGCTCTCATGGGCGAAGAAGAAGCTGTCGCTGCCGCTCCAGATGTCCCCCGAGTCCACCTCCGTGCCGATGACATCCACCAGCTCCTGGTTGCTCCCGCAGGGCCAGCCCTCCAGGCACTGGAAGGGCCAGCCGCGGCTGTTGTGCGTCACCGCCCACGGATCGACGTGGTAGTTCACCTTGTCCGTGGCGATGTGGTGGGCGTTGAAGGCCGACGCGTTGGTCCAGCTGTTCGAGTCGTTCACGCCCCACACTCGGCCGATGAAGTTGGCCAGGTGCACGTGGGTGGCCAGGAAGGAGTAGGCGTTCTCCATGTTGAAGAAGACCACGTGCTGCCGGGCGCTGATGTCCGTGAAGGTCCTCAGGTCCGGCGCGATGAAGCCCTGGCGCGTGAGCGCGGTGGCGCCGTCGGGGGCATAGGTGCCCAGCTTGCTGGCGGTTGCGCTTCCACCCGTGAGGGCGAAGATGAACCGGCCACGCAGCTCCTCGTGGGTGGGCCAGGTGCAGGCACCCGTCAGCGCCGCCTGGAGGCTGCTCACGCCCGGGCACCTCTCCATCACTTCCTCGGGCGTGAAGATGGAGTCAGGCGGCAGGCTCCTGATGAGCAGGGCATCCAGATCCTGCGGCATCCGGGTGCCCTCGAAGTCATCCTTGAGATCGATCCACACCGTCACCACTTCATGCCTGGGGTTGGCCGCGTTGAAGGCCCGCAGCTCGGCCAGGCAGTCCGAGAGCCGGTGGTACGTGGTCTCCGGCTCTCCGTCGTCGTGGTAGACGAACCAGTCGCCCGTCATCTTGGACCGGCCGTCCTTGCCGGTGTGGATGTCCAGCTCGATGGAGCGGATGCGGTGGTAGACGAGCTGATCGAGCAGCGCCTCGTGACGCTGGTACGAGTTGTGCGACGACTTCTGGCGCAGCTCGTTGTACGCGGGCTGCGCGTGCACCGAGGTGGACGCGAACAGCACGCCCAGCGCGAGGAGGAGGGCAAGGCGAAGCGGCATGGAGGGGGGCTCTTCCGGCAAGGGGTGTTTGCGAACCTTGCAGGAATTACCGCCCTTTCGGGAAGCCCCTTTTCGCGCCGGGCGGCCCCGCCGCCGCGCGCCTCAGGCGAGGTTGGGCAGCGGACCGTCTCCGTCCTGGCCGAACTTCGTCACGTTCACCCCGACGGTGCCGAGCATGGAGATGAAGAGCTTGGTGATGGGCACACCCGGCGTGAAGAAGTTGGTGTAGTCCTTGTAGACCACGTGGCGCCCCGGTCGGATCTTCCCGCCGCCCCGGCCCGCCAGCACCACCGGCATGTTGAGCGTGTCGTGCAGGTTCGACTCGCCAATGCCGCTGGCGAACATCACCACCGAGTTGTCCAGCAGCGTGCCGTCCGGCTCCTGCACCGCCTTCATCTTCGAGAGGAGGTAGGCGAACTGCTCCACCTCCCACTTGCAGATGGCGCTGTACATGCGCTGGCTCAGCGAGCCTGGAGCAATCTCATGGCTGAGCGTGTGGTGGCCCTGGCTCACCGGCACCCGGTTGCCCTGGTCGTCGGCCACCGTGAGGAAGTCGTAGCTGCTGTCGTCCACCGCCTCGCCGTACATGAAGGTGGCCACCCGCGTCATGTCGCACTGGAAGGCCAGCACCATCATGTCCAGCATCAACTTCACCTGATCGCGCACGTCCGTCGGCTCCGCGGGCTTCGCGCCCGGTGTGCACTGCACCGGCCGTGTCTGCTCCACCCGCTGCTCCAACTCGCGCACGCCCGTCAGGTACTCGTCCACCCGGAGCCGATCCTGCCGCCCGAGCCGAGACTCCAGCCGCGTCGCGTCCTCCTTCACGGCGTCCAGGACGCTCAGCCTTCGTCGCCGCCGAGCCTCGGCCTGCTGGTTGCTCTGGTTCGAGTTCATCCCCTCGAAGAGCCGATCGAAGAGGACGTCCGGGCGGATCTCCTTGGGCATGGGCGTGGAGTTCGCGCTCCACGAGATGTTGTTGTGCAGCACGAACGAGGTGCCGCTCTTCGTCCCCAGCTCCAGCGAGGGGAAGCGCGTGTACTGCTTGAGCTGGGCGGCGGCCACCTGATCCATCGAGATGCCGTTGCGCAGCGGCCCGTCCGCCACCGAGGTGCCGGTGAGCAGCGTGGAGGTGGAGGCCACGTGCCCCACGTCCACCGAGGACGCGTGGCTCGGCTTGTTCCCCAGGCCCGAGA
The DNA here is from genome assembly GCF_020103725.1 of Hyalangium gracile. Lineage (NCBI taxonomy): Bacteria > Pseudomonadati > Myxococcota > Myxococcia > Myxococcales > Archangiaceae > Hyalangium > Hyalangium gracile. The sequence continues at coordinate 490,699 of NZ_JAHXBG010000002.1, read as the reverse complement.
GCACCAGGACGTCGCTCTTGAAGGGCGCCAGCGGGGTCAGCAGCGGGCTGAGCGCGTAGCCCTCGCCGCTCGTCGCCGGGTACCACTCCGGCGGGTACATGCCATTGGGGACGAAGAAGACGGCCATCCGCCGCGGAGAGGGGGCTCCGGCCGCCTGGGCTCGGGCCACCGCCGGGGCCATGGCCTCCAGCACGGGCAGCGCCAGCAGCGTGCCGGCTCCTCGCAGCAACGTTCGCCGAGACAGCTCCCAGGACTTCTTCATTGCAGGGCCTCCTGCGCACGGCGCATCCGGAAGGAAGGACTGAGCACCAGCTGGACCAGCAGCTCCCGCATCCGATAGCCCTTCTCCTGGAAGGACTGCGTGAGCCGCGCCAGCGCCGCCTCGTCCGCGTACTCGGGCTGCCGGCCCAGCGCGTAGGTGAAGAGGTGGCGCACGACGCACCCGGGAAGATCCGGATCCTGCTTTAGCGTGCTGGCCAGATCGATCGCGCCGTTGAAGGAGCGGCCATCCGGCAGCGTGCCCCGCGCGTCGATGGCGAAGGCGCCGTCCATCATCCGCCAGGCGCCGATGGCGTCGTAGTGCTCGAGCGCGAAGCCGATGGGGTCCATCTTCACGTGGCAGCCGGAGCACGCCGGATCGCTCACGTGCTGCTCCATGCGCTGGCGCAGCGAGCCCGCTGAGGTGGGCCCCGTGGGCAGCTGCGGCACGCTCGGCGGAGGCGGAGGCGGCTCCTGGCACAGCAGCCGGCCCAGCACCCACTTGCCGCGCTTCACCGTCGAGTTGCGCGTGGGCGTCGCGTTCAGCGCCAGGATGCTGCCGTGGGTGAGGATGCCGCGCCGGTGGCTGTCCGCGGAGAGCGTCACGCGCGTGAAGCGGCTCGGGTCGAAGGTGCCGGGGATGCCGTAGTGGGCCGCCAGCGCCGCGTTCACGTACGTGAAGTCCGCGTCCACCAGATCCAGGATGCTGCGGTCGCCCTGCAGCAGCTCGGCGAACACGAGCGCCGTCTCCTGGGCCATGGCCGGGCCCAGCTGACGCGTCTCGAAGGTGGGGTACAGGGCAGGGGAGGGCTGCGTCAGGGCGAGCTGCCGCGTGCGCAGCCACTGGCTGGCGAAGTTGTCCACCAGCGCCGCCGCGCGCGGCTCCGCGAGCATCCGCCGCGTCTGCCGCTCCAGCTCCGTGTCCTCCCGCAGCGCTCCGCTCTCCGCCGCCGCCAGCAGCGCCTCGTCCGGCGGGCCGCTCCAGAGGAGATAGGACAGCCGCGTGGCCAGCTCGAAGGTGGTGAGCGGCTGCGTGTCCGGCAGCCCGACGGCCGGATTGAGCTCCACGCGGAAGAGGAAGTGCGGCGAGGTGAGGATGGCCTGCAGCCCCACGCCCAGCGCCACCTCGAAGGCGTCGCCCGCCGCGCGGCTCTCCTGCACCAGCGCGAGCAGCCGGCCCACGTCCTCCTCGGTCAGCGGCCGGCGCCACGCCTTGCGCCCGAAGCGAGAGAGGATCTGCTTCGCGCACGGCCCCTCGTTCGCTCCCGAGAAGTCACAGGTGAGCAGCCTCGCCCGCCCCTCCGCGTTGGTGGAGGCCAGCGCCGACGTCACCAGATCCTCCGCCGCCAGCGCGTACTTCTCCAGCAGCAGGGGGCTGATGCCCAGCACCTGGGCGTTGTTGTCGTAGCCGTCCACCTGATCGTCGGCCGGCAGCACCTGCGCGGTGGTGGCGCCCGGGCCCAGCAGCTCCCTCACCGTGTTCGTGTATTCCGTCCGGTTGAGCCGACGGATGACCTGCACGGGAAGGGCAGAGGCCTCGGGGAGTTTTCCACCGGGCTCCGGTTCTCCTTCTCCCGAGGGCTCCGTGTTCATCCCCTGGCAGCTGGTGAGCACCAGCACCAGGGCTCCCCAGGCGCTCCACCGCCGCGGCCAGGGAGTGTTTCTCGAGCAGCCAGCACCGCGACTATCAACAGGAGTCCGACGCACACTCTCACCTCCCGAGAATCACCGCGCGTGAATCATGGCATGGCTCGCTCGGCTGGTGAGTGATTTGTTTTTCCACACGCTCTCGGACATGTCTGTCTTTTACCCTCAAATCCAGACGGAAATGAGGCAATGACAGTGGAGACTTTGGGGCGGGCTGGAACGCTGGCTGTGTGTCTTCCCGTGAGCCGGTAGGCAAGGGAAGGGAAGCCGGCGTGTGGCTCAGGGCTTCGGGCCGGTGCTGACCTGCGCGGGGAGGACCAGCTTGCGCTTGTCGAGCTTCTTCAGCCGCTTCTGCAGATCGGCCATCGAGGACGGAGGCGTCTCGTTGAGGGCGGTGTGGACCTCGCCGGTGAGCAGCTCGAAGGACTTGCCGCCCCGGCCCAGGTACAGGGCGCCCTGGGCGAAGACCTGGTTCGCCTTGGGCCCGGACATGGGCATGTACCGGGTCAGCGTCACCACGTCCTCGAAGCCGTCATCGTTCAGATCCTTGAAGAGGACACCCTCGAAGCGGAGGACGGGCCACGTCTTGTCCCCCGGCGTCGGCGCGAGCGTGAGGAGGATCTTCTGGTCCTGCACCAGGTGGAGCTGCAGCGGCGGCCTCGCGGTGAAGTCCATCACCGGCGCGAAGAGGAAGGCGCCCATGCTCTTGGTGGACACGGACAGCGCCTTCTTGGTGTTGAGCTCCTTGCCCGCGAAGAGCTCCTTCAGGGTGGCCATCTCCCGGCCGGAGGGCTTGCGCTGCTTGACGCCCGCGGCCAGCGCCGTGCTCCCCGCCAGACACAGGCCGAGGAACATCGGGACGAGAGCCTTCGTGAGTCGCTGCGCTTTCATGCGGCCTCCATGAATCCCCCTGCAAGGGCGCCGACAGTATCCATCAGATGGGGCCGCGCGTCGCTGACCTGAGACTCTCCGTGCGGATCCGCAACCGGCACGGTCAACGTTTATGCTCACCCTGAACGGGCTCCAGTGCGTCGAGCGCCGCTCGGACCTCGCGGGCCACGGCCACCGCCCCGGGTGTATCACCGTGAACGCAGAGCGTGTCGATGGTGCCTCCCCGGGCCAGGCGGACCGCGTTCTCCCGGGCCACACGGGGATCGGTGATGACGGCGCCGGGCTGCCCGCGGGGCACGAGTGTCCCATCTGGCAGCGTGCCTCGATCGGCGAAGCCCTCGCGCGCGTAGGGGAGCCCTGACTCCCGGGCGGCCTCGCGCAGCGCCCCCGCGCCCGGGCCGACGACGATGACCTGGGCGCCGAGCACCTCCTTCACCGCGGAGACCACCGCCCGAGCCAGCGCCGGCTCCCGGTTCGCCGAGTGGTAGAGCGCTCCATGCGGCTTGGCGAACTCCAGAGGGACACCGAGCGTCCTGGCCTGGGCGGCGAGCCGGGCGCACTGCTCGACGATCTGGGCGCGTAGCACCTCCGGCGTCACGTCCAGGGCCCGCCGTCCGAAGCCCTCGCGATCGACATAGGAGGGGTGGGCCCCGGCCCGGGTGCCATGCCGCGCGCACCGCTCCAGGGCCTGGCGGATGGAGGCGTCGTCTCCCGCGTGGCCGCCACAGGCGATGTTGGCCACATGGGCGAGCGCATAGAGCTGCTCGTCCTCATCGGGCAGCTCGCCGAGATCGATGTTGAGCAGACAGTCCATGGTCTCCACCTGTTCGATGTCTTCGAGCATCACGCCACCGCCTGCTCGAGCCAGGCCTGCAGATCACGCAGGGCCTGGCGTGCCTCCTCGAGCGTGACGGCACGAAAGCCCACCGGGTCCCCGAGCCAGCGCTGCGCCAGCTTCGGCACATCGGCCCGGAGGACGTGCCCGAGCCGGGGATAGCCACCGGTGGTCTGCCGGTCCGCCATCAGCACGATGGGCTGGCCGTCCGGGGGAAGCTGGATGGTGCCGGGCGCCACCGGCTCCGAGAGCTGGAGCCCTCCCGTCTCCGTGGGCAGCGCGGGGCCTTCGAGCCGATAGCCCATGCGGTTCGAGCGCGGGGAGATCCGGAACCGGGCGGCTTCAAAGCGCTCCAGTGCCTCCGCCGGAAGGCGAGCGCCCGGCTCGGGGATGAAGCGCACCACGTCCGGCGGCTGGTACCAGCGCTCCCACCCCGCGTGCACGCTCCTGGGCTGGAACGGAGGCTGAGGGGCCAGCGCGAGCACATCCCCCGCTCGGAGCGGTCGGCCACCCAGCCCTCCGAGGTGCGCCTCGACATCCGTCGCCGCGCTGCCCAGGAAGGACTGCGCGCTGGCTCCGAGGCCTCCAGCCACCGCCAGGTAGGCCCTCGCCCCGTGGGCTCTGGCCCCGAACCGGAGCACCTGCCCGGCGCGGGCCCGGTGGGCCTGTCTCGTGGCGACGGGCGCTCCGTCCAGCGTGGCGCGGAGCTCGGCTCCCGTGAGGGCGAAGGTGGCCTCCCTCTCGAACAGCAGCTCCGGTCCGAGCGCGGTCACCTCGAGGGCCGCGGCGCCCGCGGGGTTGCCCACGAGGAGGTTGGCCAGCGTCAGCGCCAGCGGGTCCATCGCCCCGGATGGCGAGACGCCCCAGCGCCCCTGGCCCGGGCGGCCGAGGTCCTGGATCGTCGTGAACATCCCCGGCTTCTGGACCCGAAGGCTCACGCGGGCAGCTCCCCTCCGAGCTCGCGGTATCGCGCCTCGGAGACGGAGACGAAGCGCACCCTGTCTCCCACGTTCAGTGCGAAGGGTGGCTCCCGCTCGGGAGAGAAGAGCTTCAGGGGTGTCCGGCCCAGGAGCCGCCAGCCTCCCGGGCTCCTCTGGGGGTAGATGCCCGTCTGCTGTCCGCCGATGCCCACCGAGCCCGCCGGGACCGCCGCGCGCGGAGTCGCCAGCCGGGGCGAGAACAGCCTCGGGTCGAGCCCGCCGAGGAAGGGGAACCCGGGCCGGAAGCCCAGCATGTACACGGGGTACTCGGGCGCGGTGTGGAGGGCGACCAGCTCCTCCACGGCGAGCCCCTTCTCGCGCGCCAGGGGCTCCAGGTCCGGTCCCACCGAAGGGTGGTACCAGACGGGAACCTCGACGAGGCGATGGCTCGGAGGCTCCGGCCGAGCGCTCGGGAGCGTCGCTTCCAGCCAGCGCAGGACGTCCTCGGGAGCGGCCCGCAGCGCGTCGTAGAGGACCATGATGCTCGCGTAGCCCGGCACCAGATCCACCACCCAGCGCTCGCGGGCCGAGTCCAGCACCCGGAGCGCTCCGACGACGCGTGCATGGAGCTCCAAGGAAATGCTGTCCCCGAAGCGGACCACGAAGGCCGAGTCGCCCATGGGTTGGATGTGAGGCGGAGCTGCCACGCGCTCCACTGTAGCCCCGGGCCTGGAGATCGAAAGGAGGGCTTGATTCTGTTCGCGAGCAGACATTTGTTACGCCCGCGAGGAACGCCTGGCGGAGAGATGGATAGCCCCCCCGGGCCAGAAGCCCCAATGACAGACAGAAGGAAGCTGCGGCACATCGGAGCCCTGGTGCTGGTCCTGTGCCTGGCGAGCAGCACGGCCCTGGCCCAGGGCAGCTCGGTGCTGCTCGGCACCGTGGTCGACACCACCACGAAGAAGCCCGTGGCGGACGTGGTGGTGACGGCCACCTCTCCCAACCTTCAGGGCGAGCAGGTGGTGGTCACCGACGGCTCCGGCAACTACCGCATTCCCCAGCTCCCCGCCGGTGTCTACACGGTGCGCTTCGAGAAGGAGGCCTTCAGGCCCTACTCCCGCGAGGGCGTCACCCTGCGGCTGGACTACTCGGTCCGCCTCAACGTGGAGCTGATCCCCGAGTCCGCGCTCACCGAGGAGATGGTCGTCGTCGGCCAGGCGCCCACGGTGGACATCGGCTCGGCCACCACGGGCATCAACGTCAGCACCGCCTTCGTGAAGAACATCGCCGTCGTGGCGCCCACGGGGAAGGGCGCGGCGTCCCGCTCCTTCGAGTCCCTGGCGGAGCTCGCCCCCGGCGCCAACGCGGACACCTACGGTGTCTCCGTGAGCGGGACCACCTCTCCGGAGAACCAATACATCGTCGATGGCGTGTCCGTGAATGATCCCGGCTTCGGCATCAACGGCACGCCGCTGAGCGTGGAGTTCATCAGCGAGGTCAACGTCATCAGCGGCGGCTACCTGCCCGAGTACGGCCGCGCCACCGGCGGCGTCGTCAACGCGGTGACGAAGTCCGGCTCCAACGAGTTCCACGGCTCCGTGTTCGGCAACCTCACGCCCGGCACGCTGGGCGGCACCACCACGGAGATCCGCCAGGAGGCGGGCACCATCTCCGGCCAGGCCTCGCTGTGGAACCTGGGCGACATCGGCGCGGAGCTGGGCGGCCCCATCCTCCACGACAAGCTCTGGTTCTACGTGGGCTTCGCGCCCTCGTTCACCCGCTACCAGCTGGAGCGCAACCTCAACGCCCTGGTGCTGGGCGAGGACGGCCAGCCGCTGCAGGACGAGCGCGGCTTCACCCAGACGGAGCGCATCGAGGGCACCCGGCAGCTCTACTTCGCCGACCAGAAGAGCTTCCAGTACATCGGCAAGCTCACCTATTTGATCAACCCGGATCACAACGTAGCGGTGACGCTGACGGGCACGCCCACCACGTCCGGAGGCTCGGGCCGCTTCGCCATCAGCGAGCGCACCGGCGCCCCCGAGGTGGAGCGCATCGCCGGCGAGTACGGCGCCATCGCCACCCAGCGCAACATCAACAGCATGGATGCCAGCCTGAAGTGGTCCTCCTCGTTCCTCGAGAAGCGGCTGCTCTTCAACGTCACCGCGGGCTGGCACCACCAGACGCTGTCCATCCGCGCCTCGGACGGCACCGTGGGCGGCAGCATGGAGGGCCTGGCGGGCATCTCCAACGTCACCTGGCAGCGGACCGCTCCGACGCAGCACGCCATCACCGAGTTCGAGTCGCTGCCGGATCCCTCGGTGTGTGACTCGTCGAACCCGGCCGTGACGGCCACGCGCTGCCCCGTGCTCTCGTACCTGACGGGCGGGCCGGGCCGCCTGGACGAGGCCACGCTGGACCGCTACCAGGCCAAGGCCGTGGGCACCTTCCTGGCCACGGCCGCCGGCCAGCACGTCTTCAAGGCGGGCATCGATCTGGAGCAGATGGTCTACGACCACACCCGCTCGGTGACGGGGCGCAGCGTGCTCATCGAGTCCGACGAGGGCGACTACTTCTACGACTACCGCCAGTACGGCTACCTGGTGGGCCCGGACGAGGTGCTCATCCAGGACGCGCAGAGCCCCAGGTCCAAGTCCAACGCCATCGGAGGCTTCATCCAGGACAGCTGGAGCCTCTCCCAGATGGCCACCCTCAACGTGGGCCTGCGCTACGACACCCAGCAGCTCATCGGCGGCGGCAAGACGGCGCTGGTGCTGCCCAACCAGTGGTCCCCGCGCCTGGGCCTCATCGTCGATCCGTCGCGCGCCGGGCGCATGAAGCTCTTCGGCAACTACGCCCGGTATTACGAGAGCGTCCCGCTGGACATGGTGGATCGCTCGTTCCCGGGCGAGCCCGGCGTGCGCTCGGAGAAGGACTCCGCGCTGTGCGACCCGCGCGATCCGGCGCAGCAGCAGGGCATCTGCCAGAGCGATCAGGCGCGTCGGCGCTCCCAGGATCCGCTGGACGCCAACCGCCTGTGGAGCACCGTGGGCGCGGGCGCCACCATCGTGGATCCGGAGATCCGGCCCCAGTCCACGGACGAGCTCGTCGTGGGCGGCGAGTACGAGGTGCTGGCCAACGCCCGGGTGGGGCTGTCGTACACCCGGCGCGTGCTCAACCTGGCCATCGAGGACATGAGCCGCGACGACGGGCAGACGTACTTCATCGGCAACCCGGGCTATGGCTTCGCCAAGGACTTCACGAAGCCCAAGCGCACCTACGACGGCGTCACGCTCTTCTTCCAGAAGACCTTCGCGGACTTCTGGCTGGCGCAGGTGAGCTACACGTGGTCCCGCCTCTACGGCAACTACGAGGGCCTGTTCCGCTCGGACACCGGCCAGCTCGATCCGAACATCAACTCCGACTTCGATCTGGTCTCCCTGCTGCCCAACCGCAACGGCCTGCTGCCGGCCGACCGCACGCACCAGGTGAAGGCCTTCGGCGCGCGCGAGTTCGTGCTGCGTCCCGGCCTGAGCCTCAACCTGGGCCTGTCGTACCGGGGCAACTCGGGCTCGCCGTACAGCTACCTCGGCGCGCACGTGGACTACGGCGCCGGGCAGGCCTACATCCTCCAGCGTGGCACGGCGGGCCGGCTGCCCTGGGTGAACCGCTTCGACAGCCGCCTGGCCGTCAACTACACGGTGGCCAGGAACATCACCGCCTCGCTCAGCCTGGACGTCTTCAACGTCTTCAACTTCCAGACGGCCACCGCGTTCGATCAGAACTACACGTACTCGCCGGTGCTGCCCATCGAGGGCGGCTCCAAGGGCGATCTGCCCGGCAAGGTGCTGGACGCGGAGACGGGCGAGCCCATCACCGACGAGGCCATCAACAAGAACTTCGGCAAACCCACCGCCTACCAGGCCCCGCGCTCCTTCCGCTTCGGCGCCCGGGTGACGTTCTAGGCCGTGCTGCTCCCAGGAAAGGTCTCTCCCATGACTCGACGAATCTTCGGCCTGGTGCTGGCCACCGCCCTGTTCTCCGCCTGTGACACGGAGCAGCCGCCCATCGGCTGCCCGGTGCAGAGCCTCACGTGGGCCGTCACCTACAAGCCCCTGGAGCAGAGCGCCTGCCCCGTGAAGGCGGGCGAGCAGCTCGGCATCCAGAAGTTCTCCACGCCCACGGGCGACGAGCGGCTCTCCATCAAGCCGGCCACGCTCGTGGCGCTCGACGAGCGCGACCCCGAGCGCCTGGCGTACTCGCTGGGCACGCTGGCCAAGGAGTCGGACGAGGAGGGCTTCTGCGCCGCCACGGACGTGGCCGTCGCCGAGAAGCACGCCCCCGCGGCGTCGGACGCGGAGCCCGCCAAGGACATCGTCTATCGCTGGAACGACGTCCGGATCCTCGCCACCCCGCAGGCTCCCGGCACGCAGATGGTGGCGGAGCTGGAGTACACCGAGGACGGCTGCACCGCGCGGTACGAGGTGTGGGGCATGTGGCCCGGAGACGTGGACTGCGCGGGCGAGGGCGGCGCGCCCAGCAACGAGCTCTGCGCGAAGGCGGGGACGATCAACCCCGACTTCGTCTCCGTGTGCGATCCCACCCAGCTGCGGTGCGTCCCCGCGCGGCGGCCGCCGTCGGTGAAGTGAGCGGGCCTACTGGTTGTAGGTGACGCTGTTGGTCGCGGCGCACACCCCGCCGGTGTACGTGGAGTCGTTGGTGAAGCTCCACGTGCCCCGGCGGTAGGGCGTGCACAGCACGTACGCGCACGAGCTGGTGTCGGTGCACGTCTTGGTGCCCGAGCCCGTCGCCGGCCCGCTGTAGCTGGCGTTGATGGTGATGCTCTCGACGGGGCCGTCGCACGTCGTGTTGTAGTGGAAGCACATCAGCCCCGAGCCGATGCCGAACGTCACACCCGGCGCCGACGCCGTGCAGGTGATGGGAGCGGTGTGGAGCTCCGGGGACTCCGTGGACACGAAACCGAGCGACGCCAGACTGATGAGCAGCATTCCCGTCATGTGCGGTCTCCTTGGCTCGAGAGACACGGAGGACATGCCCCCGTCCCTCGATACAAATTGTCTCAGAGACGTCACTGACGGCGCGCTGTGGGTCCAGCACGGCATGGCACTTTGCGTGCTGTGAGCCCGAATTGTTGCAGCCTCAGCGCGCGCGGAGGCTGACTTGACACGCGAGCGCGTGGCGCCGTGGCGGGCGCGGCGTCACACGCGCGCGGCGTTGCTGCCGGACTCCACGGCCTCCAATTCGTCGCCGAACTGCACGTCCGCCTTCTCTCCGGTGGGGAGCGAGAAGGGGGCGCGGCCGATCTGCTGCGTGCCGAACCGGGGGAAGAAGGGGGCCAGCACGTAGTTGGCGAAGCACCACGGGAAGAAGTAGCGCGGCTTGAGGTCCGGGTGGATCCCGGACTCGATGCGCGCGTGGGCCTCGCGCAGCGTGCTCCAGTGCGCGCCCGGCATCTCATGGTGCGCGGCGTGGAGCGCGTTGTTGAAGAGGAAGAAGTTGATGGCCCGGCCGGTGAAGCTGCGGCTGTGGTTGTGCTCGCTCCAGGGGTCCGTGTGGACGTGCTGGATGTAGTTGAAGAACATGATCGTCCACAGCGCGAACACGGCGGGGATGAGGAAGGCGAAGATCCACACCCGCGCGCCCGCCGCCGGCCCGTGCAGCGCGATGGCCAGCCCCAGCAGCGCCAGGTGCGTGCCGGCCCACACCACGTACTGGGTGACGATCTGCCGGAAGAGCGCCGGGTTGTTGGTGCGCGCCTTGCGGATGAAGGCCTTGATGGGGTCGCTCTGGAAGTAGGACGAGACGAAGAAGTAGGTGAAGGCCACCAGGAAGTTGTGGCGGTTGGTGTAGCGCCAGGTGATGGTGGCGTCCCCCGCCTTGTTCACGTACTTGTGGTGGTTGAGGTTGTGCGTGGGGATCCACGCGAAGGTGGGGTAGCCGTAGAAGATGGACAGCCACATGCCGAACACGTTGTTCGCCTGGCGGTTGCGGAACGTGGGGCAGTGGTTGTGGTTGTGGGCGATGACTCCCGCGGACAGCGCGAGATAACAGGCCAGCGGGCTGAGCCAGGGGATGAGCTCGGGGCGGGCGTACATGGAGAGGGCCACCACGGGCATGGCGGCGCACCACAGCAGTGTCCGGACGTCGGCGGAGTATCGGAGCATTCGCCGTCCCATCTAGCCCACTGAGTGTTGAGTGACCAGCACTTCCCCGGATTTCTCAGCCTTCCCGAGCGCTCTTTGAGCGGTCTGGCGCGCAAACCGGGGTCCCCCCTCTGGCTTTTTTCCGCGGAAGCTGTCAGGGGGGCTCTGGCTCGCATGACGAGCTGGTGCTCCGGCGCAATCCACTGCGTCCGGACGAGCAAGGAATCGACAATGGCAACTGGTGTCGTGAAGTGGTTCAACGATGCGAAGGGCTTCGGCTTCATCACGCAGGATGGCGGCGGCGAGGACGTGTTCTGCCACCACACGGCCATCCAGGCCGATGGCTTCCGCAGCCTCTCCGAGGGGCAGCGCGTGCAGTTCGACGTGGCTCGCGGCCCCAAGGGCCTGCAGGCGCAGAACGTTCGCCCGATCTGATCGAGCGGAGCCACTTCGCGACGCGAGGTGGTTCGAACACACGAGGGCCTGCTGCTCGCCATGGCGAGAGGCAGGCCCTTCGTGTTGCGGGTCAGCGGCTCGACACCTGCTCCAGCGGAGGGGTGCGCTCGCCCGGGAGCGCGGGCAGTCCCTGCTCATCGAGCGCGAGGGAGAGCCGTCCGGCGAGGGCTCTCAGGCGTCGGCCCACCGTCTTGCGGGAGAGCCGGAGCAGCTCGGAGATCTCCGAGGTTCAACGCGCGCTGCATCTCCAGCTCCTCGATCTGGGAGCGGGCCCACAAGGTCCGCAGCGCCCGCGCGTGGCCACCCTCCTCGGGCAGGGTGACGGACACCTCCGTGACGTGCTCGCCGAGCGGGGTGGACCCGCGCACGCGGACGGTGGCGGTCCCTGGCTGGCGGTAGCGGCCCAGCACGATCAGCGGCTGGTTGTCGAACAGGTCCGGGAGCTGCTCGGGCTTCACGTCCCACACGTCGAGCCCTCCCCAGTCCACCTGGACGCGCGTGAGCACCGGCCGCTCGATGCGGCGCACGAAGCGCTCGATGGCCTCTCCGGGGTCCTCGTCGGTGCGGATGTACTGGTAGAAGCCGCGGCCGATGCGCGAGAGCCGGTCGAGGAAGTAGTGGTTGACGTTGTCACCCACGCCGAAGCCGAACAGGCGTGTGTCGCCCAGCAGCGGGTGGGTCCTGGCGAAGATCTCCGCCTCGTCGCCGATGAAGCCATCGGTCATCAGTAGGACGACCCGCAGGCGCTGCTCGTCCCTCGGCAGGGTGAGCGCGCGCAGGATGCCCGCGAGCTGGTGGGTGCCGCCCCCGGCCGGCAGGTCGTCCAGGTAGCGCGAGGCCAGCTCCAGGTTCTCGCGGGTGGCGGCCAGGGGCTCATCGCGGAAGCTGGAGGCCTCGTCGGCGAAGTCGATGAGCATGAACCGGTCCCGGGGGGACAGGCTCTGGAAGGCCCTGCGCACGGCGCGCTTCGCGGCGTCGAGCGGAGGGCCCTCCATCGAGCCCGAGGTGTCGAGCACGAAGACGACGTCCCGCGGCATCACCTCACCCTGGGAGGCCTTGCGCGAGGCGGGCTGGAGCATGAGGCCGAAGAAGCCGTCCCGGCCCCCGGTGGCCATCACCGCGCCGCGCAGCTGCTCGCCGGCGGTGCGGTAGCGCAGGATGAAGTCCTTGTTGGGGACGCGCTCGTTCTCGGCGAGCCGGATCACGGCCTCGCGCTCGCTCCGCTGGTCCACCCGCAGCCGATGCGAGGTGGACTCCAGTGCCTCCAGCGCCACGCCCGCGTCGAGGCGCACGGTCATCCGGATGTCGCGCCCCGAGCGCTCCGGCGGCTCGGCGGGCGGGCTGATGCGCGAGGCGTCCGGCACTCCAGCCGTGTAGCGCGGCCCCACCACCATCGGGAAGTTGAACTCGAAGGTGCCGTCGTCATAGGCCAGCGGAGCCACGTAGCGCAGCGAGACCTTCACCCGCTCGCCGGGCAGGACGTTGGCCACCGACTGGGTGAAGATGTTGGGCCGCTCCTGATCGAGCAGCGCGGCGTGGCGGCCCTCGGCGCGGGCCTGCTCGTACGTCTGGTGCGCCTGCTCGCGGCGCTGGATGACGCCGCGGATCTTCCGCCCGCCCACCTCGAGGATCATCTCGTGCACGGCGGAGTCGTCGGGCAGCGGGAAGACGTAGATGGCCTCCACGCGCTCGGTGAAGGGGTTCTCGAACTCCTGCGTCACCGTGACGTCCGAGACGAAGCCGGTGAGCTCCGCCTCCACCTCGGTGTGCCTCAGCAGGAAGGGGCGGGGCGGGCCACTGTCCGGTGCGGCTTCGAGGCTGCCCTGGCCGAAGTCGACGCGCTGTCCGCGCAGCTGGACGAAGTGCACCCGCTTGCGCGGTGAGGAGTCGGGACGAGGCTCCACGACGCGCTCGCCGAGCGGGAGGGTCCGGGCCTGCACCCGCGACCGGGAGCTTCCGAGGCCGGCGCGCTCCAGGCGCGGGAGCGCGAGCACGACGAGTGCCACCAGGGCACAGGCCAGCACCGGGGTGGCCAGCAGCAGGCCCGTCCGCCGCCACCAGCGGTCCTCGGCCTCGAGCAGCGCGGCGCTGGCCTTGCGTGCGGAGAGGGTGCGGCTGTAGCCCGCGCCCTGGGCGCTCATCTCCTCGAGGCGCTGGCGGCAGCGCTCACACTGACGCACGTGGCCGTGCAGGGCGGTGAGCTGGACGGGCGGCAGCTCGCCCAGCTCATAGCGCTCCAGGGTCAGCTTCGAGGGACAGGGCAGCGGGGCATCCGGTTCCATGCCCATTGGTTCCGCGAGCTGGACTTCGTGGGAACCCGCCGTGTCGATTTTCGCCGGCCGGGCGGCCGGAGGGCGGCTAGCGGGCGGCTTCCTTCGAGCCGACGACCGTCATGTTCATGCCGATCTGCACGGAGACGGGCTTGCCGTCGACGGTGACGGTCGTCTTGCCATTGATGTACCAGCCGAACGAGCCGGTCGAGAACGCCTTGACCTCGGCGAGCATCTCCTGGCCGTTGATGACGACCTTCAACGGCTCGGCCTTCTCTTGGAACTGCGACAGCGACACGGGGCAGGGGGACTTGGCCATGGCGCGGGCACCCTAGCACCGGGGTGCGAAGCCGGACCACTGGATCCACCGGCCGCGTTGGCTCCTGTACTACGGCTCGGGCGCCTGGAAGTCCTGGCCGTTGCCGCACTCCTCCTTCACGTCGGCCTCCGTCTTGTACTTCTCGCCGCTGTAGAACCAGTTGGTCTGGTCCGAGCCGTCCCCGTTGTGGGCCCGACAGCCGCCGATGACGCCGGCCATGTCGCACCGGGCATCCTCCTGGTAGTCGGCGCTGCCCACGGCGGCGCGGAGGGTGCCGCAGACGCCCTCGAAGGTGAAGAACGAGGGACCCTTGAAGTCGCGCAGGTCCGTGCACTGGTCGTAGGCGGGCCTCATGTCACACCGCGCATCGCGGCCGGGCAGGGTGTCGTCGAGCAGGCCGCAGCCGAGGGTCTGGGTGGCGAAAAAACCAAGTGAAATCAGGGTGGAAGTGCGCATGGTCGCCACAGTTTTGTGGGGTTGTGGACGGACGCAAGGTTTTCACCGGGGGTGAGGCACCCTCCCTGCCAGGTCGCCTGCCCTGGGAGCAGGGGCCTGTTCTCCGAGGGAGAGGACGTCAGACCCCTGATTTAGACCTGGAGACGATCAAGACGGAGGTCGCGCCATGCAGGGTGAGATGATTCGCAGCGAGACGTCGGTTCCGGCCCCCCGCCGCGCACAGCTCACTGCCGGGCTCCTGAAGGAGGAGCGCGAGCAGCACCAGGTCCTGGCTCAGTACGTGAAGCAGTGCATGGTGGAGGGCACGGACTACGGCCGCATCGCTGGCTCGGACAAGCCGACCCTGCTCAAGCCCGGCGCGGAGAAGCTGATCGATCTGTTCGGCTGCACGCCGGAGTTCACCCTGGTGCCGGAGTTCTGCCACGAGGACTTCGAGAGCGGCTTCTTCAAGTACACGTTCCGCTGCCGCATCCTCAGCCGGGAGCTGGGCGCGGTGCTGGCGGAGGGCTACGGCTCGGCCAACAGCCGCGAGAGCCGGTTCCGCTGGCGCCTGGCGCACCGCAAGTGCCCCGCCTGCAACAAGGACGCGATCATCCAGGGCAAGAGCGAGTACGGCGGCGGCTGGGTGTGCTTCAAGAAGAAGGGCGGCTGCGGAGAGAAGTACGCGGTGACCGACGAGCGCATCACCAGCCAGGCGGTGGGGCGGGTGGAGAACGAGGACATCGCGGACCTGGACAACACGATCCTGAAGATGGCGAAGAAGCGGGCGCTGGTGGACGGGGCGATCGCGCTGGCGCGCTGCTCGGACATGTTCACCCAGGACGTGGAGGACTTCATGCTCCAGGATCTGGGGGCGGGCACGCCGGCGCCGCTCTCGACGCCTCGGGTGGACGGGGCCGGGGAGGGGACGGGCGGACACGAGCCGCTGCCGCCGCTGATGGCGGGTGAGCGGGCGCCCGGGTTCGAGCCTGGCGCGAGCAAGGCGGAGGGAGCTGGCGCGCCGGTGCCGCTGACGTGGGGCGAGGCGAGCAACCTGGCCCGGGGGATTGCCGGGGCGCGGGATGCCCGCTCGCTGCGCAAGGTGGGCATGAGCATCAAGGAGGCGCGGGCGGGGGGCCGCATCTCCGAGCAGGAGCGCAGCGATCTGGAGAAGCTCTACCGGGCCAAGCAGCTGGAGCTGACGAACGCCTCGCGTCCGTCCATCCGTCGGGCTTCCTGAGCCGAGGGGCGCGAGCGCCTCACTTGCGCAGGTTCCAGTCCTGCTCCGCGGCCTCTCGGAGCGAGTAGGGGATGAACGGCTTGTCCAGGACGGTCCGCACCCACGCCTCGCGCATCTGCCGTGCGCAGCGCTGGGGCGGCATGCGCCCGACGGCGGTTCCCAGTCCAGGGCAGAGCACCGTGCGAATGGGCTCGAGGCCTCGGCGATTGTGCTCCAGCACTGCCAGGAGCGCCGCCCGCATGGCGAGGTAGGCGTTCACGGTGTCGCTGACGTCCGTGGGCACGCGCATGGTGGTGGCGCTGATGCACCACGGGATGTCCGGGTGACCGGTGGGGACGATGACGGCCTGGCCCACGGGCAACTCGCCGCCGTGCTGCTCCTCCAGCAGCGCTCGTAGCCGCTCCTGCACCTGAGGGCCCAGCTGGTAGGTGTAGACGAGGTCGATCCCTCCATCCATGAAGCCGAAGCTGTTGGCGGGGCTCACCACGGCATCGGCTCGGATGTCGATGGGATCGCTGGCCGACACCGGTCCGGCGCGCTCGGAGAAGATGTCTCCCTGGGAGATGGTGATGCCGGACAGGCCGGAGAACTCCTGCCGCCAGGCCTCCACCAGCCCGGCGCTGAGGTCCCGCAGGTGGAGCTGAAGGGGAGGGGGCATGGTGTGTTCTATACACCCTTCCTGGAGGCGCCGGGGGAGTGGCCTGGCCAGGGAGGTGCCCTGTCCGCGAACCGCTAGCGAACTGGTATGACAGGTAGACCAGTTCGGACAAACTGCGCCCGGCACGCGGGGAGGGTGGGGGCTGGAATTCCGAGGAGTCCCCGAGTTGATGTTGCCGGTGGTTACTTTGAGCGTCCTCCGGTGCTACCTTTCCGGCGAAAGGAGCATTCGTGGCCGCCCGAAAGACGACGAGCGCGGAGCCCAAGGCGCGCTACCACCATGGCGATCTGCGCCGTGCGCTCATCGAGGCCTCCCTGGCCCTCATCTCCGAGGAGGGCTTCAGCGCCCTCACCCTGCGGGAAGTGGCTCGGCGGGCGGGGGTGACGCATGCGGCGCCCTACCGGCACTTCGCCGACAAGGAGGCCCTGCTGGCCGCCGTCGCGGAGGAGGGCTTTCGCGCCATGGCGGCCCAGATGCGCGAGCGCATGGCCCGGGAGAGCGACCCCGCCGAGCGCTTGGTTGCCTGTGGGGTGGCCTACGTCCTCTTCGCCGTCCAGCACCCCTCGCACTTCCGCGTCATGTTCGGGCCGCACTTCGCCCGGCCCGCCAGGCACGAAGGCCTGGAGAGCGAGGGCGGCAATGCCTTCGGCCTGCTGGTGCAGTGCCTCACCCAGGGCCAGCAGGCAGGCGTGCTGCGCCCGGGGGACACGCTGTCGATGGCGCTGGGGGCCTGGTCCATCGTCCACGGCCTGTCCTCGCTGCTGGTGGACCGGGTGCTCGAGAGCATGGGCAAGGGGGCCGCGGACGCCGAGGCGCTCGCGGTAGCCCAGACCCGGCAGTTGTTGGACGGGCTCCGGCACAGGCCCCAGAACGGTTGACCGCGCGCGGGGCTGGACTAGCGTCCGGTCCCTCATGTCGCCTCAGCGCCAACTGGAACTGAACGTGCCACGCGTCCGTGCTCGCGAGCTGGGGCTGCCCCTGGGCCGCTTCAAGCCCGGCCGCTACAACGCCATCACGGACGTGGAGGGCGTGCTCGTCGGGCACAGCACGATCATCCGGGGCGAGGGACCGCTGCGGCCCGGCCACGGGCCCGTCCGCACCGGCGTCACCGCCATCCTGCCCAACAACGGCAACATCTTCATGGAGCGGATGAACGGGGGCGGCTTCGTCCTCAACGGCGCCGGCGAGGTGTCCGGCATGACGCAGCTCATGGAGTGGGGCCTGGTGGAGACCCCCCTCATGCTCACCAACACCATGGCGGTGGGCGCCGTGTCCGACGGCGTGGCGCGCTACCTGGTGGAGCGCTACCCCGGCATCGGCGACGAGCACGACGTCATCATCCCCATCGTCGGCGAGTGCGACGACAGCTATCTCAATGACATCTCCGGCCGGCACGTGCGCGATCACCACGTGCTGGAGGCCATCAACAACGCCAAGGCGGGCCCGGTGGCCGAGGGCAACGTGGGCGGCGGCACCGGCATGGTGACGTGCGACTTCAAGGGCGGCATCGGCACCGCCTCGCGCAAGCTGCCCGAGGCCCTGGGCGGCTACACCCTGGGCGTGCTGGTCATGTCCAACTTCGGGAAGATGCACAACCTGCGGGTGGGAGGCCTGCCGGTGGGCGAGGTGCTGGCCGAGAAGTTCAAGGACACCCCCCGGCGAGGGCAGACGTACGGCTCCATCATCGCCGTGGTGGCCACGGACGCCCCCCTGCTCAGCCACCAGATCAACCGCCTGTGCAAGCGTGTCTCCCTGGGGATCGGCCGGGTGGGCAGCTACGCGGCGCACGGCTCCGGGGAGATCATCGTCGGCTTCTCCACGGCCAACATCATCCCCCGGCGCACCCAGAAGATGGTCTACAAGCTGAAGATCCTCCTGGACCAGCGCCTGGACCCCCTCTACGAGGCCGTCATGGAGGCCACCGAGGAGGCCATCCTCAACTCCATGTGCATGGCCGAGCCCATGAAGGGCGTCAACGACAACTACTGCCCGGCCCTGCCCCTGGACGAGGTGCGGCGCTTCGTGGACGCCTGCCGGCCCATCTTCGCCTCGGTGAAGAAGCGCCCCCAGCAGAGCAGCGCGCCGGCCTCGCGCCAGAAGCCCGTGGACGCGGACAAGGAGGGCGAGGTCCGTCTGGCCGAGGCCCTGCCGACCGACGTCCGAGGGGCCGAGGGCATCCCTTACCCCACCCGGCCCGCCCCGGATGAAGCGGAGGGTTCCGCTCCCGGGGGGTCTTCTGATACGTAGCGCTCCCTTTTCATCACCCAGGAGTCACCCGAATGGCCCGCAGCAAGAGCAAGCACCGTCGCGTGCAGATGAAGAACCGTCAGGCGTGGAAGAAGCGCGTGAAGAAGCAGAAGGCCGCCGCCAAGGAAGCCGGCAAGAAGAAGTAGCCCCCTGGCGCCCGCTTCACGGCTGCCCGTTCTGGGTGGCCGTGTAGGCGCGCTGCACGGAGCAGCGGCGCATGCCCTGTGCCGAGGGCCGGTTGTAGGTTCCCGTGAAGGATCCCGAGATACGGCCCGTGCCGCCGTCCGGGTTCCCCGGGGTGTAGGTTCCATTCAGGCTGAACTGGGTGCTGCTGCTGCCGCCGTCCATCGCCTGCCGCGTGCCCAGCAGGGTGAACTCGGCGCCCTGGAAGAGCGTGCCCTGCAGCTCCACCTCCTCCAGCGTGGCGGTGAGCTGACTGCCCGCGCGCTGGATGTCCAGCGGCCCCTTCGGCAACTCCACCCCCAGCGAGGCGCAGTCCGCCGGGACGGTGCCCGCGGCGAACTCCAGGGGGTAGCGGCCCTCGATGGAGGGGCATGTGGTGCACGGGGTGCCGTTGTTGCCGCAGCCCACGGCCGAGGCCACCAGGGTGCTCGCGAGCGTGGCGGCGATCAGCCAGAAGCGTCCAGAAGTCATAGATCGGTTTCTCCAGGAGTGTGGTCGGGACTTCCCCGAGATGGGGGGCATTCCTACGTTCGGTGTGGCGCGTGGGGGCCTGGGGGCTCAAGGGTGGTGGGGCGTGTCGGCGGCGGATTCGAAGCGGTGGTCCAATTTCGTGTTCGCGGGGCTGTTTGCCCTCGCGATCGTGCTGTTCTCTCGCATCTTGCTGCCCTTTTTGATGCCGGTGCTCCTGGGCGGCTTCCTCGTCGTTCTCTTCTTACCGATCCAGGACTTCCTGTGTCGGCGGCTGAAGGGGCACAAGGCGCTCTGCGCCCTGCTCTCCACGCTCACCGTCTTCCTGCTCATCCTCGCGCCGCTGGCCGCGGTGGGGTGGCTGGTGGGGCGTGAGCTGTTCCAGCTCGCCACCAACCTGCCCGACGTCCTCGAGCGCGTGGACGTGCGCCAGGAGCTGCTCTCCAACCTGCCTCGAGGGCTGAGCCGCTATGTGCGTTCGGAGGCGGTGGGCGCCGAGACCGAGAAGGCGCTGCTGTCGGCCGCCACGGGCAGCGCCACCGTCATCCGCCGCGCGGTGGGCCTGGGCTCCGAGTTCGTCATCAACCTCTTCCTGATGACGGTGGCCATGTACTACTTCTTCCTGGATGGGCGCCGGCTCTACGCGGAGGCCATCCGCCTGGTGCCCCTGGAGCGGCGCTACATCCAGCACTTCTCCCGCGAGTTCACCGACGTGGCCCACGCCATCGTCTACGGCAACACCGTCACCGCCTTCATCCAGGGCGCCGTCGGCCTGGTGGGCCTGTGGATCGCCGGCGTGCCCCACGCGGTGGTGTGGGGCGCCGCCATGGTCATCGCCGCCCTGGTCCCCGTCGTGGGCACCGGCCTCGTCTGGGTGCCCATCAGCATCCTGCTGGCCCTGTCGGGCAAGGTGGGTGACGCCGTCTTCCTGGCGCTGTGGGGCGGCCTCGTCGTGGGCACCGTGGACAACTTCATCCGGCCGCGGCTGTGCGGCTCGCGCATGGCGCTGCACCCGCTGCTCGTCTTCCTGTCGATGTTCGGCGGGGTGGCGGTGTTCGGGATGATGGGGATGCTGCTGGGGCCCCTCATCGCCGCGCTCTTCATGGCCATGGTGCGCATCTACCGGCGCGACTTCCTGGGGCTGACGCAGCCGGCGGTGTTCGAGTCCCCGCATGAGCCGCCTCCCTCCCGCGCGCAGGCCGCCGTGGAGCCCGCGCCGGTGCTGGCCCCGGCCGTCCTGGAGGCCGCGCCCACCCTGTCCGCGTCCTCCATCGAAACGTGATGCGTGTGGTTGTGGACATCGGGTGTGGGGTGGGTGAACCTCCCCACCCAGATGATGTCCCTGGGACGATGGATGAGTCGGTGGGGCGCGCTGCTCGCCCTGGCCCTGGCGCTGACTTCGCAGGTGGCGCTGGCCCAGAAGGCCAGCAAGCCGCGCGTGGTGGTCCTCGACTTCGAGGGTGACCGCCGCGGCGCGCTGCGCACTCAGGTGGAGTCGGGCCTCAAGAAGGGCAAGCAGGTGGAGCTCGTCCCGCTCAAGCGGTACATGAGCGCCGCCGGCAAGGTGGGCCTGAAGGGCGCTGCGGCTCGCATGCCCGAGGGAGTGGCGCAGGTGGCCCCCGGGCTCGAGGTCGACGCCGTGGTGATCGCGACGGCCGGGCGCACCCTCAACGTCCAGGTGCTGGGCGCCGACGGCAGCGAGCTGTGGACCAAGAACGTGAAGCTCCAGCGCGGGAAGATGTCCGCGAGCGAGGCGCGCCGGCTGGTTGCGGGCATCGCCACCACGGCCGCCAGGCCGCCTCCGGCCGTGGCTCCGCCGCCCACCGAGCCCGCGCAGCCCGCCACGCCGGAGCCCGCTCCGCCGCCCACGGCCACGCCGACGACGCCCGCTCCCGACGCCACGGCCGCGAAGCCTCCGGCCACGGAGCCGCCTCCGGCGGAGACGAAGCCGCCGGCCACGCCGCCCGCGACGCCGCCCGCCGCGACGGGCTCCACTGAGACGCCCGCGGACTCGACGGCCGCGAAGCCGCCCGCCGATCCGCTGGAGGTCCCCAAGTCCCTGGATGACGAGTCCCACACCTCCACGCAGCCGTTCGACGAGTACGCCACGCGCACCGAGCTGGAGGCCAAGGATCGGCACCGGCACCCGCCCATCGTCCACCTGTTCCTGGGCGGGACGACCACGTGGCGGACCTACTGCGCGCGGCCGGGGGTGTCCTCCTGCGGCGAGTTCGACAGCCGCCCCGAGGAGAACCAGGTGGGCGACACGATCGACTTCAAGTCCGGCGTGCCCTACCTGGGGCTGACGGGCCAGCTCGAGGTGCTGCCGCTGGCGCGCTCCGGCAAGCCCTGGCGCGGCCTGGGCCTGGTGGCGGGCTACCAGCGCGGCTACTCGGAGACGCGGGTGAAGGTGACGACGGAGACGGGCGAGACGCCCACGCGCAGCGTGGTGGCCACCGACTCGGTCATCACCGGCATGCTCCTGTACCGCTACTACTTCAACATGGGCACCGAGTCGCACCCGAGGCTCGGCTACGCCGGCTTCCGGGGCGGCATGCTGAGCCGGGCCTTCGAGGTGGATCAGCAGGCGCGGGCGCCGCTGACGGGCTCGCACCGGCTGCACCCGTCCGCGGGGCTGGAGTTCTCCGTGCCGCTGCGCCACTGGCTGCGCCTGGAGGGGGGTGGGCAGTTCTTCATCGGCCCCAAGGCCGGCCAGAGCCTCACCGCCGACGACGGCGAGCTGGAGCTGGAGGTGAGGGATCTCGGCGCGGAGGTGTCCAGCTCGGGCTGGTTCGCGGAAGTAGGGCTCGCCGGTGAGCTCTGGGGCCCGCTGGGCTACTCGGTGCGAGGCCGGTACACGACGGTGAAGGACACCTTCACCGGGGCCGGCGCGCGGTTCGGCTGGGGCGAGGGCGGCGTGGCCTCCGAGCAGCACATCGACATCCGCTGGGGGCTGACGGCTTCGTACTGAGCCGGGCACGCGGGGCCGGGACGGGAGGTTCCCCTTCAGGGGGATTGGCAGGGCACCCGCCTTTTTAGGTAGTGTCTTGCCATGCCTACCCGACTCTTCGAGTCCCGTCGTTCCAAGCGCCCGCGCGCTTTTCCAGGGCTGCTCCTCCTGCTCACACTCGCCCTGTCCGCGTGCGCCACGATGCTGCCCGAGCGCGGCAAGGTGGTGATGCGGGACGTGAACTTCCCCCTGAGGGACTTCCGCCTGCCGTCGGGCCTGCGGGTCGTCGTCGAGGAGGATCGGCGCTCACCCGTGGTGGCGTTGGTGGCGCTGGTGGGGAGCGGCAGCTCCAGCGATCCCGCGGGCAAGGAGGGCCTGGCTCACGTCGTGGAGCACCTGGCCTTCCGGGCGCGCCATGGGGGCAGCGCCTCGGTGTGGACACGGCTGGAGCGGATGGGCGCGGGTCGGTTCAACGCCGCCACCAGCCTGGACCACACCCTCTACCAGACGCTCGTCCCGCGCGAGGCGCTGACCGAGATGCTCCAGCTCGAGGCTCAGCGGCTGGCTGCTCCGCTCGCAGGCGTCACCGAGGAGGTGTTCGCCGTGGAGCGCGAGGTGGTGCGCAACGAGCTGCGCCAGAGCAACGAGACGGGCTATTTCGGTCAGATCTTCCACTGGGTGCAGGAAGCATCCTTCCCCGCCGGGCATCCCTATGCGCGGCCGGTCATCGGCAGCCATGAGTCGCTCTCGCGGCTCAGCCTGGCGGATGCCCAGCGCTTCGTGCGCAAGCACTACCAGCCGGAGAACGTGACCCTGGTCATCACCGGGGACGTGGATCTGGCCGCCATGGATGCCATGCTGAAGGAGCGGCTGCCCGAGGCCTGGCATGGCAGCGGCCTGCCGCTGGCGGTGAGCCCCCGGCTGGCACAGCCGGCGCCCGAGCCTCCCCTGGCACCCGCGGCCCCGAAGCTGGTGTCTCACGAGGCCGCGGTTCCTTCTCCCGAGCTGTACCTGAGCTGGGTGCTGCCGCGCGGCTTCGACGAGGAGAGCGCGTTGCAGGCGTTCATGCGCTCCAGCCTCGAGTCCGAGCTGGGCCGCGCGATGATGACCGACGGCGACATCGCGGGCTTCAGCACTGGGGTGGTGTCCGGGACACGGGCCTCGTTGCTGATCGTTCGCGTGGTGCTCATCACCGGAGCCCATCCGGAGAAGTCGGCCGAGGCGATGCTGGATCAGGTGTTCGGGGTGTGGGACTCGACAGGCGGGGCGGGCGACGCGCTCGCGCAGACGTTCGCCTACCAGCGGTTGCACCGCAGCGCCGTGATGGGCATGGCGCTGGATGCAGAGGATCTCCTGGAGCGCGCCCTGAGCCGGGCGGAGCTCACCCACTTCACCCTGGACGCTCGGTCCTATGGCCGTACCCAGGCCGCGCTGGCGTCGATCGGTTCCTCCAAGATGACCGAGTATGCCTATCACTGGCTGCAGCGAGACCGGGCCCGCATGATCCTGGTGAAGCCGGGAGCGAACGGGGTGGCGGCGCTCTCGTCCATCGCGGGGCTGCCTCCGGATGAGGCGGAGGTGGAGGGGCCGAAGGGGCCGCTGCCCGCGGCGCTCTCGAGCCCCGCGCAGATCACCTCGGTGCGCCTGGCCAACGGCATGGAGGTGCTGCTGGCGCCGCGGCCTGGCATGCCCCTGGTCAGCGTCGGAGTGGCGCTGGGCGGCGGCGAGGCGATCGGAAAGCGTGGGGTGGCGGAGCTGGCCGAGTGGGTCTCCTTCCCCAGGTCGGACTTCCAAGGAGGGCCGGGGGACTACGGCCTGCGCAGCTCCCGGGTGCTCTACCGCGATCACCTGCGCTACAGGCTTCAGGGCGCGGCGGGCAACGTGGGCAACATCCTGGCGATCCTCTCGGAGCGGCTGTCCAGCATGGTCACCGAGTACGCCGTGCTGCGCTTCTACCATGAGAACGTGCTGCCCTGGCGCAAGGCCTTGGATTCGTATCCAGAGGAGAAGGCCCAGCGAGCGCTGCAGCGGGCGCTCTACGGCGCGCACCCCTATGGCCAGGTCGCCTCGAGCGAGGAGATGGGCCAGGTGACACAGTCGGACGTCGAGGACTGGCTCGCGCAGGTGCACCGCCCCGCGAACGCGGTGGTGGTGATCTCCGGCGAGTTCGAGCCGCAGCAGGTGATGCCGCTGGTGCACCACTACCTCGGTGGGTGGGGGGGCAGGGGCGGCGCGGTGGAGTCCCCATCGTTCCCTCCCCTGGGGGCGCCCTCTGCGCGGCCGGAGCTGCTCATCACCCCGCGCCCTGGCGCGACGCAGGGGCACCTGCAGCTGGCCTGCCGGCTGCCAGAGGTGACGCCCGAGGCCGGGGCGCGGTATGCGCTGATGGCCGCCGTGCTGCGCCGGCACCTGTGGCATGAGGTCCGCGAGCAGATGGGCGCCACCTACGGCTTCCACACCCAGGTGTCGATGGCTCGCGGCGGCGCGGCCCACCTGTTGCTGGAGGGAGTTGTGGACGCGCCCCAGCTGGGAGCCACGATGACGGCGGTGCGCTCGGCGCTGCTGACATATGCCAGGGATGGGGTGCCAGCGGCGGAGCTGGAGAGCGCTCGGAGCGGGCTGCTGGCGGAGCAGGCCGTGGGGTTGACGACGTCTGGGGCCTGGGTGAACGCCTTGCTGAACGCGCGGGTGCTGGGCTGGGATGTGGCGGCCGTCACGGGCCGTCCGGCGCTGCTCCAGGCGGTGAGCGAGGCGGAGCTGCGGAAGGAGTTCGCTGGCTGCGCCGAGCGGCTGGTGGTGGGCGTCATCGGCGATGAGGGTCAGGCTCGGGCCGCGGCCCAGGCCGCCTTCCCGTGATCGTCCCGCGCGGGGGCACGAGGCGCTGAGCGCGAGGGTGCCGCTCAGCTCTCGGCGCCCGAGGGAGGCGCACCGGGCTCGGGCTGCTCGCGGGCCAGCTCCGCCCGGAAGAAGGCGCTGCCCTCGGCCAGCTTGCGCATGTAGGGCCGCACGTCCTCACGGGCCTCGGGAGACAGCTTCGCGAAGGGCGTCACGTGCTCGTCCGGCACGTAGCGGAAGGTGAGGTTCACGCGCCGGGTCTGGAAGTCCGGCAGCTCGGGCGGCAGCACGTGGCCCGCGCGGGTGTCCACCCGCTGCACCCGGTGGAAGGTCTGCTCCTTCCACTGCGCGCCGCCGAAGAGCTCCAGCGCCCCATCGTCGAGCCACTGCTCGAGCACCACCGCGTCCCGCTCGCCGGGCCGGGTGGAGGTGACGAACTGGATGAGGGCGCGCTCGCCCAGCGAGAGCGAGGCCACCGGGCCAGGCTCGAAGTCCTTGTGCTCGCCCACGCGGGCGGTGTCCACCCAGCGCCCGTCCTCCAGGCGGTTGCCGTAGAAGTTCACCAGGCAGGTGTTGAGGTGCCAGCGCGGGGGCATGTCCGGCCCCCGGAACATCCGCCGCGCCAGCGCCTCGATCTTCTCCACCTGGCGCTGGAGCACCGGCGGGAAGGGCTCGGCCTTCACGCAGCGGTTGTGCACGCCCTTGGGTGGCCGGTAGTAGTCGAGGCAGGCGAACTGCCAGTTGCCCAGCCAGTACACCGGGCGGAGGAGCCGGCGCTGCGTCTGCCCGGGCGGGGGAGGGAAGTGCTTGGAGTAGCGCTCCTCCCACAGTGGCTTCAGGGTGCCGAGCCAGGAGAGGATCTCGGCGCGGTCGGCGGCCGAGAGGAAGCTGCCGTTGTAGTGGTGGCCTGGTGTGCGCTGGCGGGCCTTGAGGGCGAGAGCGCGACCGGGACGGCGGGGAGGGGCCATGACCCGAGCCCATTACCACAGCGGCCGTGGACGGAGGACGGGACCCGAGCCTATGGTGGCTGCCCGACGGGGCCTGCTCCGCTGGGAGGCAGGGGGCGGGCTCTGGGAGCGCCATGGGACCGACGGAAGGCTGTGTCTATGTGAACGGGGCGTTCGTCGCGCCCGCCCAGGCCACCGTCCCGGCGTTCGACCATGGCTACCTCTATGGGGACGGGCTCTTCGAGACCCTGCGCACCTATGGCGGTGTGCCCTTCCGGCTGGAGGAGCACCTGGCGCGGCTGGAGGAAGGGCTCTCAGCGCTGGCCATCCGAGGTGCTCCCGCGAGGCCCGTGCTGCACGAGCGGGTGCTGGAGACGCTGGCCCGCGCGCGGCTGCCCGAGGCCTATCTGCGCATCACGGTGACGCGAGGGGTGGGCACTCGCGGGCTGGATCCGGCGGGCTGTGACACGCCGACGGTGCTGATCGCCGCGCTGCCGCTGCGGACCTATCCCGAGGCCTGGTACGTGGAGGGTGTCTCCGCCACGGTGCTCTGGGCCCGGCCGACGCAGGTGCATCCTCCGCCCACGCTCAAGACGACCAGCTACCAGCACACGGTGGTGGCGCGCATGGAGCTGCCCCGCCGCGAGGCCCAGGAGGGGTTCTTCGTCGACGGAGCGGGCCACGTCACCGAGGGCACGGTCTCCAACGTGTTCGCGGTGGTGGATGGCGCCCTGGTGACGCCGCCCAGGACGGTGTGCCTCCCGGGCATCACGCGGGCGGAGGTGCTCGCGATCGCGCGCGCGTCCGGCCTGCCTGTGGCGGAGGAGCCGCTCCCCGTCGGAAAGCTCTCGGCGGCCGAGGAGGTCTTCGTCACCAGCTCGCTGGCGGAGCTGCTGCCCGTGGTCCGCATCGACCAGGCCACGATTGGGGCGGGCAGGCCCGGGCCCGTGTACCAGCGGCTGCACGGCCTCTACCGCCAGCGCACCGTCGGCCCGCTCTCTCCGGGAGGTCCGGGATGAGCTCGCGCGAGCCGCTCCAGCGCAGCCTGCGAGTGCACAGGCTCTCCACGGCCCTCACGCCGTATGAGGCGCTGCCCGGCTTCTCCGACCAGTCGTACCTGTGCCTGCTGGAGACTCCGGGGCGCTCCTCTGGCCGGGGGCGGTACTCGTTCCTGTGCGCCAACCCCTTCCTCATCTTCCAGGCCCAGGGCACCACGAGCCGGGCCGGGCCGCCAGGCGATCTCCAGACGCTGCCGGGCGAGCCGTCCGAGGAGCTGAGGGCGCTGCTGGCGCGCTACCGCTCCCCGTCGCCGCAGTGGACCGCCGGGCTCCCGCCGTTCCTCGGGGGCGCCGTGGGCTACCTGGGCTACGAGCTGCTCCACTCGCACGAGGGCATTCCGGCTCCCGGGAAAGCCAACCTGGCGCTGCCGGATGCCTGCCTGATGTTCTGCGGCGCCGTGCTGGCCACCGACCATCAGGAGGGCACGAGCTGGGTGCTCGCCAGCGGCTTCGGCGCCACCCACGCCGAGGCCTCGCGAAGGGCCGACCTGGAGCTGGAGGACATGCTGCGGCGCCTGGCCTCGGTGCCCGCGGCGGCGTCCCGTCCCGGCGCGGCCGAGTACATCCAGCGGCGCAAGGCCCGGCTGGCCCTCCGTCCCCGGCTGCTGGAGCCCCACCTCGCGGAGCGCGGAGTCCGCCCCTCCATCGACCGCACGCGCTACCTGGAGTCGGTCTACGAGGTGCTGGAGCACATCGCCGCCGGTGACGTCTTCGAGGTCTGCCTGACGCAGCGCTTCGACGCGGAGCACTCGGGCTCGGGAGAGACGCTGTACGGCATCCTCCGCGCCGTCCACGAAGCGCCGATGGCCGCGTACGTGCGCCTCCCCGAGGGCGAGGTCCTCTCGGCCTCGCCGGAGCGGTTCCTCTCCCTGGATCGGGCGCGTCAGGTGGAGACACACCCCATCAAGGGCACCAGGCCACGAGGCAGCACCCCCGAGGAGGATGCGGCGCTCCGAGCGGATCTCGAGCTCAACGAGAAGGATCGCGCCGAGAACCTGATGATCGTCGATCTGGCGCGCAACGATCTGGGCCGGGTCTGCGAGTTCGGCACGGTCCGGGTGCCCCGCCTCTGCCAGGTGGAGACGTTCCCCATGACGCACCAGCTCGTCTCCACGGTGCACGGGCGCCTGCGCCCCGAGCTGGACGCGGTGGACCTGCTGCGCGCGGCGTTCCCCGGAGGCTCCATGACGGGCGCGCCGAAGATCGAGGCGATGAAGCTCATCTCCCGACTGGAGCCCTCCCGGCGAGGCGTGTACTCGGGGAGCATCGGCTACTTCGACTTCGATGGAGCCATGGATCTCAGCATCGTCATCCGCACGGTGCTCAAGCAGGGCTCGCGCGTCAGCTTCCACACGGGTGGGGCCATCGTCGCGGACTCGATCCCCGAGGACGAGTACCAGGAGACGCTCGACAAGGCACATGGGCTGGTGCTGGCCCTGGAGATCGCCGATGAGCGCTGACCCGAGGCCGCGGATCGTCCTCATCGATAACTACGACTCGTTCGTCTACAACCTGTACCAGTCCCTGGGGGAGCTGACGGGCGTCGAGGCGAAGGTGGTGCGCAACGACCGCACCAGCGTCGAGGCCATCGCCCGCGAGAACCCAACGCACCTCGTCATCTCTCCCGGGCCCGGCAACCCCGAGGAGCCGGGCTGGTTCGGGATCTGCCGCGACGTCATCCTCACGCTGGGCCGGACGACGCCGCTGCTGGGTGTCTGTCTGGGCCACCAGGGCATTGGCGTGGCCTTCGGCGGCCGGGTCGTCCGGGCGCCCCGGGTGATGCACGGCAAGACGAGCCGCATCCGCCACGAGGGCGAGGGCCTCTTCGCGGGCCTGGAGAGCCCGCTGGAGGTGATGCGCTACCACTCGCTGGTGATCGATCCGGCCTCGCTGCCGGCCTCGCTCCGGGTGACGGCCGCCACGGACGAGGGGCTCATCATGGGCGTGGCCCACACGCGGTTCCCCATCTTCGGGGTCCAGTTCCATCCCGAGTCCATCGGGACGCGGAGCGGCCAGCGGCTGCTGCGGAACTTCCTGGAGTGGCGCCGGGTGCCGGCCTGAGCGAGGGCCGGCGCGGGGGCGTGCGCGGACCCGGCCTTCCGGCCTACCCTATGCGGTGCATGGATCCCGCCCCGCTCATCGTCATCGCCGCCGTGGCCATCTTCAGCGTCGCGATCTTCCAGGTCTACTCCCAGGGCCAGAAGCGGCAGTCCACCTGGAAGACGCTGGCCGAGCAGCTCGGGCTCACGCACGAGGGCAGTGTCATCCGGGGAGAGTACGCGGGGCTGCGCGTGCGCATCGCCATGGAGACGCATCGCAACCCGGATGGCTACGGCCAGTTCTGCGTGGTGCGCGCGGAGGTGCCCGCGAAGCTGCCAGAGGGCTTCGTCGCCGCGCCGCGCCGCTGGACGACGGGGCTCGACCGCATGCTCGCGGACAACACCTTCACCCCGACCGATCCCGCCCTGAAGGAGTGCTACATCTTCCAGAGCGACCGCCCCCAGGAAGGGCAGGCCCTGGTCGAGGAGCCCCAGGCCCAGCAGGCCCTCCTCTCGCTCTACAACCCCAAGCGGGTCGGCTTCGTGGAGAAGAACCGGGCGCACGTGGCGTACTTCGGCTTCTCGGACGACGCCCAGGAGATCCGCGGCGCGCTGGAGGATGTGACGAAGGCGGCTCGCACCCTCGCGGCGGTGCGGGAGCGGCTCGCGCCCGGAGCCTGAGCCGGCTCAAAACCGGGTGGGGGCCTTGGGCTCCGAGGCCGGGGGGCGGGCGCACGCCGCGGCGCGCTCGAGCAGCAGCCCCCGCTCACGCTCGTTGCGCGTGAGCGACGCCGCGCGCTCGAACTCCTTGCGGGCCTCGTCGAAGCGGCCGAGCTTCCAGAGCAGGTCGCCCCGGACGCTCGGCAGGAAGTGGTAGTTGCGCAGCAGGGGCTCCGAGGCCAGCGCATCGATGACCTGGAGGCCTGCCTCCGGGCCGAACGCCATCGAGATGGCCACCCCGCGGTTCAGCTCCACGACAGGGGAGGGGACCACCTCGCCGAGCTGCTCGTAGAGCGCCGCGATGCGCGCCCAGTCCGTCTCCTCGGCGGTCCGCGCGCGGGCGTGACAGGCGGCGATCGCGGCCTGCAGCGCGTAGGGGCCCTGCTCGCCCCCTAACGCCCGGACCCGATCGAGCGCCGCGAGCCCTCGCTGGATGAGGAGGCGATCCCACCGCGCGCGGTTCTGCTCGAGCAGCAGGATGGGCTCTCCCGACGGACCGAGCCGCGCCTTCGAGCGCGAGGCCTGGATCTCCATCAGCGCCACCAGGCCGTGCACCTCGGGCTCCTTGGGCACCAGCCCTGCCAGGATGCGGCCCAGCCGGAGCGCGTCCTCGCACAGCCCCGGCCGCAGCCAGTCGTCGCCCGTCGTCGCCGAGTAGCCCTCGTTGAAGATGAGGTAGATGACCTGGAGCACCGAGGCCAGCCGCTCCTCGAGCTCGTCGGCGCGCGGGACCTCGAAGGGGACGCGGGCCTCGGCGAGGGTCCGCTTGGCCCGGACGATGCGCTGAGCGACGGTGGGCTCGGGCACGAGGTACGCGCGAGCGATCTCCTCGGTCGTCAGGCCTCCGAGCAGGCGCAGCGTGAGCGCCACGCGCGCCTCGGTGGAGAGCACCGGATGGCACGCGGTGAACACCAGGCGCAGCAGGTCGTCGCCCACGTCATCATCGAGCGCGGCATCGAGATCCGGAGTGGCCTGCGCCTGTCGGGCCTCGAGCTCGTGACCGAGCTCCTCGTGCTTGCGCTCGAGCCGCTTGCCGCGCCGAAGCTCGTCGATGGCGCGCCGCTTCGCGATGGCCATGAGCCAGGCGCCGGGCTTGTCCGGGACGCCCGACTTCGGCCACTGCTCGAGCGCGGCGAGGAGCGCGTCCTGCGCGAACTCCTCGGCCAGGCCCACGTCGCGCACCATCCGCGCCAGGCCGGCGATGAGCCGGGCGGACTCGATTCTCCAGACCGCGTGGATCGCTCGGTGCGTGTCGGAAGCCGTCACGGCCTCCGACTAGAGCACTTCCTCCGTCAGCGCAAGGCCGAGGCGGGGCCTACCGGCGCTGCGAGTCAAGGACCTTACGCAGCTCCTCCTCCTTCTTGCGGAGCTCGCCCGAGGGATCGCTCTCGGCGAAGTCCTCCGTCTCGAACACCTGGCGGATCTCGATCTCGGAGTCCTCGAGCATGGGGTTGGGGCAGCGCTTGACCCACTCGATGGCCTCTTCCTTCGACTTCACCTGGAAGATCCAGAAGCCGGCGATGAGCTCCTTGGTCTCGGCGAAGGGCCCGTCGATGACGGTGCGCTGGGTGCCCGAGAACCGGACGCGGGCGCCCTTGGAGCTGGGGTGGAGCCCCTCGCCCGCGAGCAGCACGCCGGCCTTCACCAGCTCCTCGTTGTACCTGCCCATCTCGGCCATGAGCTGCTCGCTGGGCATGACGCCCGTCTCGGAGTCCTTCGTGGCCTTCACCAGGATCATGAATCGCATGGTCGTTCCTCCTCTTGGGGTTGAGTGCCGGGCGGCTGTGAGCCGCGCTCTACCATTGCGTCGACCGGGGGTCGGCGAGATCGACACGGCATTTTTTTTCTTTTTCACTACCGCCAAGTGCCTGGAATCCCTCAAATGGAATCCTGCTAATTCGTGTTTTGCGGCTTGACGGCCTGGAGCGCCCTGTGATCCTCTCCGCCGCCATGCACACGACCCGAACGAGCCTGTCGATGCCACGAGGAATCGGAATCTGGGGAGTGCTCGCCATCGCGCTGGCGAGCCTCTGCTGGCCAGCGCGGGCCCAGGCGCAGAGCTGGTCGCTGACCCAGGCCCAGCGCCAGGCCTACCTCCACTACTACGCGCCCATCGTCTTCAAGCGCGCCAACGCGGACAGCAGCCGTCATGGGTACGACTGGATCACGAACTTCAACTTCGACCAGGACGGCGACTTCTCGAACAACAAGCTGAACTGGAAGAACATCGACGACTACATCAATGCCTCGCGCGTCGGGCCCAGCGCCTACGAGCGCTGGAGCATCCGTCCCACGCTCTACACGTCGCTCATCGAGTTCATGGACGGAGGCAAGAACCTCGTCCTCATCTACCACATCTATCACGCGCTCGATAAGAACGCCGCCGGCGACTACCAGCTGCACGACTGGGAGCGCGTGGAGATGCTCGTGAAGAACGTGGTCGGCTCTCCGGGCAGCGGGGAGTATGTCGCGCACGCCGTGGTGACCCAGCACAAGCGCAACGTCATCCGCCACTATGGGCACGCGGATCTGAACTTCATGCAGACCGCCACCGGCAACCACCTGATGATCTGGCAGGCCGAGTGGTCGGACAAGCTGCTGGCGGCGCACGGGCAGGAGCTGCGGTTCGTCACCAACCCGGCCTCCTGGGTGTCGAGCCAGATGGCGGCCAACGCCAAGGCCGAGACCGGCGTGAACAACGATGGGAAGAAGAACGTGCACTACGCGTTCGTGCCGCAGGGCTCGCCCGCCGCGGTCTCGACGTTCGGCGCGCGGGCCATCACCTACGCGACGGCGGACCAGCTCGCGAGCCGCTCCGACAACGGCAGCTCCGTCTCCTGGGCCAACGTCAAGCGCGTCACCTACGAGCTGCAGGATCTCGCGGACATCGTGCCCACCCACTGGCAGTACGGCGGCTACCAGACGCACTGGCTGAGCACGGATCCTCGCGACTTCTTCCTCGAGAGCCCGGTCCTCGACGAGGCGGGGCAGGCCGAGGTCAGCCCGGGGATGCAGCGCTTCTTCGCCGTCACGCGGGACATCGAGAACGAGGACGAGCGCGAGGGCTATCTCCACAAGAAGTGGTTCTTCGGCACCTACGAGCTGAACTCCAGCGCCTCGGACACGGGCGGTGGGGGCTCCAGCGTCTTCCATGACAGGTCGTGGGCGGGCACGGTGGCGGACTCCCGCGGGCAGACCCGCGCGAGCGCGAGCGGCTACCCCAGCTCGCTGTCCACCTGGTGGTGGCAGCACGACTACTTCGTCCACTCCGGCACCGTCGACTCCACCGACGGGGTGGAGGCGGGCTTCTGGCTGCCCGGCCAGTGGTACCACCCGGCGAACGGTGGCTTCGACGGCCGCTGGGTGCAGCTCTTCCCGGACTGACGCCGCGCGGCCACGGTGGGGTTAGACTTCCATCACCTTGGAGGTCTGCCCATGTGCCGGAACATCAAGACGCTCTTCAACTTCGAGCCCCCCGCGACCGATGACGAGGTCCGCGCGGCCTCCCTGCAGTTCGTGCGCAAGCTGAGCGGGTTCAACGCGCCCTCCAAGCTGAACGAGGCCGCCTTCAACCGGGCGGTCGAGGAGGTCACCGAGGTCGCCCGGCGGTTGATCGACTCGCTGGTGACCACCGCGCCGCCGCGAGATCGCGACACGGAAGCCATGAAGGCGAAGCTGCGCTCGGCCAGGCGGTTCGAGCGCGTCTGAGCCACCTCCCTCCGAGCGCCTGAGCCCTCGCTCGTCCGCTGAGACGGCTCGCGGTGTGTCGTGTCGTGGATGCGTCATCCTTGAAAGTCGACGCATCGCGCGCCATATTGCCGGCCCGTTCAAGCGAGGCTCGCGTGTCCCTTCGGAAACCACCGCACTTTCACGTCGCCATCGCGGGCAGCGGCTTCGCGGGGCTCGGGATGGCCATCCGGCTCAAGCAGCGAGGCATCCAGGACTTCGTCATCCTCGAGCGCGCCGAGGACGTGGGCGGTGTCTGGCGCGACAACACGTACCCGGGCTGCGCGTGCGACGTGCAGTCCCACCTCTATTCGTTCTCGTTCGCGCCGAACCCGGGCTGGTCCCGCTCCTACTCACCCCAGGCGGAGATCCGCGAGTACCTGCGGGACTGCGCCGACCGGTTCGGCATCCGGCCGCACATCCGGTTCGGGCACTCGGTCCAGGAGGCGCGGTGGGAGGACGGGCTGCAGCGCTGGTACCTCGAGACGTCGCAGGGGCCCTTCACCGCGGATGCCTTCGTCTTCGCCATGGGCGCCCTGAGCGAGCCGGCCATGCCGAAGCTGCCGGGCCTGGAGAAGTTCCAGGGCAAGCTGATGCACTCGGCGCGGTGGGACTCCGCATACGAGCTGTCTGGCCGCGAGGTGGCCGTGATCGGCACCGGGGCCTCCGCCATCCAGTTCGTCCCGGAGATCCAGAAGAAGGTCGGCAAGCTGGTCCTCTTCCAGCGCACCCCGCCGTGGATCCTGCCGCGAGGAGACCAGGCGATCAGCGAGCGGAGGAGGCGGCTGTACCGGAAGCTGCCCGGCGCGCAGCTGCTGGCCCGGTGGCTCATCTATTTGAGCGGCGAGCTGCTGGCGATCGGGTTCATGTACCCGTGGCTGATGCGGCTCGTCCAGCGGCAGGCGCTGCGGCACCTGGAGCGGTCGGTGCCCGATCCGGCGCTGCGCGCGAAGCTCATCCCGAGCTACACGATGGGCTGCAAGCGCATCCTCTTGTCGGACGACTACCTCCCGGCCCTCACGCAGCCGAATGTCACGGTCATCACCGAGCCGATCCGCGAGGTGCGAGAGCGCTCCGTCATCACCGCGGATGGCACCGAGCACGCGGTGGACGCGCTCATCTGCGGCACCGGCTTCCAGGTGACGGACCTGCCCATGACGCACCACATCCGGGGGAGGGACGGGCGCACGCTGGCGGAGACGTGGGGCGGCACCATGAAGGCCCACCTGGGCACGACGGTGAGCGGGTTCCCCAACTTCTTCATGCTCCAGGGGCCCAACACGGGGCTGGGCCACACGTCGGTGATCCTGATGATCGAGAGCCAGATCGAGCACACGCTGGGCGCGCTGCGCTACCTGGACGCGCGCCAGCTGGCCGCGGTGGAGCCGGTGCCCGAGGTCCAGGAGCGCTTCGTCCAGGACGTGGATCAACGGATGCGCGGCACGGTGTGGACGCAGGGTGGGTGCTCGAGCTGGTACCTGGACGCCACCGGGCGGAACTCCACGCTGTGGCCGGGGTTCACCTTCACGTTCAAGTACCGCGTGGAGCACTTCGATCCCGCGGATTACGTCTCCATGGCTCGCCGAGCTCTCGCGGACACGGCGAGCCGGGAGCGGCCCCGGGAGGTGGCTCATGCATGACGGACCTTTGACGTTCCGGGAGCGGCTCGAGCACCGCTTCGCGCGGACCCTGCTGCGCCTGCCGCCGCGCCTCCAGCTCCTCCTGTCCGGCAAGGAGCAGGTGACGCGGGACGGACTGCGGCTTCACCCCGAGATGCAGCTGCTGCTCTCGCTGCGTGAGCGCCTGGGAGCCGTGTCCATGTCCTCGCTGTCCCCGGACGTGGGGCGCCGCCGCATGCGCCGCGAGGCGATGGTGCACGCCGGGGAGCCCGTCGAGGTGGGCACGGTGCGGGATCTCGTGGTGGAGACGCCGCACGGCCCCGTCAAGGCTCGCCACTACGCTCCGGCGAAGGGGGCAGGGCGGCCGCTGCTCGTGTTCCTGCACGGGGGCGGCTTCGTCCTGTGCGATCTGGACACGCACGATGGCACCTGCCGGATGCTGTGCCGCCATGCCGATGTGCACATCCTGTCCATCGAGTACCGGCTTGCTCCCGAGCACCCCTTTCCCGCGGCGCTGGAGGATGCGAAGGCCGCCTTTCTCTGGGCGTGCGCGAACGCCGAGGCGCTGGGCGCGGACCCGGCGCGGGTGGCCATCGGAGGGGACAGCGCGGGCGGCAACCTGGCCGCCGCGGTGTCGCAGCTCTGCGTTCGAGAGGGCCTTCGCGCTCCCTCGCTGCAGTTCCTGCTCTATCCGGCGTTGGACCGCACCGTGGACTGGCCGTCGATGCGGCACTTCGCGGAGGGCTTCTTCCTCACCCGGGCGGACATCCAGTGGTTCCAGCAGCACTACAGCGGCGGTCGGGTGGACTTCTCGGATCCGAAGATCTCTCCGCTGGTGAGTCGCGAGCTGTCCCGGCTGCCCCCCGCGCTGGTGGTCACGGCGGGGTTCGATCCGCTGCGCGATGAGGGCGAGGCGTATGTCGCGGCGCTCCAGAAGGCGGGGACGCCGGCCACGCTGCGCCGCTTCGATGGGCTGGTGCACGCCTTCGCCAACATGTGTGGCGTGAGCCAGGCCTGCCACGACGCGGTGGTGGAGATCTCCTCGACGCTGAGACGCATGTTGGACGCGCCCGCGAGTGAGCCGGCGCGAAGCGAGGTTCGGGCATGAAGTCGGTGAAGGGCAGGGTCGCGGCGATCACGGGGGCGGGCTCGGGGATTGGCCGGGCGACGGCGGTGCTGCTCGCGCGGCAGGGCTGCCATGTGGCCATCTCGGATGTGAACGAGCAGGGGCTCTCGGAGACGGCGGAGGCGTGCCGGGCCCGGGGCGTCCAGGTGCGGGCAACCCGGGTGGACGTCGCGGAGCGGGCGGCGGTGCACGCCTGGGCCGACGAGGTGGTGCGGGAGCTGGGCGCCGTCCACATCGTCATCAACAACGCGGGCGTGGCCCTGGGCGCCACCATCGAAGACACCCGGTACGAGGACTTCGAGTGGCTCATGAACATCAACTTCTGGGGCGTGGTGCATGGCACCAAGGCCTTCCTGCCGCACCTGCGGGCCGGGAGCGAGGGCCACATCGTCAACGTCTCCAGCGTCTTCGGCCTCATCAGCGTGCCGACGCAGGGGGCCTACAACGCCGCGAAGTTC
This sequence comes from Hyalangium gracile, assembly GCF_020103725.1. Lineage (NCBI taxonomy): Bacteria > Pseudomonadati > Myxococcota > Myxococcia > Myxococcales > Archangiaceae > Hyalangium > Hyalangium gracile. The sequence goes on along the minus strand of NZ_JAHXBG010000002.1, from coordinate 454,230 downwards.
GCGGTGAAGGGCTTCACGGAGGCGCTGCGCCAGGAGCTGGAGGTGGAGGGCAGCCCCATCGGCGTCACGTGCGTGCACCCGGGCGGCATCAAGACCAACATCGCCCGGAGCTCGCGGACCACCATTCGCCATGGCTGGGTGGATGAGAACTCGGCGGCGGAGTTCGAGAAGCTCTTCGCGACGACGCCGGAGCGGGCCGCGGAGGACATCCTGTCCGCCATCCTCAAGAACCGGCGGCGTCAGCTCATTGGCACGGACGCCAGGATCATCGATCTCATGCAGCGAGCGCTGCCCGCTCTCTATCAGCGCGTGCTGATCGCGGGTGCGAAGCGGCGGCGGACGAGGATGCTGGGGACCGCCCCATGAAGCGCTCGCGGGCCGTGAAGCGTCGGGCCACCGCCCAGCGCTCCGAGCTCCTGGAGCGTCACGCCGAGCGGCCGCAGCCGAGCGCCAGGGCCACGCCGCTGGCTCAGCGGCTGGACGCGCCCACGCGGGCCACGCCCCAGGATCTGTTCACGCTGGCGATGGACTGGTGGAACCGGGGCGAGCGCTTCGACATCGGGCGCATGGCGCAGGAGCTGGGCGTCAGTCGCGCCACGGTGTTCCGATGGGTGGGTACGCGCGAGCTGCTCTATGGAGAGGTGATCTCCAGCCAGTTCGAGGCCGTGCTGGCCCTGGCTCGGAGCGAGGCGCAGGGGGAGGGGCCCACGCTCGTCGCCGACATCATCCAGCGGCTCCTTCACCGGATCATGGCGGACGAGCCGCTGCGGCGGTTCGTCCAGCAGGACGCCGAGTACGCGATGCGCGTGCTGATGTCGAAGAGCAGCACGGTGGAGCAGCGCTGTGCCGCGAGCATCCGCTCGGCGCTGGAGTTCGGAGTGCAGGAGGGCCACATCCGGCCGGCGATGGAGCTGGACGCGCTGGCCTACGTGATCGTCCGCATCGGCGAGTCGTTCCTCTATCGCGATGCCATCACCGGCGATCCGCCCGATGTCGAGTCCGCGATCACCGCAATCCGCATCCTGGTGACCGCGGAGAAGTGAAGGCACAGGAGGGAGGAGCCCTGTGCGCGGACCGGTAGCGAACTGGTATGACAAGCAGACCAGTTCGGACCGAGCTCGCCCGACAGGAGGGTGGACCGGACACGGGGGACTCGGGCCCTGTGCCCGTTTCAGGTGGCGCGGACTCTGACGGCAATGCGCCGCATCTGGCGCCTGACCCACCATGCGAGGTAGGGTCATTCGCTGCCGACCTTGGAGGGCAGCCATGACTCTTCGCGACACTCGTCCGCATCCCACCATCGTCCCTGGTGTGGGGATAGGTCCCTGGGACGTCCGGGAGCGGCATGACAGGGGCTCCTTCGGGCTCATCTTTCGAGTCGAACGTGCTGGCCACCCCGACGCTGGTAGCTTTGCGCTGAAGCTGGCGCTGCACCCCGAAGATCCGCGCTTCACCCGCGAGGTGGCCCTGCTCCAGCGTGTGGTGCACCCCTCGGTGCCTCGCCTCGAGGATCGGGGTTGGTGGACGGGGGAGGAGGGGTTGCTGTTTCCCTATGTCGTCATGGAGTGGGTCCAGGGTGTGCCCCTGTACCAGTGGGCCCGGCAACAGACGCGCACGTCGGCAGAGGTGCTGCGGGTGCTGGCGCAGCTGGCGCGAGCCCTCGCGGTGGCGCATGCCGCCGATGGCCTGCATCGGGACGTCAAGGGCGACAACGTGCTCGTCACGGCCGAGGGACGCGCCGTCCTCCTGGACTGGGGCTGCGGCACCTACGCCGGGGCGAAGGAGCTGACGGACTCAGTCTTGCCTCCGGGCACCAGGAGCTACCGCACCCCTGAGGCCCACCGCTGGGGCTGGGCGCACCGCAAGACGAGCGAGCCTTATGAAGCCAGCCCTGAGGACGACATCTACGCGCTGGGGGTGACGGCCTACCGGATGTGCACCCAGACGTATCCGCCGGCTCCTGAGGAGGGATCCGGCCCGCAGCGCCGGGTGCTTCCGCCCAGCGACCTGGCCACGGTGAGCAGGGGCCTCGAGCGGCTCGTCCTGTCAGCGCTCTCCGAGGAGCGTGTCTCGCGCCCACCTGCAGAGGCGCTGGCCGTCGGCTTCTTGACAGCGGCCGGCGAGAAGGATGCCTCCAGGCCCATTGTTCCCACGCCTTCCGCAGCAAAGACGGAGCGTGCATCCAAGCCGGGCCCTCCGCCGGAGCTTGTCGTCCCCTGGTGGCTCACAGCTTCCGTCGCCGCCGTGGTGAGCGGGCTGGTGGTGCTGGTAGCGGTGAAGCCGGAGCCACCCTCCCAGTTGGAGCCCGGTTCCTTCCTACTGGAGCAGCGGCACTCGCCCGTTGCCGAGTCTGCTGATGCCGGTGTGGCGGATGAGGCGCTGTCCTCGGTGGCTGTGATCCCCCGAGAAGTCACCCCGTACTCGCCTGTTGGCATGCCTTTCCCGAAGACGCCTTATCCTGGACAGAAGAAGCCGCCGTGCGAACCCCGCTTCGAGCGGGAAGTGCTCGGTGTCTGCTGGTCGATCCTGAAAGCTGCTCCTCCCTGCGGTGAGAGTGCGTTCGACCGCGACGGGGAGTGCCTCCGCGCAGTCATCGTCCAGCCTCGCCAGCCCGCCTCGGAGCAACCCTGAGGGAGCGGGGGTGGGGTAGACTGTCCGCGGCAGGACACACCCATGGAACTGACGCAGGCGCAGTTGGAGCAGTATGAGCGTGAGGGCTTTCTCTTCCTCGAGCGGCTCTTCTCCGCCCGGGAGGTGGCTGCCCTCGATGAGATCATCCCGGAGCTGCTCGCCGTGCAGAACTTCTCCGGCCTGCGCCGGGACGAGGCCTCCGGCCACGTGCGGCGCATTCATGGCACGCACTTCTACTGCGAGCGGATCCGCCGGCTGGCTCGACACCCGCGCTTGCTCACTCCCTCGGAGCAGCTTCTGCGCGGCAGGGTGTACCTGCACCAGTCTCGCTTCATCCCCAAGTTCGGCCTGGCCGCGCCAGCGCAAGGCTTCCCCTGGCACCAGGACTTTCCCACCTGGCACGTGCGCGATGGCATGCCCGGGCCTCGCGCCGTCGTCGTCGCCGTCTTCATCGACGAGGTGACCGCCTACAACGGTCCCATCTTGATGATCCCTCGCTCCCACCGACTGGGAATGATGACGTGTGATGACGGCCCGGTCATGGAGGGCTACCGCCAGCTCACCGTGAGCCCCGAGCAGGTGACGGACCTCTACAACGCTGAAGGCCTGATCGCCCTGCAGGGCCCGCCCGGCTCGGTGCTCTTCATGCACAGCAACCTCGTCCACGCCTCCTCGGAGAACATCTCCCCGCTGCGCAGGGCCATGCACCAGCTCGTCTACAACTCCGTGGAGAATGCCTGCGCCAACCCCGTGCGCCCGGACGAGGACGCCGCCAGGGACTGCACTCCGCTCCACGTCCTCCCGGAGGACTGCCTGCTCACCCCCGCGAACGCGTGACGACGGCCGCAGCGTCCAGCGCGGCAAGGACAGCGCCCCCTGGGCCGGCGACACCGCGCCCAACGCATCAAGGTGGTGCCGCCAGCTCCAGCGAGAACACCGGGGATCGCTGCGTGAGCGTGGGCCTGCCCTTCGTCGGCTCCGCGCCGGAGGTGGGCGCCTCCGAGGACGGCCAGCCCGAGGGGCTCATCGGTGCGCCGTGAGCATGGTGACATCCACGCATGACAGGCCCTGATGTGTCCGCGAGACGCAGCCTCCCCTGTGCATCCAGGAGGCTGTTTCTCTTCAGGCACGCTGGAATCACCCAGGCATGTCTCAACGCACCCCCTCGGTGGTTCAACTCCGCCTAGGCTGGAGGAGACAGCGCTCGTTCGGGAGCTGCTCACCGAGCGCCTGTCCCGGAGCTCCGGGCGGGCCATGCTCTGAGGTTTCACTCTCCGGGGCTGGGAGGGGGGCTGCCCCGGGGGGCTTCGTCGCCCCCAGTTGAGGAACAAGGATGTCCATGAAGAGGAAGAACCCGCTCTCGGCGATGATCGTCGCGGGAGCCATGGCAGGGCTGAGCGGTTGCTCCCAGTCTCCCGCGCAGGAGGCAGAGTCGCTGGTCGCCGCCTCGCGGCGGATGGATGCCCCGCTCCCAACCACCGTGCAGGGCCCCGCGCTGCTCAAGGACATCCACACGCGGCCTGTCGGCTTCCCCGAGCTCGGCTGGAGCTCCGCCATGGCGAGAACCCTGCCCTCGGGCTGGACGCTCGCCACGCTGGAGGATGAGCTCACCGGGCAGGAGCTGTGGATCACGGACGGTACCGCGGCGGGCACCACGCTCCTGAAGGAGCTCGCTCCGGGGCCGTGGTCCTCGGCCGCGAAGGGCTACACCGCGTTCAACGGAGCCATCTACTTCGGCGCCGAGATCGAGTTCGGGCTGAGCGCCCTGATGAAGACGGACGGCACGACGGCGGGCACCGTGGTGGTCAAGTCCATCTCCAACCTGGAGGAGCCCGACGACGAAGCCTTCTCGTCCATGGTGAGCGCGGGAGGAGCGCTCTACTTCCAGCATCACGAGTCCATCTGGAAGAGCGACGGCACCGAGGCGGGGACCGTCTCCCTGCGCAACCTGCTGCCGTCCACGGTGGACTTCTTCGACTCCGGGCTCGTACCGCTGGGCAGCTCGGTGTACTTCGTGTTCGAGGACAGCGCTCAGGGCGCGGTGCTGTGGAAGACGGACGGGACGGCGGCTGGCACCCAGCTCGTGAAGGACCTGCACCCCGACGCCAATGGAGGCGTCGCGGGAGCGCTCGTGCGGGTGGGGCAGGAGATCTACTTCGCCGCCGGCGAGTTCAATCGGGAGCTGTGGAAGACGGACGGGACGGCCGCGGGGACAGTCATGGTCGGCAACTCCTTCAACGGGTCCGTCTCCCAGCTGACGGCCGTGGGGAATCGGCTCTTCTTCCAGGGCGGCCCCAATCTCTGGCGGACGGACGGGACGCAGGCGAGCACGCTGCAGCTGCTGACCCGGACCCCGAGCTCGATGCGGGCCGTGGGCGGGACGCTGTTCTTCTCCGCCCAGGACAATGAGGGACGCGAGCTCTGGAAGAGCGATGGAACGGTCACGGGGACGAGCCGGGTGAAGGATCTGTTCCCGGGTTCGGAGAGCGGCAATCCGGGGCTGCTGGGCGAGCTGAACGGGCGCCTGCTCCTGCTGGCGGCGCCGGGGGAGGGACGGACCGGCCTCTGGAGCAGCGACGGAACCGACGCGGGCACGGTGCTGCTCGCGGAACGCCCCGAGGCGTGGAGCGCCTTCTTCTCCACCAAGCCCGTGGTCTCCCTGGGCACGACGGCGCTCGTCGAGATGCCGGACTCGAATGGAGGGAAGCTCGCGACGTTCCGCACGGATGGGACCGCCGCGGGGACGACGGAGCTGGGGAGCGTGCGGACCGGGACGAAGGGCTCCCAGGTCACCGCGCTCCAGCTCGGGGTGGCGGGGAACAAGGTCTTCTTCCAGGCCGAGGAGGAGAATGGCCACGCGGTGTGGGCGAGTGACGGGACGCCTGCGGGCACCGTCCGGCTCCGGGGCGGCTTCACCGCCCAGGTGGACGACGCCCGGGGCGTGGGCTCGACGTTCTTCTTCGTCGCGGCGGATGACACCCATGGCTACGAGCTGTGGAAGAGTGACGGCACCCCCGGTGGCACGGCGCTGGTGAAGGACATCGGTCCGGGCGACGCGAACGGCTCTCCCTCCAGCATGATGGACCTGGGGGGCACCCTCTACTTCAGCGCGGACGACGGGACGAACGGGCGGGAGCTGTGGAAGAGCGACGGCACCGAGACCGGCACGGTGATGGTGCGGGATCTGGTCCCCGGTGGGAGTGACAGCTACCCGCAGGAGCTCGTGGCGTTCAATGGTGCCCTGTACTTCTCTGCCTCGGACGCGGACTTCAACGAGGCGCTGTGGAAGTCGGACGGCACGTCGGCCGGCACGGTGAAGGTGACGGACGCGGACGTGGAGCAGCTCCTCGTCGGTGGCAACAGCCTGTACTTCATGGCCAATGAGACGGCCGAGGGCGAGGGCCTGTGGAAGAGCGACGGCACGGCGGCTGGCACGGTGCTGGTGCGCAACGGGCTGGATGAGGTGTTCAACCCCGTCTGGGCGAACGGCAGGCTCTACTTCATGGCCTACGATGCGACCCATGGCTTCGAGCCCTGGGTGAGTGACGGCACGGAGGCAGGCACCCGGGTGCTCAAGGACATCGCGGCCGGGAGCCAGCCGTCGTTCGGGGTCGGCTTCACGCCGATGGGCAACCAGGTGCTGTTCACCGCCCGCGACGACGCGCACGGCTTCGAGCTGTGGAGGACCGACGGCACCGAGGCCGGCACGCAGCGGGTGGCGGACCTCTGGCCGGGCCCTCGCAGCGGCATCCGCATCAACCCCAGTGACGACGAGTTCAATGCCCCGTTCGAGGTGGTGACGCTGAGCGATCGAGGGATGGCGGTCTTCGCGGGAATGGAGGAGACCGGCGGGGTGGAGCTCTGGGTGATGGACGGCCAGGGGGGCCCCTACCGCTATGGGGATCTGGCGCCTGGCGCTGTGTCCTCGAGCCCCACGGGCTTCGTGGTGGTGGGAGGCCAGCTCTTCTTCCACGCCGGGGACGCTGCCTCGGGCCGCGAGCCGCGCGCCGTCCCTCTGCCGACGCGGGCCGAGGTCGACAAGACGCCGCCCACGGTGACCTGCCCGAGCAATGTGACGGCAATCACCTTCGATGCGCAGGGCACGAACGTGGAGTACCCGGCTGCCACGGCGAGCGATGCGAGCGGCGCGGTGACGCTGACCTACAGCCATCCCTCGGGCACTCTCTTTGCCACGGGCGAGACCCAGGTGACGGTGAGGGCCACGGACGTCTCGGGCAACGCGGCGCAGTGCAGCTTCACCGTGACGGTCCGGCTGGAGACGGACGAGAGCGGGGACGACGAAGGCTGCGGCTGCTCGAGCCCGGGAGCCGGAGCGGGGATGGGCTGGGGGCTCCTGCTCCTGGGCCTGGCCTCGCTGCGTCCGGGGCGCCGCTCCGCGACGAAGTGAGCAGGGCGCGGAGGCATCCGGCTGAGGCAGTGGGATAGCTGGAAGGCCCAGTGGTCCCGGAGTGCGTCAAAGCCTCCGGGACCGGCCCTGTCGGGCGGCCGCTGGGCGAACTGGTATGACAAGCAGACCAGTTCGCTGACGGTTCGCTCACAGGGGGCCTCCCTGGCTGGGCAGTTCTAGCCCTGGGCGCGCCCGCCCGGCCCGGGTTGGGTGGAGGCCGCCCGGACCGTCTCCAGCATGGAGCCCAGGCCCATGCTCTCCACCCGCTCCTGCAGGTAGCTCATGCAGTCTGTGAGCAGGGGAGGCGGACTCCCGGTACCCAGCTCCTTCGCGTAGAGCTTGAGGGCTCGCGCGAAGTTCTCGGCGAGCCGGGCCTGGAAGGGCACCTGCGGCTGCATCGCCAGGAACATGGCCCGTACCGCCTCCAGCACCTGCCGGAATGCTCCCTTGGTGGAGGGGAGCTGGGCTTCGATCGTGGCCAGCAGCCGCTGGCGGCGCTCGAGCAGCGCCGGTGGCTCGGGCTTGAGCGTGCTCAGCAGCGTTTTGACTTCCTGGGGCAGCTCCGGCGGGATGTCTTCGGGCTTGAACATGGTGGGCTCCTGATGGGAGGGCGGGGCGCTCGTGGAGGCTCAGGCCAGGCCGTAGCCGCTCATCGTCATCTGCCGCAGCACCTGGATCAGCTGGAAGATCTGCCAGACCTGCTGCATGGCCGGCATCGAGGCCGGCTCCGGCTGGCTCACGCTCGGGGGCGCCTCCGCCGGGGCGGCGGTGTTCTTGGTGTACGACGAGCTCATGTCCGCCGGGTTGTGGCGCGTGCTGAGCTTGGTGATGCCGTGCTTCTCCAGCTCGACCAGCTCGCCCTGCTGGGTGATGCCGTCGCCGTTGCGGTCCTCCCAGATCTTCAGGCCCTTCAGCTCCGAGCCCTTCACCGTGCCGTCACCGTCCTTGTCGAAGTAGTGGGACAGCTTCTCGTAGCCGTTCGCGAACGTGTTCTTCCCGTTCAGGTCCACGTGGCCGAACAGCTCCTTGCCGCTGGTGATCTTCCCGTCACCATCCGTGTCCCACACGAGCATGCCGTCGCCGCCCTTCTGCGCGTCCCACGCCTTGGTCCACTCGTTCTCGTTCTGGTTGCCCCAGAAGTACAGGGGCTTGTTGCCGTTCGTACCGTCGCGCTTGAGCTCGCTCACCAGCTTGCCGTTCGGGTCGCGGAACTCGGCGCGCATGCCGCTGCCGAGCTTCAAGCCCATGTCGCCGCCATTGGCGTCCCAGGTCTTCTTGTTCGCCTGCAGCTTCTTGAGCTGCTCCGCGCTCAGCGTCTTGACCAGCTTGCCGTCCTTGTCGAACACCTGGGCCGTCGTGCCCGCGGGCAGCTGCGGAGCCCCATCCCCCGGGCGCCGATTGTGGCTCTTGGTCGACCACTGGCGATCCTGCAGGTTCAGGTCGAAGCCCTTGACCGTGTTCCCCTCCAGCTTGCCGTTCCCCTTGATGTTGCTGCCGGTGATGTCGGCCTGCCCGTTCCCGTTGAGATCCAGGACGATGGGAGACTGCTGCTGCGTCGTCGTGCCGGACTTCCTGTCGAAGAAGACGTCCCACATCTGCCCCTTCTGCGTGCCGGGGGGATTGGTGGGAGGGCACTTCGAGGGCTGCTGCGGTGGAGTGCCAGGAGTGCCAGGGGTGCCAGGGGTGCCAGGCCCCTGTCCGCAGCAGCTCTGGAAGCACTGCAGCATCTGGAGGCAGCAGAGGAGGTCGCCCAGCATGTTGAGGCAGGGGTTCTGGGGCTGGCGACCACAGGCCTGGTTCAGCTGCCCCAGCACCGAGGTGGAGAAGATGGACCCGCTGAAGGAGAAGCTGGCGAAGCCCGTGCCATGCTTCGAGGAAGCGCCGTAGGAGTTCTGGTACGGCAGGGAGGGGTTTCCGCGATTATTGATGTACATGGTGATGTGCCTTTCTCCGGTCAGGCCCGGGTGGTTCCGAACTTGATGCGCTTCTGCAGCTCCTCCTGCTGCCGCGCCCGAGCCTCGGGCGTCGCCAGCGAGAGGGAGACCTCTTCGACTGCTCCCAGCAGCGGACCCATGCCCGTGGCCTCGATGTGGTCCCTCAGGAACATGAGGCAGTCGGCGATGAGCGCGGGCAGCAGCTTGGGAGTGGTGGGATCCTTCAGGTAGCTCTCGAGCGCCGCGGAGAACTCGCGGGCGAGATGGGGCTCGAAGGCCGCCCCCGGCCGGGTGGACTGGATCACCACGCGCATCCGCTCCACCAACGGCTGGAGCGTCCCCTGGGCGGAGGCGGCGAGCGAGTCGAGCTCCGCCAGCAGCAGCTTGCGATCCTCCTCGAAGGACTCGGGTTCGTGCTTCAGGTGGGCAAGGACGACCTTCACCTCGTCCGGCACGTCCTTGGGGATTGGTTTGCGCATGCGGTCTCTCCAGCGGGCTCCCCAAAGCGGGGAGCCCTGTCAGGCAGAGACAGCGATACCGGAGCCCGCGGGGGAAGGCTGTACCCCGCGGGACGTAGGCGCAGTGCCCCCTCCGATCACCAGGTGAAGGTGTCGCCGCTGCGGCTGAGGTCGCCCGGGTTGATCTGCGTGACGTAGCGGATCATGCGGCCCCAGTAGACATCCTCGGCATAGACGGTGTGCATACCCTGGTACGGCCCCTTCATGGCCGCCATGCCCGAGGCGTGGTCGATCCAGCCGGCCCCCCAGCCGCTCGGCTCCTCGGGGCGCATCGTCGCGATCAGCAGCCCGTCGTCGTCGTACATGTTCACCCAGTGCTGATCACCGCGCGAGTTGCCGATGTACCAGTACTCTCCGTCGACGGCGGCGCTGAAGGCTCCCCACTCCTCGTGGAGCCTGACGCGGACCCTCTCCGAGCCATCCCCTTGGTGGAGCGTGGCGACATAGTTGTTCGTGATGCCACCATGGAGCCCCTGCGCCCGGCTCTCGGCCGTCGAGCCGAGCGTGAGGAACGAGGTGCCGCCCGGGATAGAGCGGATGAGCGCCTCCGCGTACCCCGTGGCGGACGTGTCCGCGGGCAGCACGGTGTACCGGTCCGCGAAGCGGTAGATCGGGTTGTAGTGCGCGTCGAAGCCGCTCACCGGGATGACCACGGCGCCCTCCTCGGGCGCGGTCCCCGCCAGCCACAGATCCCCGTTCTCGGCGACCCACACGTGGTAGTTCGCCGCGACGCACTGGGAAGGGAAGGAGCGGAAGGTGACCTCGGTGGCCGTGTCCACCACTCCATCGCCCGAGCTGTCCGCCCACTCGAAGCAGCCCTGGCCGGGCAGGGTGTTGTCGTCCGGCCCCGTCCAGCCAGGGCCGATGGCGGCGGCGCGGCGCATCCCGGTGTCTCCCGGCTCGAGCAGGTAGACGGACACGCCGCCTCGCCACCCATCCGCCGTGTAGAACAGGAAGTCGCGCTGGATGGGGCCCTGGGGTGTCTGGATCTCCAGCCGGCGCCGCTTGGAGGCCGGGTCGACGAAGGCGTTGTCGGTGGGCGTCCAGTTGTGGCTGTACCTCCATGTGCCGGTGACCGGGTTGCGGGTGTACTGGCGCGGCCCGCTGAGGACGACATTCGGCGTCCCCAGCGCATCGTCGACGAACGGCGCGGAGATGAACTCGCTGCTCATCGACAGCCGCAGCGTCCCATTGGCGTTGAACCACTGCAGGCGGTGGTTGCCGATGTCCGCGACGACGTACTGGCCCACCGCGTCCACCGCGAGCCCCGAGCGCGAGCTCAGCCGGAAGCGGTCCGCCTGCATCGGGCCAGGGGTGGCCTGGCCTCCGCGATCCAAGACCCAGGCGCCCGTGATGGCGTCGTACTCCCGCACGCGGCCGGTGCCGTGCTCGGTCAGCAACAGCCGGGTGCCTCCGACGCCCAGGGAGATGGCATACGGATCGGACAGGAAGTGGATGGCCTGGAGGGGCGTGCCCCAGTCCGCATCGGTCGGCAGCCCCGCGCGGTACTTCGTCACGCGGCTGCCCAGGTGGGCCACCCACACGTCACCGCTGGCGTCCGCCGCGATCCCCAGGGGCTGGACCACGGCGAACGAGCCGATGAACGTGCCCGTGACCTTGTCGTAGCTCTCGACGCGATTCTCGCGGTAGTTGCTCACCCACACGCGCGTGGCGTCGACGGACACCCCGTTCACTCCCGCGAACCAGCGATCCTCCTCCGTCGTCGCCCGGCGCCGCGTCCCCGGCTTGGGGTTGGGCGCGGCCGGGTTGATGGCGATCTCTCCGTCGGTCACACCCGTGAACCCCATGAGCAGGCCATCGCTGGCGCGGTAGCGCCGGATCACGTTGGCCATGTCGTTGGACACCTGCTTCCACTGGGCCACGTAGGCGAAGTCGCTGTCCGCGGCGACGGCGGTGCTGAGCTTGGCGGGCACTCCCCACAGCGGAGTGGCGTCGGGCTTGTAGCGGCGCAGCTCCATCTCCGGCTCGGACCACGAGCTGACGCTGTAGAGGTGGCCCGAGGGATCGTACGCGAGCCCCAGGGCCAGGTGCGGCGCGTTGGTGAGCCCATGGGAGGGGTTGCCCGTGTTGCCCACGCTCCCGTCATCGTACGAGCTCGCCCGGCTGACGACCGCCTTCCACTTGTAGGGGCCCTTGGGCTGCGGGTTGCCGTAGTCGTCCTTGCCATCCCAGTAGAGCGGCCGCCCGTTGCCCGCCGCCACGGGCTCCCGGTTCTTCAGCGTGCGCACGAGCCTGCCGACGTCGTCGTAGATCGCCGCGCTGAGATAGCCACCGAGGCTGTCGTCGATGGTCCCCACCTGCGTGTGGTTCGGCGGAAGCTCATCCGGGATGATCGTGGGCGAGCTCACCGGCACGCCGAACAGCTCCAGCCGCGTCAGCACCTTGATGTGCCCCGGCGAGGCGGCCTGCGGCAGCGTGACGCGCACGTACCGCGCATCGCCATTGCCGTTGGCGGTGCTCCACGTCAGCGAGGGCGCGTAGTCCGTCGAGGGCAGGCTGCCGTTGAAGACGGTGTGGTAGTGGAGGTCATCCACGGAGAGCTCGACCTTGAGCGCGGAGGGCGTGTAGCCCTCGCGGCTGTAGCCGAGGCGCAGCCGCTCCAGGGCGTAGGTGCCCGAGAGCTGGATGCGGAACGCGGCGCCCTCGTAGTCCAGATCGAGCTCGGTGTTGCTGTCGTCGCGGTCCGGCTCCGGCGTCGTGGCCACCGGATCCTCCGAGAGCAGGTTACCCGGGGCGCGCCGGGAGTGGTACCAGCCCCAGCCCGCGAGCGGCTCGAGCCTGGCCCCTCCGGAGCCCTCCTCGCTGATGGGGTAGTGACGGGTCAGCGGCTTGGCGTCGGTCGAGTAGACCGACAGCCCATCGAGCCACGCGGCCACATCGCCGGGGGGCGCGAACACCTGCACCCGCACGAAGCGCCCCCGCACCTCCGGGAACGTCTCGGTGGCGATGGCCCGGGTGTTGTTCGTCACATCGGCCACCAGCGTGTTGACCGCATTGGTCGGATCGTCGCCGACCCAGATCTTGTAGCCCCCGGCGCGCAGGTTGCGGTTTCGGGAGCGCAGGCGCACCTGGTGGACGCGCTGCTCGTTGCCCACGCCCAGATCGAGCTGGATCCACGCGGCGTCCGGGAAGCTCCAGTAGTTGTGCTCGTTGGCGCCGAACTTCGTGTCGAGCTGGTGGGCACCCACGTTGTACGGCGTGCTGGTGGTCATCCGGGTGCCCGGCCAGAACACCAGGTTGACCTTCTCGCTGTAGGGGTAGGACGGAGTGGTGGGGCGCACCTCGCCGATGGCGATCTCCGACAGGCCGTTGAAGCCGCCGCCGATGACGGTGGCCGAGAACGTCACCCACGTCACCGTCTTCGCGTCGAAGATGATGGCCTTCAGCGCCCCGTCCGCGGGGATGTTGGTGACGCTGATCGTCGAGCCGTCGCTGAACGTCAGCTGGCCCTCGATGATGTTGCCCCACGTGTTCACCAGATCGTAGAGATCGATGGAGTCGATGGTGCGAGCCGTGGCCCACTCCAGCTTGATCCACGGCAGCGAATAGCCGTCGGAGGCCCACTGGCCGGTGCCCTCGAGCCCGATGATCCCGTCCACGGCCTTGCAGCCGTGGTGAGCGACTCCATTGCCATCGGTGTAGACCGACGAGACGGTGATCTCTGCTTCGGGGGCGATGTTGTTCCCCGTGGGGAGCAGGGGGCAGCTCACGGGCCCCACCGGTGTCTGGGCCTCGGCCTGGAGAGGCCACGCGGCGCAGAGGGCCAAGAGGACGAGCAGGATGGAGAGGCCCGGTGCTCTGGGCGGTGACGAGGGCATGGTGTGGGCTCCGTGGGTGAGAGGGATCCGCCCGCACCTATCATTTCAACGAACCGCGCAATGTGAGATCCAATACAGTCCGCGCCCGCGAAGGAGACGAACATGTCCGCTGTACGGTTGCGACAGAACAATCTGTTGATGGTGCTGGTGGTGCTGGGCGCGTCTGGCATTGCCTGCAAGGCGAAGGAGAGTCCCCCCGGTGAGGCCTCGAAGCCTCAGCTCTCCGAGGGCGGTACCGCAGAGGTGCCATTCGATGTGAATGCCATCATCCGGCAGGCGCACTTCTCCTATCGGCCGGAGCAGGGCGGCTGGGAGGGCGGGCACTCCTCCTATGAGGTGAGGGCAACGCCTCGGGGCCACACCCTGACGCCGGTCCATACCCGCTGGAGTTCGGAGCTGGAGGAGCCGGAGCAGCCCGGAGCCTCTCTGGCGGCGAGGCCGCCTCCCACGGTGGAGGTGAAGACGGGGACGCCGATCGTCCTGCGCACGGCCAGGGTGTCGCGGGGGCAGCAGCGCCTGAGCGTGGAGGCCCCTCGTGGCCTGGTGGAGAAGGATGGACACCTGGCCTTCGCGCACGGCTCCGTGGTCGAGCACCTGCGCAACAACGAGCAGGGCGTCGAGCAGTCCTGGAGCTTCGAGGCTCCGCCGGCCGGCGAGGGCGAGCTTCGGGTCGACATTCCCGTGGAGGGCCTGGCCTACAAGGGCTCCTCCGAGAGGGGCCTGCACTTCGCGGACGCCCGGACGGGCTCTGGCGTGTGGTACGGCCATGGCACCTGGGTGGATGCGGAGGGGCGCCGCACGCCGGTCCGCGCCGAGTACGCCAACGGTCAGATCCAGCTGCGGGTGCCCTCGGAGGTGCTCGCCGCGTCCGCATACCCCGCGGTGCTCGATCCCCTCGTCTCCACCGAGATGATCATCGATGGCCGGCTGGCGTACGAAGACAACTTCCATCGGACCCATCCCTCGCTGGCCTTCAACGGGACGAACTACCTCCTCGTCTGGCGGGACTCGCGCGGGGCGCTGGTCCGGCTCTACGGGACGCGCGTCTCGAGCACGGGAGCCGTCCTCGATCCCTCGGGCTTCGTCGTGAGCAATGGACCCGGTAACAAGACGAATCCCGTCGTGGCTTCCAACGGGACGGACTTCTACGTGGCCTGGGAGCAGAGCTTCTACAACTGGACGGTGCGGGGGACGAGGGTCACGGCCTCCGGTGCCGTGTCCAATCCAGGAGGGGTTCCCCTCGGCGCGCCCTCGGGTCAGGACATCTGGACCGATGTGGCCTCCAACGGGACGGACTACCTCGTGGTGTGGGCCCGGGGTTCCAATCTCCAGGTCGAGGGGGACGTCTTTGCCAGGCGGGTGTCGAGCATGGGGGTACCGCTGGGCTCTGGGGAGATCTCCATCGCGACGGATCCGGCCTACATCGAGACAGCCCCCTCGGTGGCCTCGAATGGCACCGACTATCTCGTGGCCTGGCAGGACGAGCGGAGTGGCTCCTCGCGTGTGTATGCCACGCGAGTGTCGAGCGCGGGCGCGGTGTTGGATGGAACGGGCTTCGCGCTGTCGAGCAGCTTTTCCCAGAACCAGGCCCAGCATCACGCCACCGTCGCCTCCAATGGAACGGACTTCCTGGTCACCTGGTTGGACTTCCGCAGCGGTGTGAGCTTGGATGTCTATGGGGCACGCGTGACGAGCTCCGGTACCGTGGTGGATGCTACTGGCCTCGCCATCACGGCGACGTCCACCCAGGAGGAGAGGGATCCGGTCGCGAGCTCGAACGGCTCGGACTACTTCGTGGCCTGGTCTTCGTGGGACACCTCGGTCTCGCGGTTCCAGATCAAGGGGAGCCGCATCTCCGCCTCGGCGTCCGGCTCGAGCGCGGTGCTGGATGTTCCCGCGCTCGAGCTCTCATCGCTCGGAGGCGCCTTCAGGTACGCAGACCTGGCGCCGGCCGGCTCGGGCTATCTCGCCGTCTGGGAGGGCTATGGGGATACGACGAGAGAGAAGGAGCTCTACGGCGTCTGGGTCACCTCGTCCGGAGGGATCTCCGACGCCGGTAACTTCCCCGTGCTGGAGTACTTCTGGCCCCCGCTGTACCAGGTGGAGCCGGACATCGCCTCCAATGGGAACAACTACCTGGTCGTCTGGACGGACATCGCGGGCGCCTCCTCGGCCATCTACGGCGCGCGGGTGACGCGTGAGGGCGGAGCGATCGACGTCCCTCCGCTGGTGATCGGGCTGGCTGACCGGGAGCGAGGCACGCCGGCGGTGGCCTCCAACGGGACGGACTACTTCGTCACGTGGAGGGACTTCCGCAACATCAACTGGGACATCTACGGTGCGCGGGTCCTCGGCTCCGGGGCCAGCTCCAGCGCCGTCGTGGATCCGAGCGGGATCTCCATCTCGACGGATCCCGCCTTCCAGAACGCGCCGGACATCGCCTCCAACGGGACGGACTACTTCGTGGTGTGGCGCAAGGACGTGGGCGGCCCGGCCAACGTCCACGGCGCTCGGGTGACGAGCGCGGGCGCGGTGCTGGATACCAGCGGCATCGCCATCGCCACCAGCTCCGCGGACCACTACACGCCGCGGGTGGCCTCGAACGGGAGCAACTACCTCGTCGTCTGGGCCGAGAGCCAGGGCACCACGAGCTGGGATGTCCTGGGCAGGCGGGTGTCGACCGCGGGCGCGGTGCTGGATACCAGTGCCATCGCCATCTCCACCGCGGTGCGGGAGCAGTACGAGCCGGACGTCGCCTCGAATGGGACGGACTACTTCGTGGCGTGGGCGGACTACCGCTCGGGCAGCAACCACGACATCTACGGAGCGCGTGTCTCCGGTGGGGGCGCGCTCCTGGACGCGGCAGGGCTCGCGCTGTGCACGGATCCCGTGCAGCAGTACGTGCCCAAGGTCGCCTACGACGGCACGAACTACGTGGCCGCCTGGCCGGACTACCGCTGGGACAGCTTCTGGGACGTCTTCGCCACCCAGGTGACGAGCACGGGCACGGTCGTCACACCGAATGGTTTCTCGGTGTCCTACAACGTTCGTGAGACGGAGCCTCATGTGGCGCTGGCGTCGGGCGGCGGCCAGCAGTCCTTCCTGGTCTTCTCCCGCCATGACGCGGAGCCGAGCACGACCACGGACAACCGGCGCATCCGAGGGCAGTTCATCTCCTTCTGATTGCGCTAGAATGGGGGGCAGGCCCGGCGACGCGGAGGGTTGAACCCGCTTCGCGGGCCATCGTGAGGCGGGGCACCGTGCCAAAAGCAGTCAAGAACCTGTTCTCCCTCGTGGTCGCGGTGGCCGTCATCGCGGCCCTCTATGTCGCGGTGAAGGTCGTGCCCTTCTACGTGGACCACATGGACGTGGTGGAGGCGGTGGACGCCGCCTTCAACCTCGCGGCCCAGACGGGCAATGACGGGCAGCTCCGCGCGGAGATCCGCTCGCGTACCGGCCGGATGGGCACCCATGTGGAGACGGACAGCTGGGGCGTGGAGCATGTCGTCCCGGGGCTGGGGCTGACGGACGAGCAGATCGAAATCGAGCGCAGCAAGATCACCGACGATGTGCGCATCGAGGTGAGCTACCAGCGTGAGGTGGAGTTCGGCCTCTTCAACGCCGTCCACGTGCTGAACTTCAGTGCCAGGAAGGAAGGCGTGCCCTCGCCTTGAGCGCCGTGTCCAGGCGGCTCCGGCTCTTTCTCGTCGGGCTCCTGCTCGCCAGCCCGGCGGCGCTGCTCGCCTCGCCCGTGGACTCCAGGCCGCGGCGCGGCCCTGTCCTGAGCGGGCACGTCCTGGACAAGGACTCGGGGCAGCCGATCGCCGGAGCCGAGCTGACGTTCGTCGCCAACGAGGGGCGCTTCATCGTCAATGTCGAGAGCGTCGCCGAGGCGTCGGTGAGCAGCGACGCGCAGGGTGCCTTTCAGGTGGGCGAGCTGTCTCCGCGGCTCTATGGGCTCATCGTCAGCGCGCCAGGACACTCGAGGAAGTACACCTCGGTCCAGGTCCCCAGACCCGAGCACCTGACCCTCGAGCTCGAGCGCACCGGACGCCTGGAGGGACAGGTCGTCGACAGCGCCGGCGCCCCCGTCCCCGGAGCCGAGCTCTGGACGCGCCATCTCGGTGGCCTCGCGGCGGACCCTCTGCCTCGGACGGATGCCCAGGGGCGCTTCTGCGTCGACGTCGACTCGGGCGCCTACAGTCTCGGCGCGAAGGCCTCCGGGGTGGCGGGGCTGTACGAGGGCAAGGTGACGGTCGCCCGAGGCGGCCGGGCCCGTGGGCTCCTCATCCGGGTGCGGCCCGCGGGGAGCCTGTCCGGGAAGGCCTTCCTGCGCTCCAGCCAGGAGCCCCTCGTCGACGCACTCGTCGAGGCGCACCACGCTGACTCGGGCTGGCGCCACAGGTCCCGGCTGGACGCCAGCGGTGGCTTCCTCCTGGAGGGCTTGCTGCCTGGCAGGTACTCGCTCCGCTTGAGCCGGCCCGGGCAGCCCGAGCTCACTCGCGGAGAGCTGCTCGTCGAGCCGGGCCAGCGGCTCACGGTGGAGTTCGCGCTGGAGCGGTGGGCCACGCTGGAGGGGAACATGACGGACGCCCTGGGCCGACCCTTGGAGGAGGTGCATGTCCAGGCGGTGCCGCTGGGCAGGTCCGAGCTCGAGCCGCAGTGGCTGGGGCGCACCTCGGACGAGAAGGGCCACTACCTCTTCAAGATGCTGCCGCCGGGGAGCTATCGGCTCGAAGCCCGGCATGCCATCGGAACCCCGTCGTTCTCCCGCGAGCTCACCCTCCGAGAGGGAGAGGTGGCTCGCGCGGACTTCGCCTTCCCGGTGGCTCGCGGAGAGGTGCGGGGAGTGGCTCAGCGCCCCGGCGGTGGTCCCCCGCGCCATCAGTCCATGGTCATCGCCACGCTCGGCGAGCATTCGAACCCCGAGATGGCCTTTCCGGACGACTCGGGCCGGTTCTCCTTGAAGCTCCTGCCGGGGACCTATCGGCTCTCGGCGAGCTATGTCGACCTGTTCGACGAGGCTCCGGGGCGCACCGTCACCGTCCGGGCGGGAAAGGTCTCCCAGGTGCGGCTCACGCTTCCGGACTCGGGAGTGGAGACGCGAGGCCTCGTCCTGAACTCGTGGGGAGAGCCCGCGGCGGACGCCTCCGTCGTCTTCGAGAGCGATGAGCTGACCCTGAGAGAGAGCACCGATCCCAGAGGCCGCTTCCTCCTCAAGGCCAGCCGGAAGAAGACCGGGCTCATCGGCACGCTCCGGGTCGAGTGCGATGAGGAGACGGCGGAGCTCCGCGGGGTACGCCTCGGAAGCACGGGCACCGTCGTGCGCCTGGTGAAGGCCGCGGCGCTGTGAGGTAGGGCTCGGCTTGACAGGGTCGAAGCAGGTCGACCAGCGTCTGCTGGCAACCCGGGCCCTGCCCGGCACACGGAGCTTCAGAGAGAGCCATGACCGACGCCGAGGCGCAGTCGCAGGGACGCAAGCTGCTCACCGCCGTGGAGCGCATCATCGCGAGCACGGACAGCCTCATCGCGCTGTCCCAGGAGCACCTGCGCCTTGCCCGCGAGCAGCAGCTGGACGGTGAGGACGCGACCCTCGCTGCCGCGGCCGAGAGCGTGATCAGCCACTTCTCCCGGCGCACGGCCATCGCTGGCGGCCTGGCCTCGGCGCCCTCGCTGGTTCCGGGCCTGGGGACGCTGGTGGCCTCGGTGGGCGGGACGCTCGCGGACATGGCCCTGGGGCTCAAGTTCGAGGTGGAGATGGCCCTGGTGCTCAGCCACCTCCACGGCTTCGACATCTCCCGCCCCGAGGAGCGGCAGCTCGCCTTCCTCATGGCCTCGGTGGGCACGTATGACACCCGCACGGGCAGCAACTTCCTGGCCGACATCGCCCGAGCCCAGGGCGTGGCCATGTGGAACTACACCCCTCGCGAGGTCTCCAAGCTGCTGGTGAACGTCCTGGCCGGGCTGGTCCTCTTCAAGCTCTCCAAGGGCCTGCTCATGCGCGTGCTGCCGGTGGTGAGCGTGGCCGTGAGCTTCACGGTGAACCGCACGCTCACTCGCCGCGTGGGCGCCCGGTGCCTGGGGGATCTCCAGGCCCGGCGGGTGATCCTGGCGGAGCGGGAGGCCCGGTCCAGGAAGGGCGAGGCGCCGCCCGCCAGCGCCGAGCCCCAGGCGAAGGCCGAGCCTCGCAAGGCCCCCAGGGCGAAGAAGGGCACCCAGGCGCGCAGGACTCGAAAGGCACATTGAGCCCGATGGACGAGCACAAGAACCCCTGGAAGACCCTGTCCTCACGGCAGGTGTACGACAACCCGTGGATCCGCGTGAGGGAGGACCAGGTCATCAACCCCTCCGGCTCGCCAGGCATCTACGGCGTGGTGAGCTTCAAGAACACCGCGGTGGGAATCGTCCCCGTGGACGCGGAGGGCTACACCTACCTCGTCGGGCAGTTCCGCTACCCGCTGGACGCCTACTCCTGGGAGATCCCCGAAGGTGGCGCTCCGAAGGGAACCGACGTGCTGGAGTCCGCCCGGCGAGAGCTGAAGGAGGAGACGGGCTTCACCGCCGCCCGCTGGACCCACCTCTGCCGCATCCACACGTCGAACTCGGTGACGAGCGAGGAGGGCTTCATCTTCCTCGCGGAGGAGCTGACGGCGGGCTCGCTCGCCCTGGAGGAGACGGAAGACATCACCGTGAAGCGGGTGTCCCTGCAGGAGGCTGTGCGGATGGTGATGAACGACGAGATCACCGACAGCATGAGCATCGCGGGGATCCTCAAGGTGGCGCGGCTGAAGGGGCTCTGAGGCGCCGCGTGGGCCTGGGCGAGAGGCAGGCCGCTCAGCACACCCGGAAGGGCAGGGCAGCGCGTGCCGCTGGTGTCTCCAGGGCGACAGCGCGCGGGCGCCTGCCGGTCGAACCTGGTCCGAACTGGTCTGCCTGTCATACCAGTTCGCTGCGAGTTCGCGCGCGCCAGGTCCACCCGAGCCGCACGGCCAGGAACCAGACGAAGCCCGCCAGCAGATCGATGGCGTAGTGGTAGCGCAGGTACACCGTCGACAGGACGAGCCCCACCGCCACGGGGAGCATCCACCGGAAGCGGCGCGGATGCTCTCGCCGATCGTGCTCGAGCAGCACGCAGGTCATCAGCACGTGGAGGCTGGGGAAGACGTCGTAGACGGCGCTCCCGCTCCGCACGACCCAGTCGTTCCAGGCCGTGATGGGGCCCCCGGTGAGGGGCACCGCGAAGCTCTCCGTCATCGCCTTCAGGGGGCCCACGGCGGGCACCAGCAGGTAGCCGGCGATGCCCGCCGGGAGCGCGGTGAACATCCACTCGAAGAGCCGCCGCCCCTTCTCGAGTGGCTGCCAGAGGGCGTAGGCGAGCGCGCCGTGGAAGTAGAGGTGGTACGAGAAGTAGCACGCGCTCATGAGCTCGGTGAGCCAGGGTCGGGCGAGGGGCTCGAGCAGCACGGCGGGAGTCGCACCCCACAGCGCGCGATCCAGCTCCAGCAGCAGCCCATCACGGGTCGGCAGCCCCAGCGCGGGCACCGCGAGCCGGGGGGCACTGAACAGCGCCAGGCCCACGACGTAGGCGCTCGCGAGCCGAACCTTCTGCAGGAGCACCCAGGTCGAGCGCCGGAGCACCACGAGGATCACGATCTGGAAGAGGGCGATGCCCGCGACCATCCCCGTCGCCGGATGGAGCGGTCCGGCGCCAGCTCCGAGCCACACGAGCAGGCCCAGGGTGAGGAGCCCTTGAGCCACCTCGTGCGCCCAGAGCCGCGACGGCTCAGCCATGGGCGGACAGATCTCGCGCCTGCTCCCGGTGTCCCAGCGAGTGCAGCACCCACTGTCGTACGAAGGCGAAGTACGAGGGGATGAAGGGCGCCCCCTGCGCGGTCAGCTCCTCCTTCAGCAGCGCATGGAGCCGCGGCAGGTTGTACCAGGGCACCCGAGGGAAGAGGTGGTGCTCGAGATGGTAGTTCTCGTTGCACATGAAGAAGGTCGTCACGGGGTTGGTGAGGATCGTGCGGCTGCCCCGGATCGGGTGGTCGGGCTCGGGAAGGAGCGTGTGCTGGCTCATGCCCCGGATGTTCACCAGGGTGTTGATGATGATCATCGGGATGACCCAGCCATGGAGCAGCGCTCCACGTGGCAGCGGCGCGGCGACGGCCAGGGCCCCGAGTCCGAAGACCGCGGCCACCTCGAAGGCGATCCACCCGCGCTCCGAGGCATTGCCCTGCCGCCACCCCAGGATGGGGATCATCGTGATGTAGGCGGGATAGCCGAGCAGGAGCCTGCCCCAGTTCATCAAGAAGACGAGCCACGGGCGCCGCGTGTAGTTCGTGTAGTGATCCGGATCGTAGCCGCCGCCCAGATCGGCATGGTGCCGCAGGTGCAGCACCTTGTACGCGGCGAAGTTCTGCAGCACGGGCCAGGCGCACACCGCGCCGAGCGCCCGGTTCCATCCGAGATGGCGAGAGAGTGCTCCATGCACGGCCTCGTGAGTGAAGAGGCTGATGCCGTGCAGCGAGGCCGCCGCGAGCAGGTAGAGTGGGGCGCGCGCGAGCCATCCGAGCGCCCCCGTCAGCTGCTGCGCCAGCAGCGTCAGCGCGGTGGCCGAGCCCAGATAGAGGAGCGCGAACACGACCAGCCGGGTCAGGTGCCGATGCTCGATCCGCTGCAGCTCGTTCAGCTTTTCCGCCGGCAGTGAAATGGCGCGCATGGTGGAGTTCTCGCGGCCAGCGTGGCACGCGCTCCCTCTTTCGTCGAGGGTGCCCCATGCTATAGCGGGACGTGATTACGCCGCAGTGGGGAGGAACGGAAGTTGAGTCGGCTCAAGTTCGCGGTTGTCCGCGAGGATCCCGAGCTGGAAGCACAGCTCGTGCGCGCCACCGGAGCCCGCTCCGTGCTGATCGTCGCCTCGGGCGGCTGCACCGCGCTCTCCTTGAAGCATGAGTTTCCCCACCTCGATGTGGTGGCCTTCGACTTCAACCCCGACCAGCTCGCACACCTGCAGGCCAAGGCGGCAGCCGTGGAGCGGGGCGAGCTGAGCCGGCTGAACGTGGGGGACGCCTCCCGCGCCGGGCTGAACCAGTGCGGTGCCTTCGAGGGGCTCTTCCGCACGCTCCGCGGCTTCCTGCTCGAGTTCGTGCTGACGGAGGAGGAGCTCCAGCGCTTCTTCGCGCCGGACACGCCGCCCGCGGACCGGCGCGCGCTCCTCGAGCGCTGGTGGGCCTCGCCCTACTGGCCCGCGGCGTTCGCCGTCACCTTCGTGGATGGCTTCCTCCACGCGATGTTCGGCCCCGCGGCCACGCAGCACGCAAAGCCCGGTTCCTATCCCGGCTACTTCCAGCGTGCCTTCGAGCGCGGGCTGGCGCGGGCCGATGGTCCCCGGAATCCCTTCCTCCAGCACGTGCTGCTCGGGTGCTATCGGCCGGAGGATGCCCCCACCTATGTCCACGCGGGGCGGGCGCTGCCGGTGTCCCTGCTCGAAGGCCCGCTGCTGGACGTGCCTCTCCTCGAGCGCTTCGAGCTCATCCACCTGTCGAACATCTTCGACTGGTCGGACGACTCACTCGTCGCGACCTGGGCGGAGCGGTTGGTGCGCGATGCGAAGCCGGGAGCACGCATCCTCCTGCGTCAGCTGAACAATCAACGCCCTCTGCGCCGCTTCTTCGAGCCCGGCTTCGTCTTCGACGACGCGCTGAGCGCGAGCTTCCTCGCGCGGGATCGCAGCCTCTTCTACGAGCGCTTCGAGGTCGGCACCAAGGTAGAGCCGCGATGAGCCGTGTCCGCTTCGTGGTGACCGACGCGAACGGGATTGCTCCCTATGTGCCGGAGCTGCGGCGCCTGGAGCAGTCGATCCTCTATCCCATTGGCGATGGCGCGGATCACTTCTTCATCGATCACGGCCCGGAGTACCACCCGTTCTTCTCGGGCCTGGGCGAGGCCCGCTTCCTCCTGGCACTGCGCGGGGAGCGCGTGATCGGCTCCATCGCGGGGGTGATGCGGGATGTCTCCGTGGGCGGCCGTGAGGTCCGCGCGCTCTACCTCTGCGATCTCAAGGTGGCCGCCGATGAGCGCGGCCAGGGGCTCTCGCGCCGGCTCATCCAGACCGGACTGGGGGAAGTGATTCGCGCGCGGGAACTGCGGCAGACGCGCTTCTTCTACGGGGCCGCGATGCGCGGAGCCCAGGGAGACGTGATGCGCACGGCCCAGGGCGTGCACCCCTTCAAGCTGAGCAACGCGGGCGTGCGGCTGCAGCTCTACTTCGCCTCACCCGAGGCCCTGGCACGGCTGGAGCTCGACGGAGCGCCTCCGCCGCCGCGCTCTCCAGGGATGGTGCTGGGCCCGGCTGGGAGCGTGGAGGGGCCAGGGCTCCGCTCTACGGCGGGGCGCAAGGATCTGCGGCTCGTCTCCACGGGGCAGCCCTGGCCGCTCGTCCACCTGCCGCTGGGGCCCCAGGCGTGGCAGCCCTCGTGGGGCGCCTACCTCCGGCGGTGCGGAGAGGAGATGGTGCGTCGCGGCCTGCCCGGCAGCGCCTGCTTCGCGATCGACGAGCGCCTGAGCGAGCACCTCTCCTGGCTGTCCGCCCAGGGCGTCACCCCGGGGGCCGTCTGCACGGTCTACTCGCTGAGGCTCTCTCTGCGGCCGGCCTCCGTCACGTGGGTGCACATGCCCACCTCCGAGATCTGAAGCATGCGTGACTACCTCCAGAGGCTGAAGGCGCGGCTGGCGCCCTTCGAGAGTCCGTACCTGCGCGCCCTGGGCGATGGCTCCTTCGAGCGGGAGGACTTTGTCGAGACGCAGATCCAGTTCCTCCACGCTGTCGTCTACTTCTCCCGTCCCATGGCGGTGCTGGCGGCGCGGCTGCCGCGCGCGGAGCAGCGGCTCATCCTGCTCGAGAACGTGCGCGACGAGCACGGCGGTGGGGAGCTCTCCGGCAGCCACGAGCACACGTTCCTGACCCTGCTCGAGCGGCTGGGTGTCAGCCGGGCGGAGCTCGATCGGCGTGCTCAGTGGCCCGAGGTGCGTGCGTTCAACTCGACGCTCCTGGGAGTCTGCGCGCACGATGATGTGCCGACGGCGCTCGCCATGCTCGGAGTCATCGAGGACCTCTTCTCCGGCATCTCGGCGCGCATCGGGCGCGGGATTGTGGAGCGAGGCTGGCTCCGAGCGGAGGAGCTGACGCACTACCCGACGCACGAGGTGCTCGATCTGGACCACGCGGAGGGGTTCTACCGGTGCGTCGAGCCGCGCGCCTCGGCGGAACCGCGCGTGGCCTACCAGGTGGAGCAGGGGCTCGAGCTGGGCGCGTACATCTTCCTGCGGCTCTACGAGGATCTCTTCCGCGCCCGCAAGCGGCGGGTCTTCCGAGCGATCTCCGGACCGCACAGCCTCGCGGATGGCTGGGAGCTGCCCTCGCTGGCGCCCCTCAGCGGTCGTGCGTGAGGCTCGCCAGGGAGGGCAGCACTTCCTGGGTGATGGAAGGGCAGGGCGCTACTTGTCGGTAGCGTCCTCGATCTTGTCGCCAGCCTTCTCGATCGTGTCGCCCGCGCCCTCGGCGGCGTCCTTGGCGCCTTCCTCGATCTTCTCGCCCGTGTTCTCGGCCTTGTCCTTGGCGTCCTCACGGGTCTCGCGGTGGCATGCCGTTCCAGCCAGCAGCGTCCCCAGGACCACGGCCCACAATGCCTTCCTCTTCACGTTGGTCTCCTCGTGTAGGCGTTCCGTCACGGGCGAAGGTGCCCGGACGATGCGTGCGGGCAAGCTAGGGACGAATCTGGGAACGGGAAGTGGGGAGCCTGCTCGTCACGCAGATCGCGCAGACGAAGAAGGGGGCGTGCTCCGGCACGCGCCTGTCGGTCAATTCCCTGAAGGCGAGGGCCTGGTTCACCTCGGTGAACAGGTGGTGCTCGTTGAGGAGGGGGGCCCAGGAGGCGCGCAGCTCCGCCACCGTGGCCTGCTCGTAGCCGCAGTTCGACAGGCCGCTGAGGAGCCCGGCATCGGCGATGTCGAAGCCGAGGAGCTCCCAGTCCTCGCCCTCGGATGGCAGAGGGAGCCCGGTCACCGACACCTGGCTGATGGCGATCGTCCAGTGTGCCTGGGCGGCCAGGGGCCCGAGTGAGCGCTGCATCCGCTGGAGGTCGTCCCAGAGCCCGACATGGGGACCCCTCCAGTCGGAATGGTCCTCACCGAAGAGACTGGGCCAGACCGCCGTGTCGACGGACAGCGGCTTTCGCACGTCGGTCCGAAGAAGGTAGGTGCCACGGCGCGCATCATCCCAGGCCGCGCCGGGAGCCATGAACATCTCCCGGGCATCGAACCCCAGGAGGGCCGCATCCACGCCAGGAATCTTCCCGCTCACGGTCTGACCTCACGGAGGAAGTCCCATCGTAGGCAGGTTCAGCCCGAGGTAGCAGTACCTGCCTGGGGGCGCGGGCTACGGAGTGTTGGGGGCTTCATTCGCGGGCACGGTGCGGTGCAGCACCACCACGGCGGACTGGCCCGGCTTGGGCGCGCGCACCATCACCTGCAGCTCGTCCGCTCCGAGGCGGTACACCTGAGGCTCCGTCTCCGCATAGCCCTGCTGGCTCAGCTCCGCGCGGTAGAAGTCCTGCACCTGCTCGGGCGTCGCGGCGACGGCATACGAGAGGGAACGCGCCACCTCCACGTCCGTGCTCAGTACATCCCTGGCACCCGGATACACGGGAGCAATGGGAGACAGCTTCGCTGGAGGCTGCGAGAGATTGGCTTCGCCCAGATAGACGGTGGTGGTGCCGTCCGGGTTGGGCTGGAAGATGGCGGTATAGGAGATGAGCCGTTCGAGATCCAAGGCGGTGATCTGCGGCTCGCGGAAGGGCTGGGCCTGGGTCTCGATGGGAGGGATGTAGAAGCCCCACGCTTCGAAGCGGCGGACGATGTGCTGGAGCAACACCTGGGGCTTCTCGGTGCTGCGCACCGCGCGGAGCTTCACCGGGATGCCACCGGCCTTCATCTCCCCAGGCACGTCCACCACGCCCACCGTCCTGGGCACGTCCCAGGTGAAGGGCAGGCGCTGCGCGGCTGCTTCACTCGCCCATAGCAGCGCCACGAGAGCCATCCAGTTCCACTTCGTGCTGAGCCTCCACATCGTCACCTCTCCGGAGCGGCGCTACTCGGCGCTCCGCTTCTTCTTCTTCCTGGCCTTGGCCGCAGGGGTTCTCTTGTTGTCGGGGCAGCGCCTGGTGCAGCTGCTCATCGCCGCGTCGAACCGGCCCGTGCAGCGCCGGGCGCAGGACTGGAAGCCTTTCGCCCCGGATGAGTCGCTCGCGGCGGGGCAGCGATCCAGACAGCGCTGCATCTCGGCGCTGGCGGAGCTGGTGCACTGGGTCTCGCACTGCTCCTGGTCCGCCAGGGCCACCGGCGCGGCCAGCAACAGGCCGAGCGCCAACCCGACGCTCGAGAGGAAGCGCACCCGATCGAGCCTCATCAGTCGCAGTCCTTTCCAAGGAAGCAGTTCCCGTTGCCCAGGCGCTGCACGTAGGAAATGCCGTAGGGGAAGGTGGAGATGCCGATCATCGAGCCCGGAGAGGTAGGCCAGGCCTCGATGCCCTTCTTGCCCGTGATGAGAGGGATCTGGATGAAGTTCGTCTCCTCGTTGGTGGCGCTCATCCAGAACTGCTGCTCGTTGATGGGCGGAGGCCTGCCCAGCACGGCCTCGGCCAGCTCGTAGGAGCTCTTGGGGATGGGCAGCACCGAGGGCTCATAGACGCCGCGAACCGCCAGATAGAAAGGAGCGTTCAGGCAAGGGACGGGCACATCCTGGGCGATCATGTTGCAGGGCACCGACTCCATCCGCCCGGCCAGGCCCCAGTCATCCACCAGCATCGAGTAGCCCCCCAGGCACGCGCCACCCACGGCCCGCCCGGTGGCGCACACGCGGAGGAAGGCGCCCGAGTTCTCCAGGTTCCGCTTCGTGTAGAGCGCACTCCTGCCACGGTCCAGGAAGGAGCGCGGGAAGCGAATGGCGGTGAGCTCCGCGCTCGCGGAACAGACGGTGCCCTCGTTGTCGCGGTAGATGAGGGACAGCAGCGGGACGGAGCTGCGGAACTCCGGGCCGCGGCCCATGTCACAGGAGACGGTGAGGTTGGCGCCGCGGGTGAAGACCTGGGTGATGTTGCCGCCCGAGGTGACGCTGGTCAGGCCGTTGAAGTCCGCATAGCGCCCCTGGGCATCGGCCGCGGCCCTGCGCATGGAGCCCTTCGCCTCCGAATAGGAGATGGGGATGTTGTGCATCTTTCCCGCGGTCCCGTCCCACAAGGCGGAGACAGCGGCCTCCTGCACCTTGAGCGAGAGGAAGCCCACCTCGGACAGGAAGATGCCGAAGGCGATGATGCTGACCATGACGGTGATGCCCAGGGCGGTCTCCACCATGGCCTGGCCACGAGCGCCTCGCAGCATGCGCGCGGAGTGCATCAGTAGCCTCCGTAGCCCTGCTGGAGCAGGGCCTGGAACGCCTCGGCGTGCACGCCGGCACCCGCGAGGTTCAGCGCCTTGAGCGCATCCTTCGGGCCGTCCTTGTCCACATCCATCGAGACGAGCGTGGCGCGCCAGTAGGGATTGAGGAGGTTGGGCGGTTCGCTCCAGTGGTCGCCGGTGAGGACGGGGATGGAGGCGTCGATGAGGGTGCCTCGGTGGTAGTAGGCGACGCCCGTGGAGAGCCCGACGGCAAGGCTCCGTTTGGGCGCGGCCAGGGAGGCGTCGAATGTCTTGGGGCGTTGGCTTGGGAACGGACTGCGGTAGCGCTCGTTCCACGGGTCCGCGCCTTGCCGGCTGGAGTCCCGCATGATGACGGCAACGTTCTTGGGCTGGCCGAAGTTGTTCCCGCTTCTGGCCACCTGGACCACGTTGTAGTCGAGGAAGGCGGGCCACACACCGGGGCAACTGGAAGGGCCCCCGAGGCAGAAGGTGAGCAAGTGGGAGGAGGGGCTCGAATCCTTGCCATCCATCCACTTGTGCACGGGCGACGGGCCTGCCTTCAGCTCGACCTTGGTCTCATCGGGCCCCACGGAGGCGGACATGACGAGCGGGCAGGGAGCGTTGCCGCCGTGGGCCTGGTGGTTGTACTCCGTGCGGACGGTGCCCTCATCCTCGGCGCTGGCGGCGGGCGCATACGGTGGAAACATCCCGCCCGGGCCGTCCTCGGTGAAGTAGGAGGTGCCGGTTCCAGTGAGGGTGATGGTGTCCGGCGGGGGAATGACCGTCTTCAGCTTGGTCATGTGCGCCTCGTAGTCGGTGCGCTTCGTGGTGAAGCGCCAGCCCCGGCTGCCCATGGCGGCGTTGACGGAGTGGGCCACCGTGAGGGGCAACGGGGTACACACCGCGCCATCGTCCAAGCACAACGCTCCGCCGTTCACCTCATCCTTGGAGACGGAGCCGGCTCCAGGGGGAGCGCTCCACTCGGCCCGGTTTCCACCTTCGGAGATCCGGTCGAGGATGCGTTGGGCGAAGCCCTGATCCTCCAGCTTGTTCTCCAGGCGGAGGAAGACCTCCTGCTGCTCGGCGTACATGGCCATCATGGCCAGCTGCATGAAGAACACCTCGCGCCCAGCCGCCGCGTCCATGCTCTCGAAGAGCTTGTCGACGCGGTCGTCCTCCTTCTGCAGATCGTCCTGGAGCTTCTTCAGATCCTCGAGACCCTTTTTGCCGCACTGGCACATCGGCGGGCAGTGCGTCTCCTTGCACCAGCAGCCGATGTCCTTGTTGGTCTGGTAGGGCTCCTCGGAGTCCTTGAAGGCCTTCTTCGCCGCGTTGATGGCCGAGCGGTAGAACGTGGTCCAGCTGATGATGCTCTGGGCGCCCAGCTGCGCCACGCCGTGGGCGATCTGCGCGCGGTTGAGCACGGCGATGTTGTTGAAGGTGCGCGCGGTGGCCACCGCGTTGGTGAAGGCCGTGGTGTCCGCCACCGTCTGGAGCTCGATGCGCTCACGCACCTTGACGGAGAATGACAGCGTCATCACCACCATGAGCGAGACGAGCAGCACGGTAAGGGCGAACAGCACCAGCGTCTGCCCTCTGCGGGGGGAGCGAGCGCGCATGGGTCACCAGGGGCAGTTCATCGATGCGAAGCGACTGGCCTTGGCCGGAGTCATCATCCGCATGGTGAAGGTGGTCTCGATGGGGAGGACGTACTGCTCGCGCTTGTCTCGGCGCTTCAGCTCCGAGGCCACGGCGTCCGACAGGCGGAAGGAGTCTTTCCTCGAGCGCTCCCAGTTGGCGTCCTTCTCCGCCAGCAGGAGGGGGTTGGCCTTGTGGTACTCCTCCAGGCCCAGGCGCGCGAGGAACATGCGGCTGATCACCCAGTTGGCGAAGGGCACCTTCAGGGGGAACCAGTAGATCATCCGCGTCTCCAGGCGCATGAGGTGGTCTGGGCTGTCGAAGGCGCGATCCTGGGGCGAGGGGACGGGCGCGGGCACGGAATGCTCGTCGACCAGCTCACGGAGGATCCAGACGATGCTGCCGTTGTGGCCCGCATCCTGGGAGGGAAGGAAGCGGTACCCGTTGCGCTTGTACTCGCCGAAGGCGTTGGCCAGCTTCTCCGCGGGGCCTCCTCCAGAGGTGCCCTTGCCCAGGAAGGAGCGGAACGAGGGCAGCAGGGCCAGCACCGCCGTGTCCTGCATCCGGGTGCAGTCCCCGTGAGAGATGCTGCCGGCCCGGGTGGCCTGGAAGACGGCGTAGTGCGCCAGGACTCGCGCGTGGAACGCGAGGAACAGCTGCATCGTGCCCAGGATGAGGAACACCACCAGCGGCAGGGTCAGCGCCGACTCCACCGCGGCCTGTCCAGACTGGCCATTCTCTTTCATGTGCGCGCCGTCCATGCGTGGGAAGGCACCCTACGGGGCGCGCGCGGCCAAGGCGCTTCCACTCGAGGAGTATTCCGTCTGGGGTCTTCGTCCGGCGGTTGAGCTAGGCTCAGCCTCACTCATGAGAGCCTTTCTGTTTGTCTTCATCGCTGCCCTGGTGGGCACTGCCTGCGACTGCAACGGCGGCGAGGAAGTGGAGCCTTCCGATGCCCAGGCTTCGGATCTGTATGGCTGGTGGACGGTGACCGAGCCGGACGGGACGCTGACCGTCTTCGGCTTCGTCCCACGTGCGGATGCGCCCCGAGAGCTCCCCGTCACGGCCGCCGAGGCCACCGGGGACATCTCCGCTGTCTACCGGGGCTCGCGAGGATTCCTGGCGGAGCCTGTCCAGCTCGCCACGTTCACGGTGGAGGACGGGGAGGTGCTGCAGACGGTCATCCGCGACGCGAGCGCGACGGCCGGCACGCAGTTCCGGACGCGCATCCTCGCCCTCACGCGGCAGCGCACGTTGACGCTCCAGTCGGCCAATGCCGCCTCGGGCAGCCGTGCCTTCTCGTGGTCCGCGAGGTGCCCGGCGGCCCTGTCCCACGGCTACTTCGAAGTGCCGGGGCAGTTCTGCAATGCCTACTTCTCCAGCGCCACCTCGATGGTGGTCGACGTGCGAGGCGGCGTCCACGCGGCCAGCTCCGTCAATGGCAAGGAGCCGCCCTGCGCCGTTGGCAGGCTGCCCGTGCCTACCTACAGCCACTTCGCGAGCGCCTGCGGGCCGACGCTGACCCAGCTGCCCGCCTTCCGCTCGTCCGCGATGGCCTCGGAGGGAGACTTCGTCCACCTTGCCTATCAGTCGCTCTCGTCGAACCTCCCGGAGGACTTCCTCCTGTTCTACCGGACGCGCGAGCTGCGCGGCACCTGGAGCGAGGAGCAGGTGGCCGGGCAGGGCCACCCCATTCATCAGATGCGGGTGCTGATGCGCCGGGGGCAGCCGCTCATCCTCGTCAGCCGGACGAACGGCGTCATCGAGCTGTACTCCCGCGACACGGGCTCCTGGAGCCTGGTGCCGACCCTCCTCACCACTGGAGGGCCGCTGCAAGGACAGATGGCGGACGCCACGGTGGATCCGGCCGGCCGGCTGGTGCTGCTGCTGGAGGCGAACCACAAGCTCGCCTACGAGCGCGCGGGAGGCTTCGAGCTGATCGATCTACCCCTGGCCATGGCCACCGGCTTTGGCGGAGGCGTGGCGGTGGACACGAGTGGCCAGGTCCACGTGGCCTATGTGTACGACGAGATCGGCGACAACGCGGATGGGGTCGGCGGGCGTGTCGTCGGAGGCCGGGGCCTCTATGCCTTGTACGACGGCAGGACGTGGACTTCGCATGAGGCGGGGCCCATGGCCTACCCCCGCCTCATCACCCGGCCGGAGGGCCCCTGGCGTGTCGTGCATGCGCTGGACAAGGCAGCGCGGCCGGCGCTCGCGCTGACCGAGGTGGGGCGCGACGGCAGCCTGCGCTCGGAGCTGATCACCGTCGAGAGCTCCTTCGGGCCCGGCAACAGTCCCGAGCCCTTCCACCAGTTCGCGGCCGCCATGGGGCCGGAGGGAACCATCGCCGCCACCTTCATGGGCAATCGCCTCTTCATCCGGCCGCGCGAGGATGAGATCGTCCGCGAGAAGACGAAGCTCACCGTCACGATCGAAGGCCGGGGTGGAGGCCGGGTCCGTTCGGGGGATGGCACCATCGACTGCACCTCTACCTGCACCGTGGACGTGCCCCAGGGCGCGCGCTACCAGCTCTTCTTCGAGCCGGACGGCCAGAGCGCGCTCGACGCCTTCCCGTGCCCCACGAACATCCACGCGCTGTACGGCTACTGCTGGTACGACGTCTTCCCTGGCCTGGCACAGGCCCCTCAGTTCACCGTCAAGTTCCGGCAGTCGCCGGTGGCCTCCGTGCTCCGCGTGGGGGCCGAGGATGGCAGCACCACGGTGAGGCGCCTGGTGGCGCGGGAGGGCCGGCTGGCGGTCGCGGCCTCCACCACCAACGGCAGGTTTCCCTTCGCGGGCCAGGTCGTCAACGTGGGCACGGCGACCGAGCTGCTCGCCGTGCGGGAGACTGACGGCCGCGTCTGGGCCGCGCCGCTGCCCGCGGTGCCGGACGCGGTGGGGCTCAGGGCCGATGGCACGGCCTCCGCGCTCTTCTTCGACAACCGGGGCCTGAGCTTCCCCAGCGGCCCCGCGGGCAGCCAGACGGCGCCCGCGCTCGTCCTGGCCCACTACGCCAACGGGAGCTTCCTGCGGCTGGAGCGTCTGGCGCAGCTGCCTCAGGGCACCGCCGTGTCCGCCGGGGCCGTGGGGGATGACGAGGCCGCGGGGGCCGTCCTCTACAACGGGAGCGGCTTTGGCGCGGTGGGCGTGCCGGAGCTGTCCCTGTTCGTCTACCGCCAGCCGACGGGAAACGTGGTGCTGCGCGGGCTCGACACTCAGGCGCTCGCGGGCTCCACGAACATCACCCTGGACTCTGGCAACGCCGCCGTGAGTGCCCTGACGAAGCTCTTCACCTTCACCGCCGGAGCGCCCACTGGGACGCGAGAGGTGGCCAACGGC
This sequence comes from Hyalangium gracile, assembly GCF_020103725.1. Lineage (NCBI taxonomy): Bacteria > Pseudomonadati > Myxococcota > Myxococcia > Myxococcales > Archangiaceae > Hyalangium > Hyalangium gracile. The sequence goes on along the minus strand of NZ_JAHXBG010000002.1, from coordinate 421,466 downwards.
CAGCTCCAGCACTTCGTCCTCCGTGGGAACCAGCTCGACTCCTCGTGGAGCTCGTTCCAGGGCGTCCTGGACTTCGGCGGCGGGCCCGTGCGAGGGCAGCAGAGCCCGGCCTACTTCCACGCCGAGCACGGCCTGGATCTGCGGCTGATCTCGGCGAGCGCCGTGGTCCGACCCGAGCTGCAGTACGGCCCCGGCTCCATCTTCCCCGGTCCCTCGGGTCCCGTCTTCCTCACGAACACCTTCCGGGGAGGACTGCAGTACGGCAGCCTGCGAGACCAGGGCTACCTCTTCACCTATGCGGGGGATCTGGCTGGCAACAAGGCCCAGCCCTTCCTGTCCGATCTGGATGGCAACAGCCTCTGGGTCGCCGTGCAGAACCGAGGGACGGTGGACTACGACGTGACTCGGATCAGCTCGCCGTTCCAGACGGTGCTGGTCCAGCTGCGCATTCCGTAGTCCAGCGGGCGGCTCAGTCGTTCGGCCGGAGCAGCGTGATCACCTGGGTGAAGGTCCTATCCCCATTGGGGGTGGTGATCAGCACGCCTCTCACGCCCAGGTAGGCGCCCGTGCCGGCTCCCCGATGTTCTGCCCGGCCTCGTTCAGCAGCGGCTGATCGAAGACGAACATGTCACCCGGCGAGTCACCGGGCGCGCCCAGGTCCACGGGCGAGGCAATGCCACTGCGGGCATCCGCGATCGTCCTCAGCGTCCAGGGTTCATCTGCCCGGGCGGTACCACAGCCCAGCATCGGGAGGGTCAAGACAGCCAGGAGCACGCCTTTGCGCATCATGTTGCTTCCTCGGGGTAGGGGGCCGAGGCGCTGTGAAGCTCGCGCCTCTACGCGGCCGTGGGGACTTCCACCGGGGCGATCATCTTCAACTTCCGAGCCACGGTGAACCCCGCTGCGCAAGTCTAGAAACCCACTCCCTGGAGCCAGGTCCTGACGTGTCGCCGCCGGGGCGTGACATGTCAGCGCCCTGGGCTGACAGACCGGGAAGGCGTCCGCAGGTGCACTTTCGAGAAGGAGCGAGGGCTCAAGCCGATTGCTGGGTGAGGCTGGGCGGAGGAGGGTGGAGCCGAACATGGCCAACTTGTGGTTTGTCGTCGTCGGCGTCCTCCTCATCTTCATGGCCCTCTCGGGCGCGCTTCTCAAGCGGCTGCCCTTGTCCTCGTCGTTGGTGTACCTGGTGGCGGGGTATGGGCTGGGCCGCCTGGGCGCCGCCTCGCTCGCCCCGTTGAAGCACATGCACCTGCTGGAGCGCGTGTCGGAGGCGGCCGTCATCATCTCGCTCTTCGCGGCGGGGCTGAAGCTGCGGCTTCCGCTTCGGGACAGGGCGTGGCGGCTGCCTCTGCGCCTGGCGTTTGGCGCCATGGCGTTGACCGTGGCGCTGCTCACCCTGGGAGGCCTCTTCCTGGGCCTGCCGTTGGGGGCCGCCGTCCTGCTGGGAGCGGTGTTGGCTCCCACGGATCCTGTCCTCGCCTCGGAGGTCCAGGTGACGCACTCCACGGACACGGACCGGCTCCGCTTTGGGCTCACGGGCGAGGCGGGGCTCAACGATGGCACGGCCTTTCCCTTCGTCATGCTCGGGCTGGGGCTGCTGGGCCATCATGCGCTCGGCACGAACGCGTGGCGGTGGGTGGCCGTGGATGTCCTGTGGGCGGTGACGGGAGGGCTGCTCATTGGCTGGGGGCTGGGCGGGGCGGTGGGCAGACTGGTGGTGTTCCTGCGACGGGTGCACAAGGAGGCGGTGGGCCTGGACGACTTTCTCGCGCTGGGCCTCATCGCGCTGGCGTATGGCGTGTCCCTCTGGGTCCACGCCTATGGGTTCCTCGCCGTGTTTGCCGCGGGCCTCTCCTTGCGGCGCATGGAGGCGCGCACCTCTGGAGCGCGAGCCCCCGAGGACGTCATGGCCATGGCCGTCTCGGGGCGGGCCGAGGAGGTGGCCGTTCACCCGGAGACGGCTTCGGCCTACATGACCCAGGCGGTGCTGGGCTTCACCGAGCAGCTCGAGCGGATGGGCGAGGTGGCCCTCATGCTCATGGTCGGCATCATGCTGGCCACCGTGGGCTTCGCGTGGGAAGGAATAGCCCTGACGTGTCTGCTGCTGTTCGGGGTACGCCCCGTCTCGGTAGCGCTCCTCACCATGGGCACGGGTATCTCCACCCGACAGCGCGCGCTCATCGCCTGGTTCGGTATCCGGGGGATTGGCTCGCTGTACTACCTGTTCTACGCCCTCACGCACGGCATGGAGCCCACGCTGGGAGAGCGGCTGACGCGCTTCGTCCTCGCCGCGGTGGCCATCTCCGCGGTCCTGCATGGCGTCTCGGCGACGCCGCTCATGACGTGGTACTCCCGGAGGAACTAGCGCAGCTCACGTCACTCGGAGTCGAGGGCCAGCTCCGCCTCCCACCGACCGCCGACCTTGCTCAGCAGTCGCAAGGGCACCCCGCTTGACGGTGTCCAGCCAGAGGTCCGCCTCCCGATCGTCGATGGCGTTGTCCAGTACGAACGCGTGCATATCTCCTCGGTCCCGGTGCTCCCCTCGAGTTGGGGCGCCCGTCATGGATTTTGCTTGGGGCCTGACGTCGGAGGATGCCTGCGCTCGGGAGGGATGAAAGGCAGATAGCAGGTGTCCTTGAACAGCTGACCGCCGAGGGTCTGGCATACCTCAGGATCACCAGTGGTCTCCGCCCAGCACGCTCCGTTGAGCGCCACCAGTCCCTTGCGAGGGCAGCGGCCCTTCTCATCCGTCCGCACCTGACCGGGAACGGGCTGGGGTAGTGGGCTCGCGCTCATCGCCTCCTCAGTGGCTGCCGAGGGTGGTAGCTCCGAGGCCACGGTCGTTGCGGCATCGCCCAACCCTGCTGTCCCAACATCCGCTGACGCAGCCTCCGAATGTTGCACCTGTGCAACGGCAGTCTCCTCCAGGGGCTTGCCTGGAAGGGACCACCAGCCCCACACGGCTGCCGCCATGCCAGCTGCTGCCACAGCCACCCAGCGCCAGTCAGGCCACGGGAGCGCCCGCATCCTGGTGGTCTCCGTCAGATGTCTGGAACGGCCTGACCGAAAGGGGCGGAGGGTCTGTTCCAGCTCCTCCGCCAGTTGCGCCGCGGTCCCCCGTTGCTCAGGGTGCACCGAGAGCAGGCGCAGCGTGATGGCGCGCAAAGAGGGATCGACGTGGGGATGGCGCAGGAGGGTGGGGGGAAGGGGCAAGTCCCGCAGGTGCCAGGTGCCGTGCTCGTCTCGGAAGGGCTCGGGGGGCTGCGGGTACTCATCGCTGAGGAGCCGGCAGGCCGTGACGCCCAGGGCATAGAGGTCATCGGCGGCAGAGGGAGCGTAGCGGGCCGTGGAGGAGCCGTAGTTCCGTACCTCGAAGAGCCAGGACTCCGGGGAGCGGTAGACGGGAGTTCCTGGAAATGCCAGGGCTGGAGTGAGGGGCGCGGCACCCGGATAGAGGCCCGTGCCGAAGTCCAGGAGCATGGCCCTGCCGTCAGCGTAACTCACCCGGATGTTGTCGCCCTTGAGGTCTCGGTGGAGGGCACCCTGGGCATGGAGGACAGCCAGGGCCTGGGCCACCTGGGCCAGCCAGCGCCGCACCTGGGTTGGAGCGGGAGGGTGGAGTCGGGCCTGATCATACAAGGAGAGGCCGTCGACCCACTGCATGACGAGGAAGGGATGAAGAGCTCCGGAGGGAGAGCGCCAGGAGCCCTGGTCCAGCAGGCAAGGGATGCTGGGGTGGAGGCAGCGGGAGAGGAGCTCCGCCTCGCGGGCGAAGCGAGGGTCTCCAGGATGCAAGGCGAGCTTGAGGGCCACCGGAGCGGCGAGCGGACGCAGCAGGGGAACCGCCCGGTAGACAGCGCCATGCACGCCGCAGCCGGCCCAGGCCTGCACGCGCCATGTGCCCACCACTGTGCCCGGAGGGAGCAGGGCGGGAGAGCATGCGAGGTGGGACGGTGAGGTCATGGCCTGCGGTTTGAGTGGAGAAGGGTCTGCGGAAGGAGCCTACTCGTCCCTACCGGGCTGGGGGAGCAGAGGCGTACCGCGTCGGGCCGAACGGTCGGACTGTCGTAAGAGTTCGGTCGGATTTACATCGGTCCGACCGGTCGGACTGTCGTAAGAGTTCGGTCGGATTTACATCGGTCCGACCGGTCGGACTGTCGTAAGGGACCGTTCGGAATTGCGTCGGGCCGAACGGTCGGACTGCCGTAAGCACCTCCGGCAGTGGCGAGCCCTGAACCGGTGCCCGTCTCCCGCGCTTCCCAACTCTTCCAGGCTCACCGGGATTGGGGCTGATCTAGGCTGCCGCCCCGTCATCGTCCCTCACCCCACGAGGTCTCTGTCATCATGAGGATCGGCTCCGAGAACACGCCTCACCGCACGATGTCCCCGAGCGGCACCACCCCGAACACCCCCCAGACCCGGGCCGCCACGGGCAGCACGGGCTCCGCCAACACGCCCGGCTGGCAGAATCCCGTCGCGCTCGCCGGAGCGACCTGGCTGCGAATGCCCAACTTCTCGAGCCAGGCCTATGTCGGGGACACCAAGGCGGAGCTCGATCTGGGCCACGGCGAGAAGTTCGAGCTCACCCGCTTCAACACCAAGGTGAACGAGGTGAAGTTCTCCCAGCAACCGGGAGTGGCGCAGGACGTGAGCTTCAACAAGTCCCCGCTCGATCCCCGGGAGCCGCTCGCGCCCAACGAGCAGGCGGGTGTCTTCCTGGGTTGGAAGAGCGGCAAGGGCGAGCTGATGAACCTGGGGCAGGCCTCCGAGAACACGCGCCTCTTCGTCACGGCTCCCATGAACGGATGCGCCCTCATCGTGGGAGGCCCCGGCGACGGCCCCACGGTGATGCACGCCAACTACGACAGCGACACCCTGCGCTCGAGCGTGAAGCACGCGGACCAGCTCGCCGTGTACACGGAGGCCTACAAGAAGATCTCCGATCAGGCTGTGGCGGGCGGCCACATCCCCCCGGAGAACAAGGTGGTGTTCGATCCGAGCAAGTACCTGAAGGAGGGCTCGGGGGTGAGCGCGATCTCCGTCTTCGGCATCAAGGGAGAGGATGGGAACTGGACGCTGCACTACAACGCCCGGCGGCAGACCAACGAGACGATCGAACCTGGATGGTTCGGGAAGCTGCTGGGGCAGAAGCCCCAGATCCGCACTCGCACCGAGCTCGTCACCGGAGAGATCTGGCCGAACCCTGACTTCTCGGCCCTGGAGCCCCGCTGAGCGTCAGCGCTTCAGCTTGTAGCGCAGCCACACCAGGTCGCCTTTGCGCTTCTCGAAGGAGACCAGCTTGAGGGGGCGAACGGGTCCCTTTCCCTCTCTCGCATCGAAGAGCGACGGGGTGCCGATGGCCCCGTCCGCGATGGGCGCCACCAGCACGCTCAGCTCGTCGATGAGGTCCGCGGCGAGGAACGAGCCGTTGATCTTCCCTCCGCCCTCGAGGAGCAGCTTCTGGATGCCGAACTCCTTCCGGAGCTTCGCGAGCACCCGCTTCAGGTTCAGGTCCGTCTTGCCGCCGAACAGGTAGGAGACGCCCTTGGACTGAAGGAAGGCCAGGTAGTCGTCCGAGACCTGCTCGGTGAGGACGGTGATCACATGCTCCTCGTCGATGGAGCTCGACCTCCAGGTGAGCTTGCCGGAGGGGTCCAGGGCGATGGCGTAGGACTCCGCATCGCGCCTCGCGATGAAGTCCGTTCTGGGAATGGGGGTGGACACCTTGCGCGCCGGGACCTTCGTCTTCCCGGCGTAGGGTTCCATGGAGATCCGGCCGACCATCCACGCGTCGGCGTCAAAGGTCTGGGCCGTTTGGTCGTACTCGGCCAGGGTGCCCGGCGGTAGCTTCCAGCGCGTGGGGACAATCCGCCCGTCGATGGAGGGGACCATGTGGCAGATCACGTACGGCCGCTTCGCACCATTCATCCGTCAGAGCCTCATCGAGAAGTCGAGTCGCGGCGAGCCTACCGCGCTGGAGCTTGGCTGAGCACATGGAGCGACGGAGTGCCGGAGACCGCCGGCACCAGCCGGGCACCCTGCTCCCAGCCGAGCGGGGCCCGCGGGCTTACAGCCGAGGCAGACAGGCAATGCCGCTGATGGAGCCGTAGACCGTCCAGGCCGAGTCCAGGACGACGTAGTTGCGGTCCGCGTAGCAGGTCTTCAAGTAGAAGCGCCCGAAGGCCGGACCGAAGCCAACTTGGATGAGCGATCCGTCCTGGTAGATGAAGGTGTAGGGGGTGTTGCTGGCCCCAACGAAGCTGTTGATGGAGTCCTGCGCGGTGTACGTGGGGAAGAAGGGTCCGGTGAGCGAGTTGCAGTTGCTCCGGATCAAGCCGTCCTGGCACTGGAAGTAGAAGTGCTCGCTGGCGGGACCAAATCCCGAGGCGAAGAAGGTTTGATACCCGTTCAGGTAGACCCGAGTCGCCCAGGTCGAGCCCTGGCTCGCCGTCGCCCAGTAGTTGATCAGGGCCTGCTTGCCGAAGAAGGGCCCTTCGGCGCTCTGGGCCGCGGCGCTCTGCGCGAGGAAGAGGGACAGGAGCAGGGAGGCGGGGAGGGGGGAGAAGCGCTTGATCGTCGACGTTTTCATCAGCCCGGGTTCCTTTCACTGACTTCGCTGCGTTCAAAAGGAGCGGCAGCACTCTTGCGCTGCCGCTGAGCAGGGCGTGAAGGAGGCGACGCTGAGTGCGGAAGCCTCCGACGCTCCCTGCGCGAAATGAAGGAGACGTGCGGAGGCTGGGCTATGCAGGAGATTTTCCTTATTCCCCTGAGCTGCACCTTTTCGCTGAAGCTGCAAGCAGCCTCGAAGCGAGCGGAGCTGGCGGGCTCGTGGTGCGCCCCCCCGCATGGAGGGGCGCGGTTCACACGAGGCTTCAGATCACCAGATGTAGCAGAGGTCCCGGTAGATGTTGGTGTTGGTGGACTGGCCCTGCGACAGGAATTCGCCGGGTGCTGTCACGTTCGACAGGGTGAAGTGGCGCCACACGGTCGGCCCGGGATAACCCGTCTCCCAGGTGCTGGCAACGCCGTCCATGGAGACGGACGAGCCACCAAACGACGCGAAGTAGGACCCATCTCCATAGCGCGTGCGGGTCAACACCGTGACGGTGCCAGAATGGTCGAAGTACGTGTCAGGGTATCCTTCGACGTTCTCGCAATACGGTACGCCGCTGACGACCGTACAAACCTCGATAGTTTCGTGGTAGGTGGTGTTGAAAAGGACGGCCATCGCGGAGCGGGGCTCGCTGTCTCCAGAGCGCTGGGCGGAGACTCCCCGAGGGCTCTTCATCCATTTCCCGCTTCTGATCGCCTCGAGCGCGCTGGGCTTCGCCCCAGGGGCCGCCTCGCTTCCCGGCGTCGCCTCGCTCTCCGCTCCTCCGCAGCCGGCCACCACGAGTCCGGAGACCACCAGAGCCACCGCCCTCAACGCTGTCTGCAACCCTTTCATCATCTGTCCTTTCGGCACGCCCACATTCGAAATGATGTGGTTGGCGTGCAAGGGCAGACGTTAAAGCCATCCATTCATGCCAGGGAATTGGGGGAAGTACTTAGGTCGCTCCCTGAGCTGGGGGCAGGAGTGCAGGTTGGAAGTGAGCGCGCTCACTTCGCCCTGGCCATGCGTTGGAATGCCTCGCGGGCGCGCTGGATCTCCGGCCTGTGGTGTTGCGCCCAGGTGGCGAGCGCGGTCACTGGCTCGAGCAGTGTTCGTCCGAGCCGCGTGAGCTCATAGTCCACGCGCGGCGGAGTCGTCGGAAGGACGGTCCGCGTCACCAGCCCGTCACGCTCGAGGCCGCGCAGCGTGAGGGTCAGCATGCGCTGGGAGATCCCCTCGATGGCGCGCTTGAGATCGCTGAAGCGCATCGCGCCTTCGCCCAGGTTGACGATGACCATCACGCTCCACTTGTCCCCGACGAGGCTGAGGATCTCACGCGTCGCGACGCAGTCGTCGTCGTAGCTCCTGGTCATCTTTCCGTTCCCTAGTGACTTCAATGTGCCTCCTTGTCCGGTGTTCGTACGGTATGCGAGAGAGTCATGGTCACCTTCCGTGACCAGGCACATCAAAGTAACCAAGACACCACGAGGAATACCATGACGACTCGGGTCAGTGACGGCATGCGGCCCACCCAAGCTCTTTCCATCGGCCTGTGGGTCGTCCAGGCGCTCCTGGGGCTCGTCTTCGCCGGCACGGGCGTCTGGAAGCTCCTGACGCCGATCCCTCGGCTCGCCGAGATGATCCCGTGGGCGGGACAGGTGCCGGAGGCGTTCCTGTACGCGACGGCGGTGAGCGATCTGTGCGGAGGGCTCGGCATCGTCCTGCCCGCGCTCACGCGCATCAAGCCGGGCTTGACGGTGCTGGCCGCGCTGGGCTGCGCGGCGCTCCAGCTCCCCGCGATCATCTTCCACTTCTCGCGCGGAGAGGCCGCGAATACCCCCTTCAACTTCCTGCTCGTCGCGCTCTCGCTCTTCGTCTTCTGGGGGCGACGGTACCGGGCCCCCATTCCGCCTCGGGCTTGAGAGGGGAGGGGCTCGGAGCGGCGGGTTGCTCCGCCGCCCGCTGAGTGGATTCCGTTGCGCCCGAGCTAACGGTGACTATATCCAAGCTGGTTACTAACTAAGTTAGCTAACTCGCGCGGGCCCAGAATGTCCCCTCGCTGGCACCGAGGATCGCCACGCCGAAGACGCGGGCGGGCATTGCCATGAGCCACACCCTGCTGCGCCTCGCCTCCGCGCCCGGGGTGCGCCGAGTCCTCGGCCGGTTGCTGACGCCTCCCTCCGACGCCATCGCCTTGCCGGACTACGGCGTGGCCTGACGTGGAGCGGGGGGCACGACGGAACGTCCGCTTCCGACAGGTCGAGCCCCTCCGCGAAGCATGCGCGTTCACGCCGCCGAGGCAGGTTGTTATGGTCCGGCCATGCCTCAGCTCATCGTTACCGCAGTGGGTCCTGATCGCCCTGGGCTCGTCGCCGAGCTCACCCGTCACGTGTATGACGTCGGCGGCAGCCTCGCCGACAGCCGCATGGTCAATCTTCGCGGCCACTTCGCCCTGCTGGCGCTCATCGTGGGCTCCGCCGAGGCGCTCGCCTCGCTCCGCAGCAAGCTCGAGAGCGAAGGCGCCGGGCTGGGGCTGCGCCTGGAGATGTATGAGGCGGGCGCCGCCGGCTCCCGAGCTCCCGGCAGCATCCCGTACCGGCTGAAGGTCTACAGCAACGATCAGCCAGGCATCGCCGCGCGTGTGACAGGGCTGCTGCGCCAGCACTCCGTCAATGTCGAGGAACTGGAGACGCGGATCGAGTCGGCGCCCTTCGCGGGGACGCCGCTCTTCGTGCTCGAGGGGGTCGTCACCCTCCCGCAGGGCACGAGCGCCCGCAAGATGCGTGAGGAGCTGGCGGCCCTGGGCGAGCAGATCGGCTGCGACATCGATCTCGACGCCATCTGAGGCGTGTCGCGATGGCGCGAAGAAGCGGCATCTCCGTTCTGCTGGTGACGGACGAGGACTACCTCGAGGCGGTGCAGGTCGGCGTTGACGCTGGGCGTCATTTCCGGGCAAACCGTGCCTTCCGCCCATGTCCAAACCATCGAAAACCGAGTTTGACGTCATCGTCTGGGGCGCTACCGGGTTCACCGGTCGCCTCGTCGCCGAGTACCTCGCCCGTACCCAGGACAAGCATGGTGCCCGCTGGGCGCTGGCGGGTCGTGACCGAGGGAAGCTCGAGCAGATTCGCGGTTCGCTCGTAGGGCTCAACGCCGCCTGCGCCGAGCTGCCGCTGCTGCTGGCGGACGCGAAGGACGCGGCCTCGCTGGATGCCATGGTGTCCAGGACGCGTGTCATCGTGACCACCGTGGGGCCCTATGCGCGCCATGGCAGCGAGCTGGTGGCCGCCTGCGTGCGCAACGGCACCGACTACTGCGATCTGACGGGCGAGGTGCAGTGGATGCGCAAGATGATCGACGCCCACCATGCCGGGGCGCGGGAGAGCGGCGCGCGCATCGTGCACACCTGCGGCTTCGACTCCATCCCGTCGGACCTGGGCGTGCTCATGCTCCAGGAGTTCATGCGCGAGCACCACGCGAGCCACTGTGATCGCATCCGACTGTTCGTGACGAAGATGCGCGGAGGGATCAGTGGAGGCACCGTCGCGAGCGCGCTGCAGGTGATGGAGGACGTGCGGGCGGACCCCTCGTTGCGCCGCGTGCTGAGCAATCCGCACGGACTGGACCCGGAGCCGAGGCGCGGCCGGCCCGAGGAGCGGGACCAGATGGGCGTGCACTACAGCAAGGAGCTGGGCCGATGGACGGGCCCCTTCTTCATGGCGCCCGTCAACACGCGAGTGGTGCGGCGCTCCAACGCGCTGCTCGGCCATCCATGGGGCCAGGACTTCCTCTACTCCGAGGCCGCGAGCTTCTCGCGTGGCCCCAAGGGACTGCTGACCGCGTTGAGCATGGCGGGGGGCGTGGGGGCCTTCTTCGTGGCCGCGAGCGTGCCGGCGGTGCGGCGCCAGCTCGAGAAGCATGTGCTGCCAGCTCCTGGCACGGGCCCCTCGGCGGAGGATCGCGAGCGGGGCTGCTTCGACATCCTCCTGCTGGGCGAGGGCAAGGCGCAGGGGGGAGGCAGGGTGAAGCTGGAGGGGAGGGTGGCGGCCCAGGGAGACCCGGGGTACGCGGCGACGGCGCGGATGCTGGCCGAGTCGGCGCTGTGCCTGGCCTTCGACTCGATTGCCTCGGAGGGAGGAGTGCTCACCCCCGCCTCCAGCATGGGGATGAAGCTGGTGGAGCGGCTGCGCCGGGCGGGGATGACCTTCGAGGTGAAGCCCGCGAGCGCCTGAGAACCACGGAAAGGCGAGAGGAGGAACTCCAGGGGACGCCCTCACTCCGAGTCAAAATGCGTTGAACGCAATTAGATTGGGCGCAATATTGTCACCGCGAGTGAGCACTGTCTGCCGGCAGGCATCCACGACATTCCCCTGGAGGACATCATGTCTCGAGACGTTCCTGTGGAGCGCCCCAGTCTCCTGAAGACGATTGCACGCATCTGGCTGGGAGCCTCCTTGCTGTTCGCGGGAGCGGGCCACCTGACGTGGGCCCGCACCGAGTTCCTGGCCCAGGTTCCGAAGTGGGTCCCCCTGGACGCCGACTTCGTCGTCCTCGCGTCGGGCGTGGTGGAGCTGGTGCTCGGCGCGGCGCTCATCTTCGCGCGCCGCTGGCGCACGCAAGTCGGGTGGGTGGTGGCGGCGTTCTTCGTCGCCATCTTTCCGGGCAACATCTCGCAGTACGCCAATGGCATCAGCGCGTTCGGGCTCGACACCGACAGGGCGCGGTTCATCCGGCTCTTCTTCCAGCCGGTCCTGGTCGCCTGGGCACTCTGGTCGACAGGCGCGTGGGCTGCCTTTCGAGCGTCGAAGCGCTCGGAGAGCCTTTCCGCCTCGTCGAGCAGCCACCCGGGGTAGGGCGAGAGGCATGCCTCCGGAAGGATGCTCTGGGGCTCAGGTGCCGTCGCTCACGCCCCACTCGTAGTCGAGGTCACCGATCTGCCGGCTTGAGTCCAGGTTCCGCGGCAGACGGCGGATGTTCGTCACCCGATCATGAACCACGTCGTGAAAGGCGTTCCCAATCAAGACCCTGGCGGGATCCGGTGGATGCGGGTGGCTGTGGAGCCAGGCCTCGGCCTCGGCCAGGGACTCGAAGTGGGCCACGGCAAAAGGCGGGGCGCGGGACTCCACGTATCTTCACAGCTGTCGCGCTCTTGCTGACCCGGGAGGGGATAGGGATGCGTCGGAGCATCGCTGGACCCTGTGCCACCCGCCCCATACCGTCAAGTCCGTAGCCCCCGTGCCGTGGTCATCCTTCCCAAGGGGAGGCGGCGGGAATCGACCCCCTCCGAACGGTGCGAAACTCCCAGCGGAATCGCGCCCTTACCTCGCAACTGCCAGGCATGATTCGGAGTCGATATCCCGCCGCCTCCCGTGTCGTCCCGTCCTGTTCCATCCCATTCCGCAGGCTCCTGCGACATAGGTGCAACATGGCGACGTGGTGAGCGCTGGGACTCGTGGTGAGCACTTGGGACGTGTGGCGAGCCTGCAGGCTGGCCAGTCGACACGGGCCTCGTGGTGAGCGTTGGGGTTTGTGGTGCATCCACGCGGGGCAGACGCGGGCCTCGGGGAACTGGGGCCTCGTGGTGCCTGTCCAGTCTGGACACGTTAGGCACTTCGGACGGCGGCCTCGTGGTGCGGCGCTGGGGCTTGTGGCGGGTGTCCAGGCTGGACGCGTCGGACACGTCGACGCGGGCCTTGGAATCGGCGCGGTAGAGAGGCATGGAGGACTTTGTGATGCGCGGTCACAAAGTCCCGATCGTGGCTCGAACCCAGAGAGACAACTTTCAGGGTGCCGCGATGTCGCAGACCGCAACCGCAAGAGGGGAGCAGTGGAATTCAACCGGAGCCACCGCCGAGGCTGCCCCCGAGCCCTGTGTCTTCGTCCTGTTCGGGGCCTCGGGGGACCTGGCTCGGCGCAAGCTCCTGCCGGCTCTCTTCCAGCTCTACCAGCGAGGCTTGCTGCCCGAGAGCTTCGCCCTGGTGGGCGCCTCGCTCTCTCCGCTAGGCCGGGAGGGCTTCCAGGCGAGCATCCGGTCCAGCCTCGAGCAGTCGCTGGGCGAGCAGGATGGCACCGCCTGGCAGGCCTTCGCCCGGCGGCTCGACTACGTGGCGATGGATCTCTCCCGTGCCGAGGACTACACGCGTCTCGGCGAGCGCCTGAGCCAGGTGGACCGGGAGTGGGGGACGCGGGGCAATCGCCTCTTCTATCTCTCGGTGGCGCCGAAGCTGTTCGGCCCGGTGGTGGACCACCTCGGAGCGGCCGGGCTGGCTCGCGCTCGGAGCGGCAGCTGGGTCCGCATCATCGTCGAGAAGCCCTTCGGCACGGATCTCTCCAGCGCCCGGCAGCTCAACGCGCGCCTGCACCGCCACTTCGACGAGTCGAGCATCTACCGGATGGACCACTACCTGGGGAAGGAGATGGTCCAGAACCTGCTCGTGCTGCGCTTCGCCAACGGGCTGTTCGAGCCGCTGTGGAACCGCCAGCACATCGACCACGTGCAGATCACCAACGCGGAGGCGCTGGGGATGGAGGGGCGTGGCGGCTCCTACGAGCAGTCGGGCGCGGTGCGAGACATGATCCAGGGGCACGTCTTTCAGGTGCTCTCGCTGCTGGCCATGGAGCCGCCCCAGGACTTGTCCCCGGAGTCCGTGCGCAGCGCCAAGGTGGAGGCCCTGCAGACGGCGCGCGCCTTCTCGCCCGAGCGCATCCGCACCGAGTGTGTCCGGGGGCAGTACGGTCCGGGGCAGTCGGGCGGGAGCCTCGTGCCCGGCTATCGGCAGGAGCGGGGCGTGGCGGCCGACTCCGGCGTGGAGACCTACGCCCTGCTGACGATGCGCTTTGACAGCATGCGCTGGGCGGGAGTGCCCTTCTATGTCCGCTCCGGCAAGCGCCTGAAGGAGCGGGTGACGGAGGTGGTGGTGCGGTTCAAGCCAGGGCCCTTCCACTTCCCAGGGCTGGACGGACAGGAGCAGACGGAGGGCAACCGGCTGGTGATCCGCATCCAGCCCGAGGAGGGGCTGGCGCTGCGCATCAACACCAAGGTGCCCGGGCGCGGGTTGCGCATGCGCGAGGTGGACCTGAGCTTCCTGTACGCCCAGGGCTTCGGCGAGCGCCTGCCCGAGGCCTACGAGCCGCTGCTGCTGGAGGGCCTGCTGGGGAACTCCACGCTCTACACGCGACGGGACATGGTGGAGCGGAGCTGGGAGCTGGTCATGCCCGTCCTGGAGGCCTGGGGCGCGACGAAGGCCGAGCCCAACTACGCCGCCGGGACGTGGGGGCCGGCCGAGGCCCGGAGCCTGCTCGAGAGCCAGGGCCGCGCCTGGAACAGGGAGTGAAGGGAACCGGCCAGCCCGTCAAGCGAAGCGGACCGCGTAGACGGGGGGCAGGTGCGCGGAGATGTGCGCCCAGGAGTCCCCGCCGTTCTCGGACACCCAGAGCGAGCCCGTCGTGCTGCCGAACGCCAGCCGGTCTCCGGTGGCGTCCACGTCCAGGGCGTGCCGCAGCGTGAGATCGTACGCGTGCTCCTGGGGCAGCCCCTCGCGCAGCACCTCCCAGCTCTTGCCGGCGTCGCGCGTGCGCGAGACGACGACGCGGGCATCCACGGGCACCCGCTGCTCGTCCTTGATGGCCGGCACGCGCCAGGCGACGTCCGGGTTCTTCGGGTGGACCGCCATGGCGAACCCGAAGACGCTCGGCGCGCTCTCGGCGATGTTCACCCACCGGTTGCCCGCGTCGTCCGAGCGGAAGACGCCGTTGTGGTGCTGGGACCAGATGCGGTCCGGCTGCGCGGCGCAGCGCGCCAGGCGGTGCGGATCCTGGATCGCGGGGTCCTCGCGCAGCTCCGGAGGCATGTACTCGGCAAACATGCCCTGGCTCACCTCCCAGCGCTGGCCGCCGTCCTGCGTGCGCCAGACGCCGCCGCACGAGACGCCGATGACGAGCTCGTTCGCGTTCTTCGGGTGCGGGCAGATGGAGTGGATGCCGGGCAGGTCCGTGCCGCCGCCGAACCACTTCTTGCGCAGCGGATGCTCCCAGAGGCCACGCACCAGCTCCCAGGAGCGCCCGCGATCCTGGGAGCAGAAGAGGCCTCCGCCGACGGTGCCGCACCAGAGCGCGCCGTGCGCCGCCTCGAGCGCCCAGATCTGCTCCACGCGCCAGGGCCACGGCTTGCCATCCGGGAGCGTCTCCTCCAGGCCCTCCGGCTTCTTCGGGAAGGCGGGGGCGGGCAGCTCCTCCCAGCGCTGGCCTCCGTCGGAGGAGGCGCGCAGCTTCACGCCGAAGTGGCCCAGGCCGAGCGCGGCGTAGACGGTCCCCTCCGAAGGCGACCCGGCCACCAGCGAGACCGCGTCTCCCAGGAAGGAGGCGTGGGCGATGCTCCAGCGACCGTTGGAGCGGCGAAGCTCGAAGAGCCCCTTGCGTGTGGCGACGAAGATGCGGTCCGACATGGTCAACCCCCTGAGAGCGCCTGCATGACGTAGATCTCCGCCGCCTCGCCGATCGCCTCTCCCTGGTTCGAGCGATCGCGGAGCTGGCTGCCGTTCACGAAGACGACGACGTGATGGCGCAGCGCATCCTGTTCGTCGAGCACGTAGCCGCGCACCTGGGGATGGCGGGCAAAGTACGCCTCGAGGGCCTCGCGAACGGTGGCTCCGCTCACCGACTCCGTGGGACACGAGACATGGCGCTGGAGGGAGGACGTGAACGTGATGCGCGGCACGGCGGCGCAACCTACCATCCACCTCCACACCGGTCACCCAGACTTCAATGACTGGGCGCTGCTCCGCCGCGATCTCTACGACGCGAAGCGGGTGGACCGCTCGCCCGACGGCCGGCGCTACTGGAAGGTCGCCCCGGCGAGCTGAGGTGCCCCACGGCCTCGCACCGTGGGGCGCCCCGCGGGAGTGCTACGGGCAGTCCGCGCTGCAGGAGGCGTGCGTCTCCCAGGCGGCACACACCGCGTCGCCGCACGAGGAGTTGAGGAACGTCTCGAGGACGGCCTTGCGGTGCGGGATGAAGACGTTGATGAGCGCCGGAGAGATCTGGTGACGCGGGCCGTCCGGGCCCGGCTCCGTCTGCTCGGAGACGTGGACGAAGCGCAGCGAGAACGGCCAGGTGATGCCGCCGCCCAGGTCCCGCCCGACGCTGAGCTGGTGGCAGCCCGCGCACGACAGCGCCATGGCCCGCGCCACCACCTGGTCCGGCGTGAGGGTGCTGGGGATGGTGCTCAGCGAGCTCTGGATGTTCGTCCGGAAGGCGCTCGGCCCCGTGCCGAACTGGTTCACGTAGTGGTTCTCCGTGGGGCTCTGCGCGTCGCTCTGGCCGCTGTTGCGGTTGTCCGGGAGCACCATGTTGAACAGGTTGATGTCGTTGACGGCCAGGCTGGGCACCTGCGAGATGAAGTCCACGCTCTGGAAGCCCGGCGCCAGCGGGTGCGCGGAGAGCGGGTTGAACAGCGTGCCGCCCGGGTTGGTCTTCACCGTGACGGGGATGAAGCGGAGCGCGCAGCCGGTCGTGCCGCACTCACGCTGGATCTTGAACTCGCGCAGGTTCCAGTTGTTCTGCATGAACTGGTTGGAGCGCACCTGCCCGGACTCGCGAGGGCGGTTGCCCAGGTTGTCGATGTGGAGCACCGGCATGAAGTTCGTCGGGCCGTTGGGGTTCGGCAGGCCGTTGAAGTAGAAGTCGCGCAGCATGGCGGCTCGCGTGCTCGCGCTCGGCTGCGCGGTGAGGTTGCTCCAGAAGTCCGCCACGGGGCGGCACCCCTCGAGCCCCAGGGCCGGCGAGGGGTTGGGCAGCATCGCCTCGAAGATGATGAGGTTGCGGTTGATTCCGCCCGAGATGCCCGAGCG
This sequence comes from Hyalangium gracile, assembly GCF_020103725.1. Classification (NCBI taxonomy): domain Bacteria; kingdom Pseudomonadati; phylum Myxococcota; class Myxococcia; order Myxococcales; family Archangiaceae; genus Hyalangium; species Hyalangium gracile. The sequence continues at coordinate 405,026 of NZ_JAHXBG010000002.1, read as the reverse complement.
CTTGGCGAAGGCAATGCGGTACTCGCCACAGTTGGAGCCGTTGGCGGGCGCCAGATCGAAGCGGTTGAACAGGCCGATGGGAAGGTAGGAGTCCGGGTTCGAGGTGGGGTTGAAGAACGGATCCACCGTGGCCTGGATGCCCTCGGCGCGCGGGCAGGCGTACGGGAAGCCATTCATGTTGGCCACGCCCGGGCTGTTGCAGTTGGGGCCCAGGCCCAGGCCGGGTGCCACCCGCGCCGTGTCCCACCACTGGTGGAAGACGTCCAGCGACGTCGTCGGCACGCCGCTGGTGAGGACCAGCTTGTCCATCACATCCTTGAAGGGGAACCTGGCGAGGATGATCTGATCCGTCACCACCAGTGAACGCCGCGGGTCCACCGGGACGAGCATCGCCGAGGGGCCCTGGCGCGCCGGGAGGGGCAGGGCGCCGATGCCTCGGCGCTCGGGGTGGAGGTTCTCCGACTGCTCCTCCACGACGGGGGCCGAGGGCGTGGGCTCCTCGGGCTCCGAGGCGGAGGAGCCGCAGCCGCTCGTCAGGCTCAGCATCGTGGCCCCCAGCAGGGCCGCCCACGTCTTCGGATTCAGACTCTTCACGCGGTGTCTCCTCGGCAGTCCCCGGGCCTCACCGCCCCTGGAACGCCGAGTGAAACTATCGGAAACGAGATAAACATGTAATAGCGGTTTACCCGTATAGGGCTCTGCCTGGGCGGCAAGGCGCATGGGCGGCGAGGGGCTGTGCTCTATTGAGGGGGGATGGAACCTTCGGACCTCAGTCTGCTCGCGACGCTGGATGCGCTCCTTCAGGAGGGCAGCGTCACCAAGGCGGCGCGGCGCCTCGGGCTCTCGACGCCAGGCATGAGCCACGCGCTGGCACGGATCCGCGAGCGGCTGGGGGATCCGCTGCTCGTCCGCGCCGGGCGCTCCATGGTGCTCACCCCGCGGGCCGAGGCCCTCCGGCCGAGGGTGAGGAGCCTGGTGGAAGAGGCCGCGCGGGCGCTCGAGGCGGAGCGCCCGTTCGCGGCGCGGGAGCTCGAGCGCACCTTCGTCGTCTACACCAGCGACTACGTCCTCACGCTGCTCGGGCCCGCGCTGGACCGGGTGGTCCACGCCGAGGCGCCGAGTGTCGCCCTCCGCTTCGTCCCCATCACCACGGATGACTCGGCCCCGCTGCGCGAGGGGGCCGCGGATCTGTCCATCGGCATCTATGGGGAGCTTCCGCCGGAGATGCGGATCCGGCAGCTCATCACCGACCGCTTCGTCTGCGTCGTCCGCAAGGATCATCCGACGGTGAAGCAGCGGCTGAGCCTCGACCAGTTCCTCCAGCTCGAGCACGTGCAGGTGGCGCCGCGAGGAAAGCCCGGCGGCTACATCGACGACGTGCTGCGCGAGCGAGGCCAGGAGCGGCGCGTGGTGCGCGCGGTGCCGTACTTCATGACGGGGCTGATGCTCGTCTCCGAGACGGACTATGTGCTGACAATCTCCGAGCGGATCGCCCGGCTGATGGCGCCGCGGCTCGGCCTGCGCATCCTCGAGTCGCCGCTGCCGCTGCGGCCGTATGCGCTCCAACTCGTCTGGCATCCCCGCCTGGACGGAGACGAGGCCCACCGCTGGCTCCGGGACGTGCTCCTGCGCGTCTCGCAGGAGATCGCCAGCGACGTGCATCCGAATCCGCGGACCCGGCTCGATCCCACGGATCCCACGAGCGGCGAGTCACGCAAGCGCCCTCCGCGCCAGCGCTCGTAGTTTCATCCGGCGAAACGTGTTGTTTCGGCGCCTTGCGTTGTCGGTAGCGGGTGCCCGGGCGAATAGTTCTCTCCGCACTTCGAACCGCTCACCGAGCGTGGAGGAACGACCATGAGCCTGAAGAATCCGAACGTCGTCAACCCGAAGCAGAAGAAGCGCGTCGCCATCGTGATCGCCAACCCGGCGACCTCGGTCACCACCGGCTGGCCCGTGGGCTTCTGGTGGAGCGAGCTCACGCACCCGTACTTCGCCTTCACGGAGAAGGGCTACGAGGTCGAGCTCTTCAGCCCCAACGGCGGCCGGTGCGAGGGAGACGGGATGAGCGATCCGCGGGATGCCAGTGGCTACTCCGCGAGCGATCTCATCAGCATGGGGTTCATCTCCACCCCGGCGCTGGCGAAGCTCGTCCAGGAGACGCGGAAGGTGGCCGAGATCGACGTGTCGAAGTTCGACGCCATCGTGGTGGCTGGCGGCCAGGCGCCCATGTTCTCCTTCGAGGGGGCCACGGACCTGCACAAGAAGTTCGTGGAGTTCTACGAGGCGGGGAAGATCGCCGCCGCGCTGTGCCACGGCGTGGCCGTGCTGCGCTACGCCCGCCTGAGCAACGGGGAACTGCTGGTGAAGGGCAAGACGGTGACGGGCTTCGCCAACGTGGAGGAGGACTTCGCGGACAACGCGGTGTGGAGCATGAACCTGCTGCCTCGCGGCAAGCACCTGATGCCGTGGCGCATCGAGGACGAGCTGCGGCGGCTCGGCGCCAACTACATCCAGGCGGGCCTCTGGCGGGAGTTCGCCATCCGTGACGGCAACCTCATCACGGGCCAGCAGAACTTCTCGGGCAGCCGGACGGCCGAGCTGATCTCGGAAGCGCTCGGCGCCTGAGCCTGACGGGGCTACAGCTGCGCGGCCGAGCGCATCACCTCGGCATCGAAGTCGGCCCGCACGCGGATGAGGCTCGAGTGCTGCAACCGGGGCAGCGTGTCGATCAGCTCGTGGTCCGGTCCCTCTGCCTCCGCGTCGATGAGATCCCCCTCGCCGAAGGTCAGCTCCGTCACCCGCTGAGGGGCTTCCCGCTGCTTCGAGCGCTGGGCGGCCTCCGTCTGGGCCAGCGCGGGGACCGAGAGCGTGAGGAGCGCTGCCACCATCCACCGAGTCATGAGTGTACCTCCGCGTGAGTACCGGGCACCCGGGCGATCATGCCCCGGTGCGCGGCTCCCACGCCAGGGTGGGACACGGCGCGGGTGTTCGGAGGCCCACGCCGTGGGTGTGGCGAGGTGTGCTCGCGGAGGCTACCGCTCCGCCATCGGCTGGTGGCTCACGACGCGCTCGGCCTGGCGGCCCATCAGCTCCGCGTAGTGGTCATGGTGGGCCACGTAGGAGCCGAGCCCGGCGGACGCCGAGCGCAGCTCCACGATGAAGCCCTTCAGCTCCGCCTGGGGCATGTACGCCGTGAGGATCTCCCAGCCGGGCAGCTCCAGGTCGGCGTCGAAGCCCAGGAGCTGTCCCCGCCGGCCGGTGACGAGCCGCTGCGCTCGAGGCATCGCGTCGCGGGGGACGTGGAGCTCCACCCGGAGGATGGGCTCCAGGAGCACCGGCTCCAGCTTGGGCAGCACCTCCGCCAGCGCCAGCCGCGCGGCGGTGCGGAAGGCCTGATCCGAGCTGTCCACCGAGTGGTAGGTGCCCCCGGTGAGCGTGACGGCCACGTCCACCACCGGGAAGCCGAGCGGCCCCCGGCGCAGCCCCTCCAGCACCCCCTCCTCGACGGCGGGGATGTACTGCCGGGGCACGGCGCCGCCCACCACGGCTGAGTCAAAGGAGAAGCCCTGCCCGCGCGGCAGCGGCCGTACCTCCACCACCACGTCGCCGAACTGCCCGTGTCCGCCGGACTGCCGCTTGTACCGGGCATGGTGCGTGCCACGCCGACGCACCGTCTCCCGATAGGGGATGGGCACCGGGTGCACCACCACTGGCACCCGGAGGCGGGTGTTCAGCCGCTCGAGCGCCTCGCGCAGGTGCAGCTCACCCTGGCCCCCCAGCAGCAGCCGCTGGGTGTCCGGCTCCTGATCCACCGAGAGGGAGGTATCCTCCTCCACCAGTCGAGCGAGCGCGCCCGGCAGCTTCACGTCGTCCGTGCGCTTCTCGGCGGTGATCGCCACCTGGTGCATCGGCGGGGGCGCCACGGGCCAGCCCGTCGTGCGCCGGGCTCCGTCCATCTCCACGCGATCTCCACAGTGCGCCGCATCCAGCCGGCCGATGATCGCCACCTCCCCCTCGTGCGCCGTGCCCACGGGGGTGTGCTTCGCTCCATGAGGCTGGAGCACACCGCTCACGCGGCCTCCGCACAGCGTGCCCCCGTCCACCACCGTGCCTCGCCACACGCGAGCCAGCGACTGCTTCCCCACGTGCGGCAGGTGCCAGATCTTGAAGGGCTGGACCAGCGAGCCACCGCTGGCGGAGAGCCCCAGGCGGGTGCGTGTCTCCTCGACGCCGGGGACTTCGTGGCGCAGCCCCTTGAGCAGCCGCAAGAGCCCCAGCCCCCGCTCGGCCGAGCCGATGAAGACGGGCACCAGCCGATCCTCGCGCAGCGCTCGGGCCATCTGCTCGTAGAGCACGCCGGGCGGCGGCACCACTTCCTCGATGAGCTGCTCCAGGAGCGCGTCATCCTGGTCCGCCAGCCGCTCGAGCATCTGGCGGCGCGCGGCCTCCTCCAGGGGGCGGTCGGTCTCTGGCAGGGGGATGAGCGCGGCCTCCTGCTCGGCCGTCGTGCCCCAGGCCCGCTCGCTCACGAGATCCACGATGCCCACCATCCGATCTCCCTCTCGGAGCGGGATCTCCCGGAGCACCAGCGGACGGGCGGAGACGACCTGCAGGGAGTCGAGCAGGGCTCGCAGCGACGGACCGCTCTCGTGGAGCGCATTGAGGAAGAGCAGGTGGGGGATCTGGCGCGCATCCAGGAACTGGAAGAGCGGGGACAGGGCCGCCGCGCGCTCGGGCCCCATGTCACACACCACCAGGGCCGCGTCGCAGATCATCAGGGCGTGTCGGGCCTCCTGGAGGAACTCGGGGGCGCCCGGGCAGTCGATGAACGTCCAGCGCTCGCCCATGAACTCCGTGGTGGCCGCCGCCATCTCCAGCGTCATGGCGCGTCCGCTCGCTGCGCCATCTCCGCCTGGAGGGCGCAGCGGCCCCGCGCCCGTGACGCGCAGCAGGGACTCCAACAGCGTCGTCTTGCCTGCTCCCTGAGGACCCACGAGAGCGACGACACGCGGCGAGGCAGGGTGCTTCATGGCGGACTCCTGCGGCTGGACGGTTCCCGCAGGGAAGGTGGAGCGCGGGCGCGCGCTTGAGAAGCCGAGCCCGCCCGGACGGCCGAGAGCCCTCTCCCTCGCCGGCTCGGGGAGGGCTCCGTGACGCTGCTGCCCGCCTACTCGGGCATCAGGTTGCTGCCCTCGTGCTCGGCCATCTTGAGCAGCTCCTGCTGGGACAGCTCATCCATGGTGCGCCGCATCTCCATGCCCACGTTGCGCAGGTCCTCCGCCGAGGCCAGGCCCGCCAGGCGCGGGAAGAGCGTCTCCTCCTCCTCCTTCACGTGCGACTGCACGGACGTCATGAGCGTCATCGCGTCCTGCATGATGCGCGGATCGTGCCGCTTGAGCTGGAGGATCTCCGAGATCAGCATCCGGACCTCGGCGTGCTCCTGCAGCGAGCGGTCCACCATGTCCTGGATGCCCATGCGGCGAGCGAAGGGATAGAAGTGCCGCTCCTCGATCTCGGCGTGGATGGTGAGCTTCTCCGAGATCTGCCCCAGGAGGGTGATGCGCTCCTCCTCGTCGGCCTGCTGGAGGCGAGCGAACAGCTCATCCACTTCCTGGTGCTGCTGCTTCAGCATTGCGAGCGCGTCCATGAGGCCGGCTCCTTTCAGGGGGCAGGTGTTTGCACCAACGGTCCGCACGCGCGCGGACGAGGGCAAGGCACGTCCCCCTCGGGACGCGGGGCTGATGACCGAGGGGCGGAGCGTGAGAGCGCTGGGAATAGCGAGCCTTCGGAGACCCTGGGTGCGGCTCTTCTCACTGCTGCGTGCCTTCGTGCTCCTCATCCGAGATGCCGCGGGGGACGCCCATGCGCCGAGAGGCGGAGGGGCGCAGGCGGCGGATGGCGCGCAGCAGGAACTCCTCATCCAGCGGATTGACGAGGAAGCCCTTCGCTCCCAGTTTGTGGGCGCGCTCGAAGCCCTCGTCCTCCGAGGCGCCGTGGACGATCAGCGCGCCAGCGATGCGGACCTCGCCCATGAGCAGCCCCTCCATGGCCTGCATGGGCGCGAGCACGACATCCGAGGCGCTCGTGTGCAGCACCTCCAGCGGGGTGGCCACCCTCGCCGTGAAGCCGTGCCGGGAGAGGATCCGCGAGAGCAGGACGACGGTGACGGGGGGCCAGCCGTAGAGCAGCAGCGGGGCCTCCTCGGGAGCCGACTCGGACAGGTGGGGGGTGGAGAACTTCTCGATGGGCTCCCGGATGCCGTACAGCTCGTTGAGCGCGCGGGACAGGGAGGGATCCGAGGCCAGGTGCGGCTCCACCCGGGGCTTTCCCGAGGTGGCGCGCACGGCATCCAGCGCCTCGATCGAGGCGGGAGCAGGCAGGGCGACGTGGAGGATCTCCCGATCCTTCTGCTCCAGCCGGAGCGGGACGACGCGGTACTGCCGGGCGATCCGGGAGGGGATGAGCCGGGCGAGCGAGCGGTCCAGTCGCTCGCGATCCAGATCGACGGCGTCGATGCCCAGCTGGGTGGAGAGCGCCTCCAGCAGCTCTGACTCGGTGCAGACCTGCTCTCGGATGAGCGCGCGGCCCAGAGGAATCCGGGCCTCGTGGTGGTGCACGAGCCCCAGGCGGAGCTGGGCGCGGTTGACCACCCCGCGTTCCAGGAGGATCTCCCCGAGCATGCGCTTTGTGCCGATCTCCATGGCTGCCTCGTAGATGGCACCTGTCGGTGGGCGCGACGACGGGCGCCCGGCACGGCGCTCGTCCGGCTGCCTGGCCTGTAGGCGGACCCGAGCCTCTCAGGCCGGTGGAGCCGCCTCGGGCCGGTACTCGTGGACCCACACCACCTCGACGCCCCACGTGAAGAGCCGCCAGTGGCGGGAGAGGCGGACGAAGCCCTCGGCCTCGATGGGCCGCGTCACGGTGATGATTCGAGTCCCGGGGCGGCAGGTGCGGAAGCGCTCGATCAGCCGGGCCTTCGTCTCCGGCGTGAGCGCCAGCCAGTTGGTGAACAGGTGGGTGGCGTCTCCCAGCTCCTCGCGGGTCATGTCTCCCACGGTGAGGGTGATGCCCGCGGCCTGGAGCCTCGGTGCCACGCGCGTCACGTGGTCGGCGATCAGCTCCACCCCGCGCGCCTCGGCGCCCAGCCACCTGGCAGCGATCAGCACCCGCCCGCGGCCCGCGCCCAGGTCCACCAGCCGGCTCCCGGGGCCCACGCCTGCCCGCTTGAAGATGGGGATGGCGGTGAGGAGCGGCGTCTCTCCATAGATGAGCTCGCGGAAGCGCTGGCCGGTGGCCTTCAGCGCGCGGACCACCTCGAAGGTGCGCCGGGCCCTGTAAGGCGTGTGGATGAGCTCCTGCCACCAGATGGCCAGGTAGGGCCGCAGCAGCCGGGGGCGCCAGAGCAGCAGCAGCAGGTCGGTGAAGCGGATGATGAAGGCGAAGACCTGCCCCTGCAGCTGCAGGGCGAGCCGTTGGAAGAAGGGGAGATCGTACTCCTCCAGCTCATCGTCGCTTTTCGCTCCCGGTGCGGGAGGCGTGGGATCCGTCATGGCCACCCCCATCTTGCCCTGCGCGCGCCGGAAGGAGAGTGCTATGGTCCCCCGCCGTGGCACCCCATGAAGAGGATGAGGACTCCGAACAGTTCGAGACCGCCAGCATCCCGGTCCATCGGACGGGCTCGGTGCGGGTCAAGCTGGTGTTCCTCTCGGGGCCGGACGCGGGCAGGAGCCATGCCCTGGTGGCCGGGAAGTACGTGCTCGGCACCGCTCCCGCGTGTGACTTCATCCTGAAGGATCGCGCGGTCTCCCGGCAGCACCTCTCCCTGGAGGTCGGCGAGAAGGGGGTGCTGGCGCGGGACATGGGCTCGCGCAACGGCTCGTTCTGCGAGGGGATGCGCTTCACGGAGCTGGAGCTCCGCCCTGGAGCCGTACTCAAGCTGGGGACCACCGAGCTGAAGATCGTCCCGGAGGACTCGCGCGAGCGCGTCATTCCGCCCTCCTCGAGCACCCGGTTCGGCGCGCTGGTGGGTGGCAGCCGGAAGATGCGCGAGGCGTTCACCGTGCTGGAGCGCCTGGCCTCTGGGGACGCGGACGTGCTCATCCAGGGAGAGACGGGCACGGGCAAGGAGGGCTGCGCCGAGGGCATCCACGTGGCCAGCAAGCGGTCGCAGGGGCCCTTCGTCATCGTGGACCTGGCTGGCATTGCCCCCTCGCTGATCGAGTCGGAGCTGTTCGGGCACGTGAAGGGCGCCTTCACCGGGGCGCACACGGATCGTGCGGGAGCCTTCGAGCGGGCCAACGGGGGCACCGTCTTCCTGGATGAGGTGGGAGAGCTGCCGCCGGACATCCAGCCTCGCCTGCTGCGTGTGCTGGAGCGCCGCCAGGTGAAGCGGGTGGGGGCCAACGACTACCGGACGGTGGACGTGCGGGTGGTGGCGGCCACGCACGTGGATCTGGAGGGCGCGGTGAAGGCGGGCCGGTTCCGCGAGGACCTGTTCCACCGGCTCGCGGTGCTGCGGGTGACGCTGCCGCCCCTGCGCGAGCGGCCCGACGACATTCCCCTGCTGGTGGACACGGTGCTGGAGCGGATGGGCCGGCCGCCGAGCGCGCTGTCGGAGCAGACGCGCGCGCTGCTGGCGCAGTACCCGTGGCCGGGCAACGTGCGCGAGCTGCGCAACGTGGTGGAGCGCGTGGTGAACCTGGGAGAGGAGGCCCTGCCGGACATGGGCCCCGCCCCCGCCGGCAAGCCGCGCCAGCCCAGCGCCGCGAGCGCCGCCGGTGCCCCGAACGCGATGCTCGAGCTGGATCTGCCCTTCAAGGAAGCCAAGGAGCGGCTCATCGAGGGCTTCGAGCGGGACTACCTCAAGGGCCTGCTCGAGCGGTGCGAGGGCAACGTCTCGCGCGCCTCGCGAGAGGCCGGCATCGACCGGGTCTATCTCCGCAAGCTGCTGAAGAAGCACGGCCTGCACGGCCACGACGGCCCGTGAGCCCGCGGCCCCTGGTGTCGTGACTCGCGACCGGAGTCCACCCGCAGTGTCATGCGGAAGGCTTCAGCTGCCTTCCTGCAGGACCAGCTCCAGGTTGCGCCTGCCGCCGGTGACCTTCTCGAAGGCACGCTCGAGCCGCTGGCTGATCATCTTCTTGTCGGCGCGCTCCGAGGACTCGAGCTCTCCGAGGGCCACCTCCAGCTCCTGCTCCGCGACGGTGAGAAGCGCCTTGGCTTCAGTGATGCGCTGCTGAAGCTCTGGACTGATTTTCGGTGGAATGGGAGCCGTCCTTGGACCTTCCGGTCGTTTCAGCGACAGGCGAGCCTATCTCCACCGCGCCTGGAAGTCGAACCACCAGGCCCGGGCCCTTGCTCCCGCTTCCAGTCGTGTGCGTGACTCGGAGGAGGGGAGTCCGTCGGCTCCCTGGCCGAAAGGGGAAGTGAGCTTGCTCCGCGGAATCCGTGCGCTGCTGCTCGTGACGATGCTCCCAGTGGGCGTCGCGTGCGAGAAGGTGAAGATCGATTTTCCGGATCTGCCGAAGGTGGATCTGCCGAACGTCCCGCTGCCGAAGAAGGGCGACGTGAACCTCGACGTCATCAAGTCGCCCCTGGGAGGCCTTCAGCTCGATCCCCGCGGCGATGATGCCCTCACCGCGCTGGGGGCGTGCACGGACCTGGTCACCTACTGCTTCGAGCCCGGGGCGCGCTCGCTGGACGAGTGCATGGACTCGGTCCCCCGGTGCACCACGTCCAAGCCCTGGGACGAGGATGAGTGCTGCCCGTCCGCGTGTGTCGACGCGTATGTGAAGGCGCGCGACCAGGGCCAGGAGCCGATCGCCTCCTTTGAAAAGGTCTTCTTCCTCGAGCCGGACTGCTTCCCTGGCGTCCGCGCGCTGCTGGAGGGCAAGTGATGCGTCGCTTCCTCCTGTCCGCCCTGGTGCTGATGACGCTGGTGTCGCGGCCCGCCGCCGCGTGGGAGTCCGTCTGCTACGAGCGGCCGGACCCGACGAAGGAGCCCAGCGAGTACCCGCAAGGCTCCGCCTCCTACTGCTCGCCGCCGGCCGGCCCCAACACGGCGCGCCACCGCTGGGTGGGGACGCTGGACGAGCACCGCCGGCTCTGGGAGCTGACGCGCGAGAAGGCAGGGCTGCCGGCCGAGTCCTCCGCCACGGTGCGGCTGCGCGTGTTCACCTCGGATGCTCCGGTCTCGGTGGACGGTCAGCAGCTCCTCTCGCTGCAGCCGGTCCCCTTCGCCGAGGCCGTGCGCGTGCAGGTGCGCGCCTTCACGCCGGGCGAGCTGGCGCAGCTGCCGGACTTCTCGTACGCGCTCTGGGACTGGGCCACCGGCCACGAGACGTGTCCGCTGCCGGGCGCGGGGCCGGACGCGACGCTGTGCCATGACTTCGCCTCGCATATGGGGCCGGTGAACTCGAACCACTTCCTGCCCCAGGGCGGGCGCTTCTATGCGCACTACCACGCGTTGGCGCTCGCGCGGGCCCGGGAGTGCAAGGCGATGAAGGACGCGCTGGGCGCGGCGGCCGGGCGCTTCGGCACCTACCTGCGTGGGTGCGAGGCCGAGGCGCTGTCGCTGGAGGCGGTGGCCCACCACTACCTGCAGGACGCCTGGAGCGTGGGGCACATGTGGCAGCGGTGGGGCTCGCCGGAGCTGGCGGACTTCCCGAGCGACACGGGGGATCAGCGTGACCGGGCGGTGCTCGTCGCGCTCGCGTCGGGGCTGCTGCATGGGGCTCGCGGGGTGCTGCAGCGGGTGCCGGAGTGGACGAGCTACGACGTCAACGACGCGCTCTGCGCGCCGCACCCGGCGGTCGAGTTCGTCACCCCCAGCGGAGAGCGCTTCCCGGCCATTGGAGACGACTACCTGGAGGTGCTGCCACCGCTGGGCTCGGGCGACACGTACGCGCCTCAGTCCGAGCGCCTGCTGTCCTGCGCGACCTCCGGCATGCGCGCGGTGTACGCGGCGGCGGGGGAGAACCACGGGCCGCTGGCGCCGGTGGCCGAGGGCCTGCGCTCGGTGGACCCGACGGGGCCGGAGTGCTTCGGCCAGCGGGTGACGAACCGGGCGCTGCTGGAAGGAGCGGCGATCCAGTTCCGCCTCCTGGGCAAGCAGGTGCGGCTCGACGTGGACTCGCGGGTGGTGGGCTGGATGGTGCCCACGGTGGCGCGCGAGACGGGCGAGGTGCCGGTGCCGGCGCGGCTGAAGAACGAGTTCCGCCTGGGGCTGCAGCGCGTCGTCTCGCTCACGCGGCTGATGGCGAAGGAGCGTCCCGAGGGCACGGAGCTGGCGGAGGGCCGGTTCGGCACCTTCCTCGGGGCTCGGCCCAACGGGGTGTACGCGAGCGGCGGGGTGCTGGCGTCGTACGTGGACCCGGCCCTGCCGTGGCCCGGGACGGCGGACGCGGCGCCCGAGGCGAAGACGCGGGCCCAGGCGCTGGCGCGAGTGTTCCATCAGGGCCACGCGGGGGACTGGTGCCGGGCGTTCGCGGCGGAGGGGCTCGGGGCGCTCAGGGCGAGGGCCACGGACACCACGCTGGGCGTGGACGCGCATGCCGCGGCGTGTGAGGCCTGCTCGGAGTTCGCGGTCCGGCACCTGCGCGTGGGCACCGGCCCGGCGAGCTACGACACGGCCTCGGAGCCCGTGTGCCACTACCTCTCGGCGGGGCCGTACGTCTACCAGCCCGGTCCGGGCACGCCGGAGCAGCTCGCCCGCGCGTGGTGTGGCTGCCCCTGAAGTCCCTCCGGCTTCGAGCGACGCTCAGCGGTAGACGAGCCCGGACAGCCGCCAGGCCAGGCGGCGGCGGAAGGTGGGGACGCGGGACAGGGCGCCGAGGGCCAGGTTCCGCACGGGCCGCAGCAGCCCCGGCGTGGTCGCGAGCCGGGTCAGCACCGAGGCGAACCGGACCACGTCGACCGCCACCGGGCGTCGGGCCGCGGCATACGCATCGAGGCGCTCCTCGCCGGCCCCGGACAGCGCGGCGGCGAGCGCCTCACCGAGCGCCACGGCATCCTTGAGGCCGAGGTTCATGCCCTGACCGCCAGCGGGGCTGTGCACGTGCCCCGCGTCTCCGGCGAGCAGCACCGGCCCGGACCGGAACGAGTCGGCGACGCGGTGATGGACCCGGAACCGGGAGCCCCAGACGACCTCCGTGACGCGCGTGCGAGAGCTGACCGGGCCCCGGGTGTCGAGCAGCGCCTGCACGAATTCCACCGTCGGGTGCTCCGGCGCCTCATCGACGGCGGCCACCACCCGGACCGAGCCGTCCGGCAGCGGCGCCCACACGAGCATGCCCGAGCGGGAGAAGTAGAGGATCACCTCGTCTCGCGGCAGGTCGCTGTCGAGCCGGATGTCGGCGAGGGTGAAGGACTCGCCGGCGTTCGTGTCCCTGCCGAAGCCGATCCCGGCGAGCTTGCGGACGGTGCTGTGCATGCCGTCCGCGGCCACCACGTAGCGAGCGCGGATGGACTCGCCGCCCGCGAGGGTGACGAGGGTGCCCGCTCCATCCCTCTTCAGAGCGACCACCGTGTGCGGCCGCAGCACCCGGCCACCGCGAGCCTGGAGCCGCTCGAGCAGGATGGCCTCGGTGGTCGACTGCGGCACCATGAGGGCGTACGGGTAGCGCGTCGGCAGATCATCGAAGCGCACCGGCACGAGCGTGCGATCGCGATCGCGGATGGTGAAGCGCGACGCGTGGATTCCGGCGGCGGCGAGCGGCTCGGCGGCACCGATAGACTCGAGGACCTCGAGGGTGTGCGCGTGGACCACGGCGGCCCGAGAGGTGTTGGCCGCCTCTGGCTGGGCGTCGAGGACCGTCACGTCGACCTGATGCCCGGCGAGCGTGGCAGCGGTCGCCAGGCCGACGGGCCCGGCACCGACGACGAGGACATCCGTACGAGCGGGAATCATGGGCGCACCTCGAGCCAACGCCTCTTGGCCAACAATTGTTGGCAAAACCTAGAGACGTGCGCCTGTAAAGTCAACGCTTGTTGGCATACGCTCGTTGGCATGGGTGAGGAGACTCGACCGCGACGCTCGGATGCGACGCGGGCAGCGATCCTGCGGGCAGCGCGCGAGCGGTTCGCGGCGGACGGGTACGAGCGGGCGACGATCCGGGCCATCGCGGCGGACGCCGGCATCGATGCGTCGATGGTGATGCGCTACTACGGGAGCAAGGAGCGGCTGTTCGCCGCGGCGGCCGAGTTCGATCTGCGCCTGCCGGACCTGAAAGAGGTGCCTCGGGACGGAGTCGGCGCCGCGATCATCGGACACTTCCTCGATCGGTGGGAGGGCGACGAGACGCTGACGGCGCTGCTGCGCGCGGGCGTCACGAACCCGGCGGCGGCCGAGCGGATGCGGCAGATCTTCGCCGAGCAGCTGGCGCCCGCCGTCGCCGCCATGGGCCACGCGCCCGCGGAGGCCGCCACGCGGGCCGGGCTGGCGGCCACGCAGGTGCTCGGCGTGGCGCTATGCCGCTACGTGCTGGGCCTGCCGCCCATCGTGGCGATGGATCGAGCCACCCTCATGGCGTGGATCGGCCCGACCCTCCAGCGCTACCTGGTCGGCTAGCGGACCGGTAGCGAACTGGTATGACAGGCAGACCAGTTCGGACTGGTGCGACCTAGAATGGCCCCTGTCATGTGGATCTTCGGCTACGGCTCGCTCATCTTCCGCCCCTCCTTTCCGTACGAGGAGCGCCGTGAGGCGTGGCTGAGGGGCTGGTCGCGCCGCTTCTGGCAGAGTTCGACGGATCACCGCGGTGTGCCGGAGGCCCCGGGACGGGTGGTGACGCTGGTGCCGGAGCCTGGCGCGCGCTGCTGGGGCATGGCGTACCGGATCGCCACCGAGCGCGTGGAGGAGGTGCTGACCCACCTCGACTTCCGCGAGCAGGGTGGCTACGAGCGGCACCCGGTGATCCTGGAGACGCGTGAGCCTCCGTTCCTGGAGGCCCTGGTCTACGTCGCCGGCCCCTCCAACCCTCACTACGTGGGGCCGGAGACGCTGGAGCAGATCGCCGCGGTGGTGCGCTCCGCCCACGGCCCCAGCGGCGCGAATCGCGACTACGTGCGGCTGCTGGCGGAGGCGCTCGCCCAGGCGGGCCAGCACGACGAGCACGTGACGGAGCTGGCGCGGCTGCTGTAAGCGCCCTCCGTCTCGTGAGGGTCAATCGTGGATGGCGCGCCTGTTCATGAATCCGCGCGCCAGCCAGACGGCCAGGCCTCCCATCGCCATTCGGCCTATCGGGCTGCCAAAGACGCCAGAGGACTGGGCACGTCCATAGCCGCGCCCCCAGTGGCTGCGGCTCCGTCCATAGCCGCGGTTCCACATGCCGTAGTTGCGGCGTCGGGGCTGGATGAGGCCTCCAAGCAGACTCCCAAGACTCGCCATGATGTCGCTCCTGTGAAGGTTGGACGCTCCCGAGCCGAGGGCTGCCCTCGTGGGGAGCACCATTCAAGGTGGAGCAGGGAAGGGAGCGGGGCCAGCCCTTCCCAGGGCCTGGGCCTCGGTGGGAGGGGCGACTGGTCAGCAGGGAGGCAGCCTCTGTCCGGCTACCTCCAGGAATACAGGAGCCGCGCCGCCTACGAGCTGCAAGAGAGCGCCGAGCATCCCGGCTTTGAGCGGGCCCAGTCCGGGCGCTTCGCCGCGAACCGCTCCCGTCCAGGCTGCTCGTCGAACGGCCTGCGCATCACGTCCAGGAGCGTGTGCACCTCGGAGTCATCGCCCGCGTGAGCGGCGTCGATGGCCTGCTGCGCGAGCCAGTTGCGCAGGACGTACTTCGGATTCACCGCGTTCATGCGCCGCGCCAGCTCCGCCGGGGGAGCGTCCTCGCGCCGCGTGCGATGCCACCAGGCCTGGAGCCACTCGACGCCCCGGGCCACATGGGAGTCCGGGACTTCGCCGTAGAAGGCCTCTCGCACCACCTGGGGCAGCTCGGCGGGAGCCGTCTCCGTCGTCACGACCTGGGCCAGGCCGCGGAAGAAGAGGGTCATGTCCGTCTCCTCCGCCGCCAGCCACGCGAAGCAGCCGTTGATGAGCGCGACGTCCTCCTCGCTCTGGACGGAGGACAGCCCGAGCTTCGCGGCGAAGCGGCGCGTGGCCTCCTGCTCGAAGGTGCGCTGGTACTCGAGCAGCCCGGCGGTGACCAGGGACTCGTCATCCTCGAAGAGGGGCATCAGCGCGATGCCCAGCCGCTCGATGTTCCACAGCCCGATCGTGGGCTGGTTGCCGAACCGGTAGCGCCGCTGGTCCGCATCGGTCGTGTTGGGAGTCCAACCCGGATCGAAGTCGTCGATCCAGCCGTAGGGGCCGTAGTCGATCGTGAGGCCGAGGATCGACATGTTGTCGGTGTTCATCACGCCGTGTACGAAGCCCACCGCCTGCCAGTGCGCGATGAGCTGGGCGGTGCGCCGGGCCACCTCGCGATAGAAGGCCGCGTACGTCTCCTTCGCCGGAGCGCCGAGCTCCGGGAAGAAGCGCTTCACCGTGTCGTCGGCGAGCAGCTTCAGCAGCGCCAGGTCATCGCGGCTCGTGCAGAGCTCGAAGTTGCCGAAGCGGAGGAAGGTCGGCGCGACGCGGCAAACGATGGCGCCCGGCTCGGCCTGGGGGTTGCCGTCATAGAACATGTCCCGGATGACGGAGTCGCCCGTGGCGACCAGCGACAGCGCACGGGTGGTGGGCACGCCCAGGTGGTGCATGGCCTCGCTGCACAGGAACTCACGGATGGACGAGCGCAGCACCGCGCGCCCATCGGCGCGGCGGGAGTAGGGCGTGGGCCCGGCGCCCTTCAGCTGCAGCTCATGGCGCGACCCGTCCGGAGCCACCAGCTCGCCCAGGACGATGGCGCGGCCGTCCCCGAGCTGCCCGGCCCAGTGGCCGAACTGGTGCCCTCCGTAGTTGGCGGCGTACGGCACCATGCCCGGCCAGAGCGCGTTGCCGGCCAGCACCTGGGTCGTCTCGGCGGACCGCATCGTGGCTTCATCGAGCCCGAGCATCCCTGCCACCTCGGGTGACCAGGCGACCATCCGCGGCGCGGAGACGGGCGTCGGCTCGACCTTCGACCAGAGCGCGCCGTGAACCTGGCGAGGGCGTCGGTCGCGGAGGGGATCTCCGGGGGTGGAGTCAACGAAGTGGGAGAGAAATTGAGGCATGTGGATTCAGATGCGCGAGAGGCACCGCTGATGCGGGACGATGGCTCGCTCCGGGCTCAGCATTGACGCCTGCACGGATGCGGAACAAGCAGCTTGTCAGCGGCTCGGTTCGAGCATATCCAGCGGCCCCGCTGTTTCTCGAGCGAACAGCTGCAGATCCACATCTCTGTCGGGGGTGCATGCGTGACGGCGCACTTGGCGAAGAATGAGATCCTCGTACTCGGAGCCACGGGAACGACCGGTCGGAGGCTGACGGGCCTGCTGCGCGCGGCGGGCGTCAAGGTCCGGGCCGCCTCCCGGAAGGGAGAGGTTCGGTTCGACTGGTCGGAGCCAGGGACCTGGAAGCCCGCGGTGGCTGGCGCCGGGCGGATGTACCTGATGATGCCGCACGAGCTGCCCCTGGACCCGTCGTTCGTCCGGTGCGCGGTGGAGCAGGGCATCAAGCACATCGTGCTGCTGTCCAGCCGGGCCATCGAGCCCATGGGCGACGAGCGGCTGATGGGGGCCGAGCGGATGGTGCGGGAGTCCGGTGTGGACTGGACGATCGTGCGCCCGGACTGGTTCAACCAGAACTTCGACGAGGGCGTGTTCCGAGATGCGGTGATGGCGGGAGAGGTCGCGGTTCCCCTGGGCAATCTCCGCCAGACCTTCGTGGACGCCGACGACATCGCGGCCGTGGCCGCGGCGGTGCTCACCGGGGACGGCCATGCCGGGCAGAGCTACGAAGTCACCGGGCCTCGGGCGCTGTCCTTCGCGGAGGCCGTCGAGATCATCAGCCGGGCGTCGGGCCGGGCCGTCCGCTTCCTGGGGAGGGCCGAGGACTACCTGGCGGCGATGGGCGCGCTGGGGCTCCCCCGGGAGCAGACGCTGAACGAGGTCAAGGCGTTCACCGCGCTGAGAGAGCAGGGGGACGGGAAGCCGACCGACGTCGTACGACGGCTCACCGGTCGAGAGCCCAAGTCTTTCGAGACGTATGCCGCCGAGGCAGCGGCTCGCGGGGCGTGGCGCTGAGCCCTTGCCCGGCGGGCAGGGATCTGCTGCCTTCCAGGCCGTGAGCCTCGAGCCCTCCGCCCGGAAGCCCCCAGGTCGAACCCGACCCATCCTGGACATCCGCTTCATGTGCCGACCGGAGCTCGCCATCATCACCCTGACGCCATAGGCCATAGGGAGTGCGGTGAGCGAAAAGACCGCCACGGCGACCCGGATTTCCCCCTGCCGGATCGCCGTGACGTTCAACGCTGACTCAGCGGCGATTACTTCGACTGGGTCTGCGTCTGCTCGGGAGCCGGCTTCAGCTCGCTGCACAGGCGCTTGGAGGCCTCGCCACCGCGGGAGGCCTGCTCCTGGTCCTCCTGCGCCGGGTAGTCGCACCAGCACGAGGTCGTCCAGTTCCCGAAGGCGGTGCACTCCTGGTAGCAGTACGGGTCCGTGGTGCGCGGGCACTGGCGCGTGTCACCAGGGGTGCAGTTGGAGCGCGCGGAGTTCGCCAGCGCCGCGACGGGAGAGAGCACCAGCGCCACGACGAGACCAGTCATTGCCTTCTTGAACATGTTCATTCCTTATGGGTGAGGGGGACAGCAATTCGTGACAACAATCAGCAGAGGTACTCAATAACAGCCGTACTGACACTCGTTGAAGCTGTCACAGTCCAGGATGCACTCCGGATCGCCGTTGCAGTCCCGAGTGCACGCATTTCTCGTGACGTCCTGTTGGACACGCAGACCCTTTTTTCTGGGACTATTTCGCGTGCCGCACCTGGGAGGAGGGTCGTGCGCACCACCATCGCCAGAGTCCATCGGACGCTTTCCTTGTTGCTCTGGGGGTACGTCGTCTGCGCCGCCGGGTGCCTGGACGGCGCCCGGAACGACGGGGCGTCCTCGGAAGGGACGAGCTACAACCGGTACAACCAGGGCAACGAGGTCAGCGGCATCACCGCCCGATCCGGAGGCAGCGTCTTCCTCATCGGAAGCGGCATCTACGACATCACCGGTCCGGCCGGAGAGATCGGGATGATGGGCTTCGCCGTAGCGGAGCAGAAGACCGCTGGCATCCACATGCGGCTGCGCTCACGGGCCTTCGTCATCGGCGATGGTGACAGGCGGGTCGTCTTCGTCAGCGCCGACCTGGGCCACATCTTCCAGATGGTCAAGGTGAAGGTGAGCGAGAAGATCGCGGCCCATGCGGAGCTCGCCAGGTACTACAGCACGAAGAACATCCTCCTGTCGGCGACGCACACCCACAGCGGTCCCGGAGGTTACTCGGGGTACTTCCTGTATGACGCGACCACCAACGGGTTCGTGAGACAGAACTTCAACGCGATCGTGGATGGCATCTACCAGTCCATCCTGCGCGCCCATGAGAACGTGAAGCCCGGCAGGATCCTCGTCAACGAAGGAACCCTCGAGGGCTGCGGCGGGAACCGCGCGGTGGAACCCTACGACAGCAACCCCGCGGCGGAGCGGGCCCGGTACGACAGCAACACGGACAAGACCATGACGCTGCTGAAGCTCGTCGGCCTCGATGGTGAGGAGATCGGCATGGTGAACTGGTACGCGCTGCACCCGGACAGCATCGGCCCCGAGAACACGCTGATCAGCGGCGACAACAAGGGCTGGGCGTCGTACCTCTTCGAGAAGGACAAGGGGACCGATTACCTGGCAGCCAGGACGTTCGTGGCGGCGTTCGCCCAGTCGAGTGCCGGCGATGTGACGCCGAACATCGGGTTCGGCCAGGCTCCCCCGGATCTGACCTTCGAGAAGAATCGAAGCCTGGAGAACGCCGTCCTCAAGCAGTACGGCAAAGCCAGGGAGCTCTACAACGGCGCGACGAGGGAGCTGACCGGCTCGGTGGACTTCCGCCACGAGTGGGTGGACATGCGGACGCTCTACGTCGCGTCCGCGGGAGCCCTGACCTGCGCGGCCGGCATGGGGGCGTCCTTCTCGGCCGGCAGCCCGTACGACAATCCGAGCCCCGTGCCGCTCTTCCCGAACGGGACCACCGTCGACAGCGTGCAGTGGAGCGAGGACGCCGGCAAGGCGGCGCTCTTCAAAATCCTGGGCGGCGCCTTCGCCCTGGTGTGGCCGGCAACCCACGATGCGGCATACCAGCAGTGCCATGCGGAGAAGCCGGTGCTGATCCCGACCGGCGTGGCGCGTCCCAACATCCTGGGGCCGACCATGACGCCGCAGATCATGCCCCTCCAGGTGCTGAAGATAGGGAACCTGGCCATCGTCGCCGTGCCCGCCGAGGTGACCACCATGTCGGGTCGCCGCTTGAAGGACACGGTGAAGACGGAGCTTGCGAGCGTTGGCGTCGACACGGCGGTCATCGCCGGGCTCTCCAACTCGTACGCGTCATACCTGGCCACGCGGGAGGAGTACGCGCGGCAGTGGTACGAGGGAGCCTGCACGCAGTTCGGTCCGAACGAATTGGCCGGCTTTCAGCAGGAGTACCGCAAGCTCAGCCAGGCGATCGCCGGTGGTGCCGAGGTCGCGGCCGGCCCCACGCCCGAGGACGTGACGGAGCAGACGATCGATCTGACTCCGAAGGTGATGCTGGACGACAAGCCGCTCGACCAGGACTTCGGGAGCGTGATCACCCAGCCGGCCGCGAGCTATGCGAAGGGGAGCATGGTGGTCGTGCAGTACTGGGGCGGGCACCCGAACAACGATCTCCAGACGCAGGGGTCGTTTCTGACAGTGGAGAGACGGGTGAACGGCGCGTGGGTCGCGATCGCGTGGGACTGGGACCCGGAGACGACGTACCGGTGGGAACGGAGCGGCATCTCCTACTCCAGGATCACGATCACCTGGGACACGAGGAACGCCGAGGCTGGGACCTACCGCATCCGTCACAAGGGCCACTGGAAGTCGGGATGGACCGGGGCAGTCCACCCTTATGAAGGGGTTTCAGAGTCATTCACGGTGCAGTAGGTGCTCGTCCGTGAGCCCTCGTCGCCCTGGCAGTTGCTTTCGGCAGTGTCTCCACACTGATAGGGTCGAAGATCAGCAACGGAGCAGACAGGAGGCCCCATGCGTATCGTGCGGAATGCGTTCTTGTGTGCGGCACTGATCGGAAGCAGCGGCATGGCTTGGGCGAAGCCGCCGCCGGAGTCAGCCGCTCCCCCCGCGACGGCCAGGCCGGCTACCTCGCCGGCGCCCGCGGCGCCAGCGCTCGACCCATCGAAGGGGACGGAGGTGGGGATGGTGTTCGAGTCGTGGCTGACGCCGCACCAGGAAGGCGACGAGGAGGCGAACACGCCGTCGTCGGTGCCGAAGCAGTTCCGCTCGCAGACACCGTCGCTGAGCCGGGCGGAGCGCGAGGCGGCAGGCCATCGCGGCCACGGGCAGCTGCGCTTCAGCAAGGATCTGAGCCGCGCCTGGGTCGACGTGAAGATTGAAGGCGTCAACACGGCCGAGATCAACATGTTCCACATCCACTGCGGCAAGCCGGGCATCCTCGGGCCGATCCTCGTCGACTTCTCCATCGCCACCGACCTCAAGAGCAACATCGCCGACGGTATGTTCTCGGTGGAGATCCGCAACGAGCACATCGTCAAGACGACGGAGCACGGCCACGGCAGCGTGATCGGCGCCTTCACCATGGGGTGCATCATTCCGAGCCCGTCGCTGTCCGGAGTGAAGCCGACCAAGGTGCTGACGGTGGCGGGGATGGCCCAGCTGGCCCAGGCGGGCGAGCTGTACTTCAACCTCCACACGACGGGGCAGACCTACTACGGAGACATCCGCGGTCAGCTCCACCCGGCCGAAAAGACCACCCGCTAGCTCGCCCGCGACGCCTCCGATCAGAGCAATGCCGAAACGGCCCTGAGCTCGCTCGCGGTCAGCTCGATCTCGAAGATGGCGAGATCCTCGCCCATGTGCGTTTTCGACGTGGTACCGGTGAGCGGCGTGACGCCGATCTGCGTCAGGTAACGGAACAGGATCTGCGCCGGTGTCCGGCCGTACTGGAGCGACAGCCGGCGCACCGTGTCATCGGCGAGCAGATGCGGATTGGCCGTCAGCGTCCAGAAGCTCTGGTACGCGATGCCGTGGCGCGTGCAGAACTCGCGAATGTCCCGGTCGTACCCGGTCTCCGCATAGAAGCGGTTCTGCACGATGGCCGGCTTGATGCGGCTGGCGCCATGGAGGCGCTCGAGAGCGCCGAGGCTGTAACAGTTGCTGATGCCGATGCGGTGCGCGCCACCCGAGTCCATCAGCGATTCCATCGCGCGCCAGACCTGCATCGTCTGCTCCTCACGGGGAAGCGGCGAATGGAGGATCAGCGCGTCCACGTAACTCGTCTGGAGATTGCGCAGCGACGTGGCGAAGGATTGCGCCACCTGCTCGGGCAGGCTCGCCCGCGGGTCATACGGAATCCGCTGAGGGTCGTGGCCGGAGAGGGACGTGAACTTGGTCTGTACGTAGACGTCCTCGCGGCGCATGCCCTCCTGCAGCCAGGACGCGAGCGCCGCGCCGACGCCGGGCTCGTGGTAGTGCTTCGGCTGGCATGCCGTGTCGATGCCACGGAAGCCCGCGCGCAAAGCCTGCGCAACGAGCATCTCCGTGCGCTCCTTCTTCCACGCCGTTCCGTAAATGATGGGTGGCAGTTGCATCGGTCGACTCCCTCGTTCGAGGCGGTGACGGCTCAGCCTGCACGGAATCCCGCCCGGGAAGAAGGCCAAGATTGCTGGTCTTCTCGGGGTAGAGGCGACGGGAATCGAACCTGCCGCCTCCAGTGCGGGTCTGCTGTAGCTTGTTCTCATAGGCCCCGATCCCCACAAGCAGGCAGGGGCTCCACGGGGCCCGTGGGAGGCGGACGGTAGCGTGTGCCCTGGCGAGGTGTGGCTGGGGAGGGGCTGGTGAGAACGCACGGGTGGGCGTACCGGCGAAGGCAGCCGGAGAGGACGGTGCTGTACGAGGCGGTGCGGGAGAACCTGGCCACATTGCTGGCGGAAGCCAGCGAGGTAGGGCGCGGCCTGCCCCGGTACGTGGAGCGGGACTTCGCCAGGTACCTGGAATGCGGAGTGCTGGCGCACGGCTTCGCGCGGGTGCGCTGCGAGAGTTGCAAGGACGAGCTGCTCGTCGCCTTCTCGTGCAAGGGACGAGGGGTGTGCCCGTCCTGCAACGCGAAGCGGGCGCATGTGACGGCGGTGCATCTGGTGGAGCAGGTGCTGCCGCACGTGCCCTACCGGCAGTGGACGCTGTCCTTTCCGCACCGGATCCGGTGGGTGCTGCTCAAGGA
The DNA here is from genome assembly GCF_020103725.1 of Hyalangium gracile. Taxonomy (NCBI): domain Bacteria; kingdom Pseudomonadati; phylum Myxococcota; class Myxococcia; order Myxococcales; family Archangiaceae; genus Hyalangium; species Hyalangium gracile. The sequence goes on along the minus strand of NZ_JAHXBG010000002.1, from coordinate 382,637 downwards.
CGTGGGACTGCTCTCGGACGTCCTCACCGTCTTCCTACGCGCGGTGTTTGCCCTGCAGCGCCGAAGGGCACGGCGGCAGGGCCTGCGGGGTGGGCAGGTCGGGGCCGTGTCGTTCATCCCGTTCTTCGGCTCCGCCTTGCAGGTGACTCCGCACTTCCACTCGCTGGTGCCGGACGGCGTCTTCGTGCCGCGGGAGAGCGGCGTGCGCTTCGAGCCGTTGCCGCCGCCCACGCAAGGCGAGGTGGAGCGGCTGCTGAGGGGGGTACGCCACCGGGTGCTGCGCCTGCTGGAGAAAAGAGGAGCCCTGCCCGCGCAAGGCCCCGAGGACGCGCTGCAGGCGTACCAGGCGCACTCCCTGCAGCAACGGCTGCGCTGGACGGAGGTGGACGTCCGGCCCCCTCCCAGCAAGCAGCCCCGATGCGCCTTGATGGAGGGATTCTCCTTGCACGCCAACACGCATTTGCATGCCAACGACAGGCAGGGACTGGAGCGGCTATGCCGCTACGGGGCGCGTGGCGCACTGGCGCTGGAGCGTTTGTCACGAGCGGAGGACGGTCGCATCGCCTATCGCATGAAGCGCCCGCTGCCGGACGGCGCCACGCACCTGCTCTTCACCGGGCTGGAACTGTTACGGCGTGTGGCGTCCCTGGTGCCTCCGCCTCGGGCAAACCTCACGAGGTTCCACGGCGTCTTTGCGCCAGGCGCCAAACTGCGGCCATTTCTGGTCCCCCCAGCAGAGGAGGCGAGAGCGGGAAGTGAGGCAGCGGTGAGAAAGGAGGGGATGAAGGAGAGGAGGCCGCGAGTGGATTGGGCAGAGTTGCTGAAGAGGACGTTCGACTTCGAGGTGTTCGCCTGCGTGAGGTGTGGAGGCAGGAGGCGGGTCTTGGCGTACGTGAAGGCAGGCAGGGGAGTGCGAGCGATACTGGAGCACCTGGGCTTGCCCACGGCAGGTGTGCGCCTGGCCCCGGCGCAAGAATCAACCCAGGCCGCGGGGTGTTGAGGCTGACGCCTCCCCAGAGCCAAAAGGCCAGTCCCCTTCCGCGCACCCCATGGGAGGGCGGCCTGGGCAGTCGTGTACCTCAAGGGGCTGCGCGGCCTGTCCACCCGCTTGGCTCACTGCTCGGGCGGCGCCTGTCAGCGCTCCTCCTCGGCACCTCCGCTCCTGCCCTCACCCGCAACATGGCCTCTATCCCGCCTATACGCACCGAACTCGAGTGCGCCCAGGCTGGTACCCTTCGGCTGAAGCTGCTGAAACTTGCCGCCATCGTCCGCGTGAGCGTCCGCCGCGTCGTCCTCTCGCTGAGCGCCGCCGCCCCGGTACGCGAGATCTTCGCGCGCATCGCCCAGCAACTGCTCACCGTACCCGCCGCCTCCTCCTGACGTCCGCTGCTCTTTGACAACCTCCTGCGGGCCTCACTCCGGCCGGAGAGGGCCGTGTCTTGCCTGTTGCCGACATCAGAACCGGCGCAAGCCATCGCGCGGCTCCTCCGCTGGGCTACGTTGCGGCATCCTTCCTACGTCCGTACCCGGTGTGACCGATCCGGGCTAGCGTCTGCGGCGCATAGGATCTCCGGCCCTGTTCATGGGCGGCAGCCTTCGGCGCGCTCGCCAAACGATCGCTCACCTGTCCAGGTCTGCGTCTGCGGGCCGTCGCCATGGCTCTCCCCGCCACCCAACCTAGCAAGCCACGTTGGCTTTAGAAATCGGACGTCAACTCGGCAGGGAATCCGGGCACGTCCTCGTCCCCCACGGCAACTCCTCCTGGGGCAGATCTGGCGATATCGAAGTCGGTGACGCACCGAGGCGACGGCTCGCTACTTCACTTCTTCTGCCCGAGGAGTCCGGCGGCGGTCTCGATGAGCTTCGTCGCGACGGCGGCGCTGGTTGCCTCGCCCCCATCCTCCTTCCCTCCCGGAGCCGCAGCGGCAGCGCCTGGAGTGGCCGGCGGCAGCGTGAGCAGCTGGGTGATGACCTGCTGCAGCGTCGCGTCGTAGCTGGGCTGCGCGCCGATCCGGGCGTAGTCCAGGGCGAGCTCGTACCTCTCGAGGGTGGCCACGTTGTTCGCGGCCTTCTCGTACTGCTCGCGCAGCTTCGTGTCGTGCCGGAGCAACGCCGTGCCGATCGTCAGCGGCACCGCTGCCAGGCCGAAGCCGCCGAACATGAAGTGCCAGTCCAGCGTGCCGTCCCTCGGCAGGAGCGTGGCGGCCATGACGGGTCCGGCGATCGACAGGACGTAGAAGGAGAGCGCCCCGCGGTAGGGGTTCGAGGGGCGCCCCTTTGCGTGGACGCATGTCGGTGGCCCGGGCAAGACCTTTGCCATGGTGGGCGACATCCTCTTCGGGCTCGGAGCGAACGGCAGGGTGTACATGAACCGGGACGGAACGTTGGCGGGCTGGAAGGACGTCGGCGGCCCTGTCGAGTGGATCCATGGCGGAACGGGAAAGCTCCTCTGCGCCAGGATCCCCGCCGGCTGGGGTGGGGCTTGCTTCGACGTGAACACCGAGCGATGGACCGTGATCGGCCAGCCCTGAGCGCACTCCCTTTGGAGTGCAAGTGACCCATGAGCGTCACATCGAGCCTCAGCGCATAGGGCGAATAGGAGGCCGGTTGAGGGTGAGGGCAGGAGCGGAGGTGCCGAGGAGGACCGCTGACAGGGGCCGCCCGAGCAGTGAGCCCGGTCGGTGGACAGGCCGCGCAGCCCCTTGAGGTACACGCCTGCCCAGGCCGCCCTCCCATAGGGGTGCGCGGGAGGGGACTGGGCCTTTCGGCTCTGGGGAGGCGTCAGCCTCAACACCCCGCGGCCTGGGTTGACTCTTGCGCCGGGGTCAGGCTCACACCTGCCGTGGGCAAGCCCAGGTGCTCCAGTATCGCTCGCACTCCCCCCCTGCCTTCACGTACGCCAACACCCGCCGCCTGCCTCCACACCTCACGCAGGCGAACACGTCGAAGTCGAACATCCTCTTCAGCAACTCTGCCCAATCCACTCGCGGCGTCCTCTCCTTCATCCGCTCCTTCCTGGCCGCTGCCTCACTCCCCGCTCTCGCGTCCTCCGCTTGGGGGAGCTGCTGAACAACCGGGATTTGCCTTGAGAAGAGACAGGCGGAACACTTCACCGACATGGGACGACTTTTCCTCGCGGTGGGCTTCATCGTCAGCATGGTGTTGAGTGCCTGTGCTTCTCTTGGCTCCGCGCATCCCCTGCCAAAGCTGGGGCTGCGCGAGGATATCCGCACGACCAGTGGCCGGTACGACGGGTATTCGGTGAGGGTGGACCTCGATCATGCCGCTGTCCACCAGGGCCATCAGGGAACCATCTGGCTCACCGGGCATGGCACCAGGCCCATCATCGTGACGCAGCGAACGCAGCGTGGCGACGGCATGCTGCTCCCAGGCGCTCCGACCCTGCGCATCATCACTCCCATCATGATGTACCCGGATGACCCCCGGTTGCCCGACTCCCAGGCGGAGCGTATCCAGGGGCTCAACTACGACTTCATGGTGGCGCAGGGGTGGCTCTTCCAACGCTGCGACCGGAGCCCTTACTCATTCTGTGCTCCCCAGGGAAGAGAGTACCTCGCGACACCGAGCTTCCGGACCGTGGACCCGCTCATCGCGTACCTGGGGCAATGGCTGACGGAGGGAGACTACGCTGGAACCCTCCGGATCGACGTGTGGCAGCATCTGGGCACGCCCGAGGACATTCAGACGCGGTTTGGTCAGCACGAGGGCTATACGGTGGACTGGTGCAAGGGGGCGAAGGATGAGCACCGGCGTCTCATCGTGCTCACGGGGCAGGGTTCTCGCGACTTCGAGCCCTTCCTCCCGGGGCAGCCCGCGGACATTGAACGGCGGAGCAACTGGGCCGTGCTGATTGGAAAGAAGGGAACGGAAGGCCTCGCCGTCCTCGGCAAGCCCGGCTGCCATGCGCCGTATGCCGCCGAAGTTGACGTCGTCTCCTACGCCGACGTGGATGCGGCCATCGCGTGGTGGGGGCGCCGTCTGACGGAGAGCGATGCGCGGGGAGAGATCGTGATTCGCGTGACCGGCCCCTACCTTCTGGAGTACCTCGCGCGGTGACATCCCCAGCGGCGTGCTGGAAGGAGGCCTTCGTCCACCTGGTCCGCAACGCAGGTGAACACCCTGGCCCCGTCCAGGCTGGAGCCGCTCCCTGCCCACCAGCCTACCTCATAAACTGATGGAGGATGGCAAAGTCATCGTGGACGTGTCCCGCCTTCACGGCCGCCTCGCAGAGCTGGTTGAAGGCGCCGGGCACGGCGTGGTGGAGGCCGTGCTCCCTGCACAGCTCGAGCAGATGCTGGGCGTATGCCTCACCCCATCTCTCCAGCGACCGACGGTGCTCATCGGACGGATACGGAAAGAAAGCAAGGGTGACTGGCACAGCATCGAACCCCGCTATCAGTCAGCAGTTCGCATGCGCAACCCGCCCCAAGGGCACCGCCCGCGCGCGGCTCCTGACCTGGATCCCCAGGTGCCCCGCCAGCACTTGGCCATCCTGCAGACAGCACGCCTGACGTGAGCCTGTCCGTGGCATAGGCTGCACGCGTCTCCAGGAGCGTCTGCTCCACCTCACGAGTCCCTGCCATGGAGCGCGCATCCGTCCCCGTGCTGCACCCTGCCCTGCTGCCGGCCGGCACGGTGGTGGGGCGCTGGCGTGTCGTGGCCTGGGGAGGCCAGGGCGCCCACGGCGCCGTCTACCGCGCCGTCCCGGTGGGCCAGGTGAGAGTCCCCCGCTTCCGTGGACACCCCCGATGTGATGGAAGGGTGTTCGATGTCGGAGAGTGCGAAGAAGCAGAGGAGGCAGCGGCGTAGCTTCAGCCCGGAGTTCAAAGCCGGGGCGGTGAAGCTGGTGCTGGAGGAGGGCAAGTCCGTCGCGGAAGTGGCGAAAGACTTGGACCTGAGCGAGACGACCTTTCGCAGGTGGGTGGAGCAGGCCAGGGCGGACCGAGGCCAGGGCAAGCCGGGAGCGCTCACCAGCGAGGAGCGGGCGGAGTTGTCCCAGCTGCGCAAGCGCGTGCGCCAGCTCGAGATGGAGAAGGAGCTGCTAAAAAATGCGGCGGCACACTCAATCGGTCGATGCAACAGGGGCTGCTCGTCGATTGGAGGAGTGAATGCCGAGAAGGCGTCGAGGCTTTTCTGCGGAGCAGAGAGCCGAGATCTGGCGGAGGTGGCTGCCGTGCACCGCGAGAGCCGCGGCACCTACGGCAGCCCGCGGGTCCATGCGGAACTGCGTGCACGGGGCCGCCGCGTCTCCGAGAAGCGGGTCGCTCGCCTCATGCGGCAGGAGGGCCTGGCGGCACGCAGAAGACGCCCCTTCGTGCGGACCACCGACAGCAAGCACGCCCATCCGGTCGCGCCCAACGTGGTGGCTCGCGACTTCCTACCTCCCGGGCCCGATTGCACCTGGGCGGGCGACATCACCTACGTCTGGACGGCCGAGGGCTGGCTCTACCTGGCCGTCGTGCTCGACTTGTTCAGCCGCCGCGTCGTGGGCTGGAGCATGAGTCAGAGAATCGACCGGCAACTGGTCCTCGCCGCGCTCGACATGGCGCTCACGGGGCGGGCGGCCCCTGCGCTGCACCACTCCGACAGGGGCAGTCAGTACGCCAGCGAGGACTACCGAGCACGGCTGGCCGAGCGCGGCATCACCTGCTACAACCGCAACTGGCGCCTCGTCGCCAAGCAGGAGTACTCGGAGTAGCTCGCAGCGCCGCTCACGTCCTTCCCGCTGCCCGGTCGCGCCCCGCCAGGGAAGGCGGCCTGGGCTGGGCAGGCGTGTGTCTGCTGGAGATGAAGCGCTGCTCCTGGGCCCCCTGAGCTGACCTATTCGTCGAGTGAGGAGAAGCCTGGGTCACAGGGAGCTCGCGGCGGGGGCGCGTTGAAGTTCCAGGTCTCCCAGCCCCGCGGCTTCGGGATCCGCATGTAGCCAGTAGCGTGCGCTCCAACGAGTGGGGCTCCCAGGATGTACTGGACGAAGCCGTCTCGATATCGCCGGAGCAGGCCCGGCCCGTATGAATCGACTCCGGGGCCCTCCTTGTCCATGGGGGCTCCGTCCACGTCGTAGAGCCGGGGAGAGCCCTTCGGACAGCACTCGCGCTCATTGTATTCGCCGCGCTTGCAGACCTGCGGCACTTCGCCACTGACGAGGACGACATCCGCATCCACTCTCACGACGGTGCCTTCTGGCTGCCTCAGCGCCTCCTGCAATGAAATCTGGTTGATCCGCTCCCACGGTTCTTTCGACCAGGAGGGGAGGGGTTTCCTGGGAATGCCCCGCCAGCCTCCTGACACGCGCTGGATGACCCGGATGCGCTCGGGTTCTCCTTCCAGCCTCACGAACTGGAACGTGTCCAGGTTGGGTGCCCAATTGGGCAGTGACGATTCGGGCGGACAATCCCACACGCACGAGTCCCACCCGGAATTGCCCACGACGCGACCTCGCTCATCCCAGATGAAGCTGCCATTGAAGCGCCGGACTGTCGGGCTCCATTCCACCAAGGAGATCCGTCGAGTCTCGAGGCTGTGGGGATCGATCGCGGAGATGACCGTCACAGTGTCATCGAGTTCTCGGGACACCCAGAGAGGGGTTCCATCCCCGAGCCTGGCCTGGACGACCGTCCCGCATGGTGGCAGTTCCAGCACCACGGTCTGATCGAGGCGCGGCACCTGGTTGCTCTTCACCGGGAAGGCCTTGATCCTCCAAGCGACGGGTTCGCAGCCCGCCGAGAGCAGAAGGGCCAGGACGACGACAAGTCTGAGCGGAGTCATGGTCTCTATCTATCGCGGGCCAGTTCCATTGCGATGGAATGGTTGTCCACACGTAGGCGCCAAACTGCGGCCATTTCTGGTCCCCCCAGCAGAGGAGGCGAGAGCGGGAAGTGAGGCAGCGGTGAGAAAGGAGGGGATGAAGGAGAGGAGGCCGCGAGTGGATTGGGCAGAGTTGCTGAAGAGGACGTTCGACTTCGAGGTGTTCGCCTGCGTGAGGTGTGGAGGCAGGAGGCGGGTCTTGGCGTACGTGAAGGCAGGCAGGGGAGTGCGAGCGATACTGGAGCACCTGGGCTTGCCCACGGCAGGTGTGCGCCTGGCCCCGGCGCAAGAATCAACCCAGGCCGCGGGGTGTTGAGGCTGACGCCTCCCCAGAGCCAAAAGGCCAGTCCCCTTCCGCGCACCCCATGGGAGGGCGGCCTGGGCAGTCGTGTACCTCAAGGGGCTGCGCGGCCTGTCCACCCGCTTGGCTCACTGCTCGGGCGGCGCCTGTCAGCGCTCCTCCTCGGCACCTCCGCTCCTGCCCTCACCCGCAACATGGCCTCTATCCCGCCTATACGCCTCGCTTCCACTTGCCGATCCACGTCTTGCTCATGTCGTTTCCGTCTCCGGTTTGGTCCTTTTTAGGCATCCCCTTGCGGGCGGCGACGGGTCGAGACGACGCGGTTCGGCAGGTGGGAGAACGCGAGACCGAAGTCGGAGACCTGAACCCGGCCCTCCCAGTTGACGAAGACGTGCCCCAAGTCGATCGCCCGGTGGACGATGCCCAAGGGGTTTCCCTTCGCATCCTTCGCCGTGTGCGCATGATCAAGGGCGCTCGCGACCGCCGCGCCGACGTACAGCGCGAATTCGGGCGAGAACCACTGATCGACTTCGGTCGCGAGCCCCATCAGATAATCGAGATCCTCCCCGGTCGGATGGTCGGTGATGACGTACCAAGCCGCATTCGTCTTGTGCAGACAGTGAACGCGCAGGATGCCCGGGTGATCAAGGTACTTCGCAAGCCGCACTTGCTCTTCAAGCTTCGCCCTCGCCTTGACGAAGCGCGCGCCCTCCTTAACCCCTCCACGCGGATTCCCGACCGCCTTGACCAACACCTTCCCCCGCGGGTGACCTTCCGGCGAGCGACGCCGCATCTGAAACAGACTTAGGCCGTGATGCGCCTCGCCCAAGTCTTCGCGGAATTCGTAAGCAGTGCCGTCCCCGTCGGTGAACAGAATTGCCCCCTTGGGGAGCCTGAACTCGATTGCTGCCATGCTCGATCCTCCTCTCGCTTGCGCAGGCACCATGCCAGCGCGAGACAAGTCCCAGTTACTCAGTGCAAGGGGCCGGTTGGAACGCCCTACGAAGTCGGAGGTCGTCCCTCGCCTGCCCCGCGAAAATTGACCGCCTACCTGACACGTCGCTTTGCGGCGGGACTCACGGCCAGTAATCGACCGCTTTCCCAACGTCACGATTGGAGGTCTTACCGGCCCCGTCTTTCAGCTCGTCGGCCGTCGTGTCCACGACGACGCACACGGGAACCTCGTCCTGTCGCGGCAGCTTCGCGCGCTCAAACCTCACGACGATCCGGCCCGGTTTGCCGCTGTCGGTCTTGTCGGGCATGACGTAGACCTTCCCCCCGAGAAATCGTGTCCCCGGGGGAGCTGTCCGCTGATCACGCGCATCCGGTGGCACGACCGCGACAATCGTGTCGCCCGGCCGGAACCAAACGCCGAGCGCTTCGGGGTCGTGTCGGTCGTCCAGCACAAGGCGGAATCGATCACCGTCGCGCCAGTGCAGCTCACGCATCGCACTCTGAGACCCTTCGGGGCAGGTGAAGGGCTCGGGCCTGACGGGAACGCCGGTGCATCCGAGAGCGACGGCAGCGGCAAGCGACAGCCCCTTGCACACTTCCGCGCTTGGCGAGGTCTTCTGCCCGCGCTCGCGCGAGCTGCGTGCTTGCTTCGTGGGTTCGGTGGGCTGTGTCTTCAAGAGGTCACCTTCCTTTTGTTCGGGGGCGAGTGCCGGACCTGTCCCTGCGACAGGCGCGGGGGCGGGTGACATATCAGGGGCAGGCGTGACGGGCGGCAGCGAGGGGGCGGCGGCTGGAAGCGTCGGCGCACCGGGAAGCATCCAGAGAGCTGCGACAGCGGCGAGCACGACAGCACCCACCGCGCCCGCCGCGATCCTCCATCCCTTCCGACGTCGAGCGTGCAGCTCGGCAGGCGCAGCACCGTCGAGCATCTCGGGTTGACGCTGCTCTGACGGGACATGCGCGGGCGCTTGGTAATCAGCCCCCGGATCCGCGAGCAGCTCGGCGATCTCGCGCCGAAGCGCTTCGGTGTCGACGGGTCGCCGCTTGGGGTCGCGCGAAAGGATGCTTTCGGCTAGGTCGCTGAGCGGTTCAGGAACGCGCGGATTGAGCCCCCGGGCAGGTGGAGGCATCGCGGCCGGGTTATTGAGCGACTCGCGCGTGCGCGCTTCCGTCGGTCGGGGATCCGTTAGCAGCTCGTAGAGCATCGCTCCGACCGCGAAAATCTCGTCGGCGACCTGGAAGGCATAGCGCCCCCGGTGCTCTTCTTTGTGCTCGCGCAGGAACTTGAATTGCTCGGGTGCTCGGAACCGATCGGTTCCCGGGGGAAGGTGCCCGCTATCGGTTAGGTCTGCCGCTTGCGTGTAGGTCGCACAGCTAAAGTCGATAATGATCGGCTCGCCGTCACTCTTCCGGATCAGCACGTTCACGAGCTTCAAGTCTCGGTGAAGGATGCCCCGGCTGTGCATGTAGACGAGCGCGTCGGCGATCTTCACGAAGACGCGCAGGACTTCGTGAAAAGTAGGGTGCTTTCGCTCTTTCCACTCGGCGAGCGTCCAACCGTCGACGTAGTCGAGCGCGAGATAAACGTTCCCGCTTTCGGCGTACCCGTAGCCGCGATGCCGGATGATGTTCGGATGATCCAGCATGAGGAGAACCGTCAGCTCACGCATCACGCGGGCATGGGTCTGTTTGTCGTCCCCGCTTGCGTCACGGTGCAGCGCCACCTTGAGCGCGCGATCCTGCCCATTCTTCTGTACGTGGTAGACGACCGCAAAACCACCGCTGCCGAGTTCCTTTAAGACGCGCCAGCCGTCGATAACGGCGCCTGACGGCAGCCTGATCAGAGGTGCGGTCATTGCTTGCCCTCCATCGGAAGCGTCACACGCGGAATCACGAAGCTGCGACCGTCATCCCCGAGCACTTCCAGGGCGACGACAAGCCCAGCACTCGCGGGCGGTTCCTTGAAGACGCCGAGCACGCGCACTGTGTCCCCGGGAGCAACCGCGCCTTGCGCATTCGTCACGACGCGCCCGTGCAGGACGGTGCCCCCCTTGCCTCTCAGCACCACGTCGCGCGGTGTCCACGGGGGCCGACCGGGCAGGTTGAGGATCCACAAGTCGGCAAGCACCCACCCGTTCCCGCGATAAGAAACACCCGGGTCAGAAGAGAAACCCTGCTCGCTGTCGATCGCCTTCCCGATGACGGTGGTCTGAACGCCCCGGTCGCTCACGTAGCCGAGCAAGACGAAGTCTTCGGGCCGGGGGTCGGCGCGCTGCACGTCGGCCGGACAGGGGCCGGTCGGCGGCTCGGGGCGCTGCACGTCGATCCGCGAGTCGACTTCGGCCGGGTCCATCACGAGCACGAACGCCGCCCGAGCGGGCGCCTGCCCGTCAGCGAAGAAGACCGCGATCTCGTGCCGCTCGTCGGCCCGGAAGTCGGCGGCAGCTTGGACGATGATCGAGCGCTTGCCCGTGTCCAGCACCCGGATCCGCGACTCGTCGACCGTCAGCGTCGTCGGCTGGATGTCGGCGGGAAACCATAGGAGCGTGAGCGAATCCGGGGCGACGCGGATCTCGGGCAGGGGCTCGTCGGGGTTGCCGACGACCGCGACGGGCCGCTCTCGCTTCGCACGACCGCTCAAAGGCGTCTCTCCCCGTGCCGCAGCTCCCCACAAGACCGCGAGCACAAGGGCCAATCTAGCAGGTTGGCTCAAAGGTGGGTGACCTCCTGAATTGGGCGAACGCTAGCAGGTTCTGCGCGCGCGCAGGGGCACCGCAGACCAGCTCAGGAAGCCCCACCGGGCCGTTAGCTTCGTCACGACTTGACTGCGAGACGCTTTCTCGACCGCGGCTCAGCGGTAGACCTTACCCCCCAGAGAAACGCGCCCCCAACGAGCGGTACGCTGTAGGCCGCGACCTGGCCCGTGGGCAACAGGTACGCGACGAGCATCTCGTTCTCCCATCCCCCGGAGCGCCCCTTCATCCAGTCGGGATCCGGCGTGCGGCCCGCGCCGACCGCGATCGCCCTACAGTTGCCTTCGCGGCCTGGCCGAACGTGAGCCTGCCCCGATTTTGTGGACACCCCTGATGAGTCGAAACACGAGAGGATGTGTCCCATGGAACGAAGGAAGAGACGGAGCTTCACGCCCGAGTTCAGGGCGGAGGCAATCCGGCTGGTGAGAGAGGGGACGAAGTCACTGCCCCAGGTGGCCAAGGATCTGGACCTGACCGAGTCGGCCCTGAGGCTGTGGGTGAAGCAGGCTGACGTGGCTGAGGGCAAGGCAGCCCCCGGAGCGCTCAGCCAGGCCGAGAGGGAGGAGTTGCTGCAGCTGCGGCGAGAGAACCGGCAGTTGCTGATGGAGCGTGACTTCCTAAAAAAAGCGGCGGCCTTCTTCGCGAAGGACTCGAAGTGAGCCTGCCCCGATTTTGTGGACACCCCTGATGAGTGGAAAGACGAGAGGATGTGTCCATGGAACGAAGGAAGAGACGGAGTTTCACGCCGGAGTTCAGGGCGGAGGCAGTCCGGCTGGTGCGTGAGGGGACGAAGTCATTGCCCCAGGTGGCCAAGGACCTGGACTTGACCGAGTCGGCGCTGAGGAACTGGGTGAATCAGGCTGAGGCAGCCGAGGGCAAGGCAGCCCCCGGAGCGCTCAGCCAGGCCGAGCGGGAGGAGTTGGTGCAGCTGCGGCGAGAGAACCGGCAGCTGCTAATGGAGCGCGACTTCCTAAAAAAAGCAGCGGCCTTCTTCGCGAAGGACTCGAAGTGAGGTTCGAGTTCATCGACGCGCAGAAGGCCCACTTCCCCATCGAGTTCATGTGCGAGCAGCTGGGAGTGTCCCGTTCGGGTTTCTACGCCTGGAAACAGCGCCCGGAGTCCGCACGCCAGCAGGAGGACCAGCAGCTGGCCGAGGAGGTGGCGAAGGTGCACCAGGAGAGCCGAGGCACCTACGGCAGCCCCCGGGTGCATGCGGAGATGCGAGCCCGGGGCCGCAAGGTGAGCCGCAAGCGGGTGGCTCGGCTGATGAAGAAGCAGCAGCTGGCGGCCCGCAGGAAGCGTCGCGCGGTGCGCACCCCCGATTCCAACCACGAAAACCCGGTGGCTCCCAACGTGCTGGAGCGCGACTTCTCCCCCGACCAGCCCAACAGCACCTGGGCCACGGACATCACCTACGTGTGGACGGGCGAAGGCTGGCTGTACCTGGCCGTGGTGCTCGACTTGTTCTCACGCAGGGTGGTCGGCTGGTCCATGAGCGAGCACATCGACACCCAGCTGGTGCTCGGAGCCCTCGAGATGGCTCTGGAGGGGCGACAGCCGCCCCAAGGGCTCATCCACCACTCCGATCGCGGTAGCCAGTATGCCAGCGCCGAGTACCGGCAGGCACTGGCTTGCCGAGGCATCCAGTGCAGCATGTCCAGGAAGGGCAACTGCTGGGACAACGCCGTCGTGGAGAGCTTCTTCAGCACCCTGAAGATGGAGCCGGTCTACCTCACCGACTTCACCACCCGGCACCAAGCCCGCTCGGCGCTCTTCGAGTACATCGAGGTCTTCTACAACCGACGCCGGCGGCACTCGGGCCTGGGCTACTTGAGTCCTTGGGAGTATGAGCGGACCGCCCTACCTGCTAAGTTGGCAGCATAACCCCCGTGTCCACCAAACCGGGGCAAGCCCACTCGAAACAGGCCCCCGCCTATGCGCCCATCATCTGGAACTCAGCGATGACGGGTGAGTGGTCCGACTCGGGGTACAGCTCGTCGGTGGCGAAGGCAATGGACTCGTCGTGCAGCAACTCGTTGTGGATCTCCGTGTGCTGGTAGGCCGCAAGCAGCGCGCGCGAAGCGAGGATGTGGTCGAACATCTGGCCTTTGCCCCGGTGCAGCAGCGAGTAGCGAGCGGGCTCGGGGACGCTGCGCTCGCACGAGACGAGCACGCGCCTGACCAGCTTGGGGTTGCTCGTGTTCTCCACGTCCCCGCGTAGCGCCTCGACGGGCACCTCGTCGGAGTCCGCGTTGAGGTCGCCGCAGACGGCGATGAGGGCGCTCTCGTCCGCGTCGAAGAGTTGGTCCACGAGGCGGCGCGCCTCCAGGGCTTGCCCCACCCGCCTCATCATGGAGATGAAGGCCCCCTCCGCCCACGCCGAGGCGCTCTTCCAGGTGAAGTCGTTCACCTTCTGGTTGGGGATGTCCGTGGGGATGCGTGACTTGAGGTGCAGGTTGATGATGTGGAGCGAGGCCCCACCCGGCAGCCGCACCCGGGCGTGCAGCAGGGGGCGCTCCCAGCGGATCTCCGCCGCGTTCTGCTCCGGAGGGTCAGCCGTCACCATCCGGTAGAGCGGGGCGGGCACCAGATCATTGAGGTGTTGCGCGTATTCGAGGATCTCGAAGCGCGAGAGGATGACGAGGTTGCGCTGCGTCATCGGCCCAGTGCCCCCAGGGACGTGGGTGGAGACCTGGTGGTAGCCGGCGTACCGCGTGTCATGGAGGAGGCGCTCCAGGGCACGCAGCTCCAGGTGCCCGTCCACCATCTGCCCGTGCACCTCCTGGAGGCACAGGATGTCAGCGTCCACCCGCAGCAACTGGGGGCGCATCAACGCGATACGCTCGGCAAGCGGGGGCTTCGACCCGGGCTTCTCGTCGAAGTTCTCCAGGTTGAACGTGGCGATGCGTACTCGATCTCCCATGGCCGGTTCCTCCACATGGCTGGGTGCACCCCAGGCATGCATTTTCCGGCACAAGGTGGAGGGCTCCGTCCGACCCAACAACCGCCCTGCGGGGAGGCTCCATGACCTTCGACGGACGCCCTGGGAGCTCGGAAACCCCGGCGCAAGAGTCAACCCAGAGCGCGACATCTCACGTGAGAACAGGCGCGGAGGAGGCGGGCGCGGTCCAGTAGATGACGGCGAGCCGCCTGCCCGGGTCATGGACGGTGATGCCTGCCATCCTGGATGATCGTCTTCATCGCCAGCAGGAAGGGCACTCGCCGGTGGGACGTTCTCGCGCCCTGCTCGAAGTTCTCTCATGCGCTGCGACTGCTTCGCGAGGCTCACACTCGCGGCAAGAGGGGGACATTCATGAAAAGAGCAGGCATTCAGCTGGTGCTGACGCTCGCGGCGGCGCTGTTCGCGGGTTGTGGAGCCACGTCCGGGGACACGGGGACGGCGCGGTTCGCCGTATCGGTGCCACAATCTCTCTCATCCACCATCGCCCGCGTCGCGGTCGCCTCGGGTGGACCGGACATTCCTTCCGTGTGGGTTGACCTCGCTGCCACGAATGGCGTGTGGGGCGGCACCATCGGCAACATCCCCGCCGGCACCGACCGAGCTTTCGCCGCTCGGGCCTATGACGCTTCCGGCACCCTGATCTTCTTGGGCTCCGCCTCCGGCGTCTCCATCTTCGCCAACCAGACGACCCTCGTCGCCATCACCCTCCAGCAAATCAACCCACCTCCGCCCTTCGAGAACGAAGCGCCAATCATCGACTTCGTCACAGCCTCCCCCAGCACCGTGGCGGCCGGTGGCACCGTCTCCCTCCACGCCTCCGCGCATGACCCGAACCCCGATGACACGCTTGGCTACGCGTGGAGCGCCACCGCGGGCACCTTCTCCTCGACCTCCGGGCGCTTCACCTCGTGGACGGCGCCGGCCTCCACCGGGATTCAAACGCTGACACTCACGGTGACGGATTCACGTGGCCTGGCCTCCAGCGCCCTGCTGGTCGTCAATGTTCTGCCCGAGAGCGAGGGTGAGGCCGAGCTGTCCATCTCCTTCAACAGCACCCCTGAAGTGACCTTGCTCGTGGCCTCGCCCACGCAGCTCGTCGTCGGGCAGCCGACGTCGGTGTCCGTCACGGCTTCGGATTCAGACGGGGACGGCCTCTCCTACTCCTGGAGCGCCTCGTGCGCAGGCACCTGGAGCAACGCAAGTTCCAGCATCGCTCAATTCACGCCCTCGCTCGCGCCGGCCGAGGCCTGCAACAACTGCCGGCTGAGCATCTCCGTGTCCGACGGGCACGGAGGGCACAACACGGGCACTGTCGCCCTGTGTGTCAGCAACACGCCCCCCGTCCAGCACCTCGCGCCCGTCATCCTCCGCACCTACCGCTCCTCGGACACCGCCAATCCAGGCGATGTGCTCACCTACGAGATGGCCGCCAGCGACCCGCAGGGCTCCGCGCTCACCTTCTCCTGGGAGACCACTGCCGGCACGTTGGGCACGCCGACCGGCGACTCCACGCACAGCCGCATCACCTGGAGGGCCCCGTCCTGCGCCATCGCCGGCACGCCCCCTGTCGTGACCGTCACCGTCACGAATCTCTTCGGCCTCACTGCCACGCGAGGCTTCGAGGTGATGGGGCTTCCGGCGTGTTCCTTCACGGGTTGGACGACGACGGGCCCCATGGTCTCGGGTCGTTGGCTGCACACGGCGACGCTCCTGCCCAACGGAAGGGTGCTCGCCGCGGGAGGAATGGGGTTCAACCTGCTCGGGACCGCGGAGTTGTACGACCCGGCGACCGACACCTGGTCCGCGACAGGTTCCCTGAACTCCAGTCGTGAAAGTCACACGGCGACACTGCTGCCTGACGGCAGGGTGCTCGTCGCGGGGGGATCTGGCGGCAACTTCCTTGCGAGCGCGGAGGTGTACGACCCGGCGACCAGTATCTGGAGCATGACTGGTGCCATGGCTTCACCTCACTACATGCACACGGCGACACTGCTGCCCGACGGCAGGGTGCTCGTCGTCGGGGGATCCAGCGGAACTGGCGACCTCGCGACGGCGGAGCTCTACGACCCGTCCTCGGGCACCTGGAGCATGACGGGCGCCATGGCCCAGCAGCGCTCCGTGCACACGGAGACGCTCCTGCTCGACGGCAAGGTGCTCGTCACGGGAGGGCGCAACGGGACGGGCGATCTCGCGACAGCGGAGCTCTATGATCCATCCTCGGGTACCTGGAGCACGACAGGCGCCATGAGCGAACCTCGCGCCTACCATCGGGCGACACGACTGCCCGACGGCAGGGTGCTCATCACCGGCGGAGTCAGCGACGACGCCCTCATGACCGCGGAGGTGTATGACCCGGCCTTCGGGACGTGGAGCGCGGCGGGCCTCATGACCCAACGCCGCCTTGCTCACACCGCGACACTCCTGCCCGACGGCAAGGTGCTCATCGCGGGAGGCAGTAACAGCACCATCGGGCTGGCGACGGCGGAGGTTTACGACCCGGTCGCCGGCACGTGGAGTTCGACGGACACCATGGCCTCTGCTCGCGCGTGGCACACGGCGACGCTGCTGCCCAACGGCAAGGTGCTCGCCGCGGGGGTGGGCATTGGCGAGACCACGACGGCGGAGTTGTATACGCCCTGAGCTGGGAACCGAGCCCATCATCACCGCGTTGGCGCCCATCACGAGGCCCACGCGAGATGTACCGGCCGAGGCAGCCGCAGGGAGGGACCGGTCCACGCAGTCGTCGCGGTGTCAGGAGCGCTTGCGGATCATCCAAGGCCCCACGACGAGGAGGTGGAGGCCCGTCGTGGCGAAGACCGTCAACACATCGTTCGCGCTGTGGGAGATCGGCTTGCCCATGACGTTGTAGGAGGTGTTGACGAGCATCGGAATGCCCGTCTGGCGCTCGAACGCGCTGAGCAGCCCGTGGAAGAGGGCGTTGCGCTCCCTCGTGACGGACTGCAGCCGCCCGGTGCCGTCCAGGTGCACCACCGCGGGGACCAGCGCCTTCACCTCGTCGCGGAAGGGGAGCGCCCGCTCCATGTACGGGCTCTCCTCGTAGCCCTGGAAGAACCGCTCGCCGTGCTCGTGCAGGATCGCCGGCGCGAGCGGACGGTACTGCTCGCGGAACTTCACCCGCTCGTTGATGATGTCGCGCATGTCGCCGCGCCGGGGGTCGGCCAGGATCGATCGGTTCCCGAGGGCACGCGGCCCGAACTCGGCACGCCCCTGCACCCAGCCGACGATCTCGCCTCGCGCGAGGGCGGCGGCCGTGCGGTCGCACAGCTCCTGCTCGTCGTCGATGCGGACGGCGTCGAACGTCGCGAACGACAGCGCGCGCTCCAGCTCCTCGAGATCGATCGTGCTGCCCAGGTAGGGTGAGGCAATCGTCGGCGTCCGAGGGATGCGCCGCACCGAATGGCGCTCGTACAGCGCGGCGCCGAGCGCGTTGCCGTCGTCGGCCGGGGCGCTGGGCACGTGGAGCCGGCGGAACCCCGTCTCGCGCACGATGCGTCCGTTCGCCGCCGAGTTGAGGGCGCAGCCGCCAGCGTAGGCCAGGTTGTCGGAGATCCCCAGGGCATGCACGTTCTTCACGAGCGCCACGACGGTGTCGGCGAAGTAGTCCTGGAACGAGCGCGCCAGGTTCGCCGCCTGGAGCACGCCCGTCTTGCCGCTCCCGGGACGAAGCAGCGCGAGCAGCTCGTCGAGCCACGACATGCCCAGGGAGAGCTTCACCTGGAGCCCGTCCACGTGGGTGCGATCATGGAAGAACCGGTACAGCTCCGGCACACGCTCTCCGTGCGCCGCCATGCCCATCACCTTCCACTCCTCGCCTTCCCAGTACTGGAAGCCACACTGCTGGGTGACGACGCCGTAGAGGTGGCCGAGGCTGTGCTCGGAGCCCGTCGACGAGATGGGCCGGAAGGTGTCGTCGGCGAACGAGAACACGTCGATGCTCGTGCGCTCGTCCGCGCCGTCGATGACGAGCGCCACGCAGCGGTCGAACGGCGAGGTGTAGACCGCGTGGGCGGCGTGCGCCAGGTGATGCGGCACGGAGCTCCGGTCGATCTCGACCGGCGCGGTGCGAGGCACGGCGAAGCGCAGCAGCGAGCCTGGTCCGGAGGGCAGCACCTCCCCGAGTGACGGGTGGACATGAGGGAACTCGCCCCGCAGGAGCCAGCCGAGCTGCACCGCGATCGCGGAGTCCCAGGCGGAGGTGCTGGTGATCATCGCCAGGTAGCCATCGTCGGAGCCCTCATGCGCTATCGGGCGACGCATGGCGGCGAAGTCCTCGTCGTTGTAGTTCCAGGTGGTCCGGATCGAGGCGCGCTGAAGGGAGGCGGGGCTGATGCCGACGCGGTTCAAGGCCGCTCGGAGCGGTCGCCACGACGAGAACAGGCCATTGCAGCCGAGCGCTCGCTTCACCTGCATGTGCCGCTCGAAGGCTTCGGCGAACACCCCCTCGTTCGTGCAGAGCGCGATGGCGCCGTCGTGCACGCTGTTGCCGATGCCGACCACGAGCTCCTTCATAACCCTCTCCCTGCCTTTCTCCGTGGGACCCCGCTGGAGTCATGCCATGGGAGCTTACCCGGGAGTGGGACGGCAAGCTCACTGTGGGCGCGTCAGCATCAATCCCTCTGGAGGCACGCGCCTCCTCACGGCGACCCAGGGGATGTCCTGCGCGTCCAACTGGAAGTTGACGAGGCCGCCTCCGATGGCGACCTGCTCGGGTCCCCAGCCGCTCTCGCTTCTCTTTCGATAGAGGATGTGCTCGGAGATGGACGGCCCGTCCTGGCGCTGCCAGGCGACCCAGGGAGCTTCATCCGTGCCCAGCACGAGCCTGGGTGCGCTCGCGGAATAGCCCTCCGTCGGTTTCAGCACAGCCTCCGGCGGGGTCCATCCGATGCTGGGTTCCATGCGCGAGAAGTAGATGGCGGAGCGCAGGGACTTCTCTGGCTCCTCGGTCCAGGCCACGAGGGGCAGGCTGTTCTTCAGCACGAGAGCAATCCCCGTCGCGGAGCAACCCGACGTAGCGTCTACCAGGAGCGGGATTCCCACCGGGGCCCAGCCGTGGTTCAGGTATTCCCAGACAATGACATGCGGCTGGTCCTGCCCGATCGGAATCTCGGACCAGGCCACCATCACCTGGTCGGCTTCAGCGGCGATCGCCGGGAACCGCGCGGGGGTGCCTGGCCCCGGGTTGGCCTCGAACGGCCCTCCCAAGGTGTTCCAGCCGGTGTGCTCCCAGCGAGCCACGTTGATGGTATCGTTCTGGTCCGCCCAGGCGAGGACCGGATCTCCGTCGGACTCGAGCGTCATGACGAGCCCCGACACTTCTCCTCCCTTCACGGAACTCGGAGTGCCCAGGGATTGCCAGCTCGTTCCGTCGTAGCGCTTCACGTAGACGAAAGCGTCCGGCGCCCCTTCAGCCCAGGCGAGGACGATCCGGCCGGTCCTGTCCATGGCGACCCTGGGCGAGAAAGGGGCTTTGCTGTCCTCGTCCTCCTGCCGCGGCGTTGGAAGCTCCTTCCAGCCCGCCTCCGTCCAACGCGCGACCACGAGCCGCGGCTGATCCCTCCACGCGTGGGTCTCGGTCCAGGTCAGGACACGACGGGTCTTCCAGTGGTCGAGGGCGAAGTCCGCCTCTTCAATCATCTCCCCGCTGAGGGCAGCGCCCGCGCGAGTGAAGGGCCAGTAGGTGACGCTCTGCGGGATCCAGGCGTTGGCGGGGAGCGGATTGCCGGCCCGATCGGTGAGCATCAAGGGGGGCAGCTCGGGCGTCAGGGTCTTCGGGAGCGCCAGTGGTGCGTTCGGGATGAGCCGGAGGTGGAGTCCGTCCTGCGACAGGCTCACCTGGCTGGGGACCGGTGTGCCGTTCTCGTCGAGCACTCGGATGGGGGCGCCCTGGAGCGACTTCGGATCCATGGCCTCCGAGAAGACGAACTCCAGCGGCTCGTTCATGGAAGGGAAGCGCGTCTGTGGATTCAGGTTGTTGATCTGTGGGGGAGTCCGGTCCACGGTCACGGTTCTGGAGAGGCTCACGAAGGACTGGTCGCCGAGGGTGGCCTTCATCCAGAAGGAGAACCTCCCTTCCTGGTAGGTGTCGCAGTTCAGGGTGTAGCTGTATGGCGCCGAGAGCGTCTTGACCGGGAGCGTGTCTGCGTAGAGGGAGACCTCGTCCGGTGTCGCTCCCGTCACGGTGGCGGAGAGCGTCACTTTCCGACCCGCCGGGCAGAAGGCCGCATCGGTCGTGTCCAGAGTGATGGTGAGTTCAGAAGGCGGCGGCGGGGGCGGCTCAGGGGGATCCACCCGAAGCGGCTCGCACGCGAGCAACAACAGGGCTCCCATGAGGAGCGGGGCGCGGCGGCGGGTCATTGGAGGCTGGGGCCGATTCATCGCACCAGCCCCATTCCCACGCTTCCTCCGTAGGTCCAGGCGAGGTTCCTCCCGGACAGCGTCCGGACCCAGGCGGCGCCGGCATTGCCCAGGAAGGTCAACTGGAGCGGGCCCACGAGTGGCACCCACACGCCGCTGCCGAGCCCGGCATACGGCTGGAACCCGAGGCTGGCGTTCCCGGTTTCCGGCTCCCACTGCCGGGCGAGGAAGCCTCCCAGCTCCGCGGTGAGCTGAAGCTGGAGGCCGTCCGGGGGGCTCATCAGTCGGCCCACGCCCAGCCGCAGCTCGAAGTCGTTCTGCTGGAGTGCATCCTGCTCGTGCCGTCCGTGCTTCAGGCCCAGCGCGGCCGTGGCCACATTCACCGTGTCACCCAGCCAGGCGTACTGGAGCTGGGTGATGCCTCCCACCATCGGCCCGAAGGTAGGGACGAGGGGACGGCCGAAGGAGGGCCCCAGGTGCAGCATCCACCGCTCGGAGGAGGAGCCCTTGAGCGAGTGGGACACCAGCCGGCTCGGCACGAGCTGGTCCCGCGTCACCTCGACGCGGCCCGCGGGCGGCACCTGCACCCGCGCTGTCAGGGCGCTGCGCTCCTTGCGGGTCGTCAGCAGGTAGTTGCCCGCGGGCAGGGCCAGCGTCGCCACGCCCTCGCCCTTGCGCACCAGTCCCAGGAAGGGCTCTCCGGACGGCGTGGTCACCGTCCAGTCTCCCGGCTCGGGGATGGCGAGCGTCAGCAGCGAGGAGGCCGTGGCGGGGGAGGTGAGGACGAGCTCTCCCTGTCCCTGGAGATCGAAGCGGAAGTGGGGGTGCTGCACGCCCGCGTGAGACAGGAGCGAGGACTCGATGGTCCGCGCGTAGGAGTAGGCGTAGGCCTCGGCCAGGGTGATGCGGCCATCGCCCGACAGGTCCGCCGCCCCGCGAAGCGCCGCGACCAGGTGGTGGGTGAAGATGGAGCCCGCGAGCGCATCCGACTCCTGGGCGGACTCGTCCGCGGCGGACGCGGTGATGATGACGCGGCCAGCGATCTGCGGCTGCTCCACGCTCATGCGGATGTCCGGGAGCGGCTTGAGCCCCTTGAGCCGCGCCGCCTGCCCGGACTGGCACGAGTCCACCACCAGCAGCGCGACGCCCACGGGGGCCTGCTCCACGAACCGGACCACCTCGCGCATGGGCAGGCGTGTTCCGGACAGGTGCAGCGCGTCCGCCTCCGCGTGGCTCGAGACGTAGACGAAGAGCTGGTCGCCCGGGCGTGCCTGAGTCCGGAGGCGCTCGCCAAAGCGCGCGAGCTCGGCGAGGAGCTCGTTGGCGGTGATCCCGAGCAGGAGCAGGCTGTCTCCCGGCCGCACTCCGCCGGCCTCGCCCAGCACGCTCAGCACCGAGCGGGCATCCCGCTCCGCGTACCGCAGCGGCGTGTCGCGACCGATCCCCTGGTTGGCGCCGACGGCGATGGCGAACCTTCGAGGGGAGGCGTCGGGTGGCGGGCTGGCCGCCAGGAGCGCCAGCAGGAGGGGCCCGATCATCTCCGTGTCCCCACCTTCAGGGATACCGAGGTGTGTGTCACCCCGGCGGGAAGCTGCTTCGGTGCCGGGAGCCAGCCGCGGACCTCGTCCAGCCCGAGCGGCCGGTCCGAGTAGAAGGCGTGCACCACGAAGTCACCCTCGGTGACCTGGAAGCGCGGTGTCGTCTGGGCCTCGCTCAGCGCTCCGCTCGTATTGCCCGAGCCGGGCCAGAGCTGCTCGGGCTGGCCGCTGCCGTCCACCGAGACGACGAGCGCGAACCGGTGGCCACCGCCCCGGAGCTTCAGCTCGACCTGATCGCCCTCGCTCAGGACGGGGTTCACCGCTCCATCGGCCAGCCGGATCAGCTCCACCGCGGGCTGGCCCTTCACCCGGACTCCGGGCGGGCCGTCACCGATCGTCCACGGCTCGCCGGTGGGACGCCGGACCACCAGCACGGCCACGGCCGCGGCCAGGGCCGGTACGACCACCCAGCCGAGGCGCCAGCGAGGAGCCCGCGACTCCTTGGTCCGGGCCTGCTCAGAGCGCACCTGGTTGCGGACCCGGAGGAAGCGTGGGTCCGCACGGGTGGCGTCGGCATGCGTCCGCAGGCGCTCCAGGCGACCCTGGCAGGCGACACAGGACTCCAGGTGCGGCGGGCGAGGGCCCCCGACGGCCACCTCATCCAGGGCGAGCGCCGAAAGGTGGTCGCTCATTCCAAGGCTCCCTTCAGCCGGCGCGGCTCGCCGATGGTCTGCGCCAGGGTGGTGATGTGCTTCACCTCTCGGACGATCGTCTTCCGGGAGAGCCCCAGCACCTGGGCGATCTCCTCCTGGGAGAGCCCGTCGACGTAGTAGAGGGCCGCCACGGTGAGGCTGCGCTCGTCGAGATCCCTCGAGAGCTTGAGCAGGAAGTCGCGGCACTCGGAGGGCGCGAGCGCGTCCACCTCGGGCTCGGGGCCTTCGTCCTGCTCGGAGACGTCCCGCAGGCTCCGGGAGCGCAGCATGTTGAGGCAGACGTTGGTCGTCACCCGGTAGATGTAGGTCATCGGCCGGGCTTCTCGCCGGAACGCCGGGGCGTTCTGGATGATGCGGATGAACGTCTCCTGGACGGCATCCCACGCGTCCGCTTCCCGCTGGAGCATGCCCAGGGCCCTCCGGTACATGCCAGGGGCGTACCGGTCGTAGAGCTCCTCGAGCTCCGCGGCGCTCAGCCCCTGGCTCATCTCTTCCTGCTTGGACACGCGGGTGGGCAAGAAGGGGACACAGAATCTTTCGCGGTCACGGGCGCTCGGTAGCACGGACTTGTCACGAATTCCACGGAGGAGGCGAGCGTGTGTCGCCCACTTCGCGCCGGGGCGGCCTTCGCTCGGGGGCCGGTTGGCAGGGCAGGGGACCGAGCGGCCCCCCTCTCCGCGGACAATCTGTCCGAACTGGTCTGCTTGTCATACCAGTTCGGTACCGGTTCAGGGCCAGCCGAGGACCGCTCGTGACAGCAGGCCCAGGGCGACGCTCGCGCCGTTGGCCACCAGGCTCCACAGGAGTGCGCGCCGCACGCCGCGCGTGGTGAGCCAGAGGGCCTCGGCGCCGATCGCGAAGCACTCCACCAGGAGCACCGTCCCCCAGTAGCCCAGGCCCAGCACGCGCAGTGCCGGGAACCCGAACCACACCACCGGATGCGTGAAGGTGCTGGCGAGGATGGCCGCTCGCCAGCCAGCGCCGGCCCGCAGGTAGATGGGCACCTCGACCACCTGCGTGAAGGCGAAGGCAATCAGCCAGGCCTTCACACCCGCCGCCCCTCGATGAGCCAGAGCGCTCCGACCGCAAGCTCGAGGTAGCCGTGGAACCCCGCCAGCCGCAAATAGCCCATGCGGGCTTGCGCGAGATCCACCGCTCCCCACGCCGCGATCCCGAGCGCCAGCGTCGTGAACAGCACCAGCGGCACCACGCCGAAGTCCGTCTCCAGGGCTCGCCACGAAGCTCGCCAGGGCCTGGGTGCCGCGCGGGTCCGGTCATCCTCTGGAACCAGCCGCAGCCACACGCCGTAATGGACCGACTGCAGGAACGCGAACGCCAGCACCAGCCGCAGTGCCAGCACAGGCCCGCTTCCCGGCGCCAGGACCTGCGCGTGCTCCGTGAAGGAGGAGCCTGTCCCGGGCGCCGTCCAGGCTCCCAGCGCCGTCAGCACCGGCTCCGCGGCTCCCAGCAGCAGCGCCACCGTCCCGAGAAAGGCCAGCAGCGGCACGGCCCACGCCCGCCCATGCCGGGCTCTCCAGGCCCACCACCAGAGCGCCACGGCGATCACGTTGTGCAGGTGGGCGAAGGCCAGCTGGAAGCCCGCCCCGAAGCCGAGGGCCACTCCACTGAGCACCGCCCAGCCCACGAGCATCGGCCCCTTGCGCAGCCACGAGCCTCGCGCTCCCAGGATGGCGACCAGCATCGCGAGCAGGCCGAACGCAGGTCCCGCGCCGAGACCGATCGCCAGCAGGGGCACCGCGCACAGCCCGGCGAGGAGCCTCCTGCGGTGCAGCCCCGGGCGCACGACGAGGTACCGCACGTCCGAGACCAGGTGGGGCACGCCCAATAACAGCGGACCGAGCGCCAGGCTCCAGAGCGGCGCGGTGAGGGTGACCAGGAACGCCAGGGCCACGTACACCACTCCGAGCCATGCCACGCGGCGCTCCCGGTCCGCGAAGAGAGGCCCGGCCCACGGGGCGAGGAGTCGATACAGCCTCGCGCGCAGCGCATCCGCGGGCGCGAGGAGTGTCTCCACCGCGCTCATGCGCGCCGACGCGGGTTGCGAGTCCACCACCCGGCCAGGAGCGCGGCCAGGGCGAGAGGCGCCCCCGGAGCCGCCGCGCAGCCGCCGCTCTTGGCGCCTGGAGGCGAGACCACACACTTGAGGCAGTCGTACTCCACGGACTTCGGCGGAGGGCCGTTGCTGTAGTCGTTCCGCCAGCACTTCGACGTCTGGCAGGTGCCGTCCTTGGAGGCATCGGTCTGGCAGCTCGCGCTCTCCTGTTTCCCCGAGCATCCGGCCGTATCGGCGGGAGGGACGTCGGCCCAGGCAACCGAGGACAGGACGAGCGTGGCGGTCAGCAGGAGTCGCTTCATGAGAAGGGAGCCTACACCCAACGGTTCGTGATGGCTCAGTGCGGCCCGGCTTCCCCCGGCGGTCGCTCGAGCGAGCGCACCACCACGGAGCGGCACGCACTGCAGATGACCCCCGTGCGCTCCCAGTGGACCTGCTCCTCCAACTCGCGCGCATCCTCCGGCCCCTCTTCGAGCTGCTTCATGATCGCGGCGAGCTCGACGGTGCTCCCTCGCCCGGGACCGTCCAGCATGTCCTGCTCGCCTTGCAGGGTGAGGGTGAAGCGGTAGTACACCTCGCTCGCGGCAAGGTGGCGCCCGCAGGCGACACAGGTCTTCGGTGATGGGCCGATCACGAAGGAGACACTAATCAATTGCTGGCCTGGGTTCCCGCCCATGAAGGGCAGGGGAGCCGTGGCCCGCATGGCAGTGGCCGTGCCACCGTGTGGGTCGACGCGCTCCGTCATTGCCTTCGAGAAAAGCGCACGCTTGTATGCGACGCCGTGAAGAACCCGTCCCGTCGCGTGCACCCATCCCTGGTCATCCTGGGCCTTCTCCTCTCCACGGGCGTCTCCCGGGCGGAGCCTCCTTCTCCACAGACTCCCGAGGCCGCGACTCCGGCCAGCGCATCCGCCGCGCCCGCCGAGGAGCAGCCCCCCATCCTCACCTCGCTCTACCCCCTCTGGGAGAACACCGGCCGGGTGCTGCCCCACAAGGGCCTGTATCTGGGCACCAGCAACGCGGAGTTCGGCCTCTTCGGCGTGGCGCAGCTCGGCGTCCATCCGCTGTCCTTCGTCTTCCGCGCGCCCAACATCCACGCGAAGCTGCGCCTGCTGGCCACCGAGCGGCTCGCGGTGGCCGCCCATGCGGAGGTGCTCGTCTTCCTGCCCGGGTCGGGGGAGGCCTTCACCTCGAGCAACTACATCTCCCGCCTGGACACCCGGGACATCCTCCTCACCGTGGTGCCCGTGGGGACCACGGCCTCGTACCAGGTCTTCCCCTGGCTCTACCTCCACGGCACCGCCACGGTCATGGGCATGTTCGACAATGGGCCCTACCGCAATCGCCTGGTGGTTGGCACCAACCTGGTCGCCGAGTTCCTGGCCTTCAAGCACCACTCCGTCCGCGCCCACGCTAGCGAGGTGGGCTTCTGGGACCATGACTTCAACATGCTCGGCGCTTCCTACTGCTACCGGCGGGGCTGGTTCGAGGCGCAGGTCGGCTACTTCTATCGCTTCTTCGAGGATGGCCGGCAGACCAGCCCGCTGCTCGCCCTGGGGATCTACCTGTGAGGCGCTCCCGCTTCGCGCTCTGCCTGCTGGTGCTCTCCATGTCCGCGTGTGACTGGGAGCACTACGCGATGATGAACAGCATCCCCGCTCGGGGAGAGCCGTCGCTCAACCCCGTGGTGCGCGTGTACCTGGGCATGGATGGGCTCTCCCACAGCGCCGTCGTGCGCGCGCGCGAGCGGGGCGCCTTCCCCCACGCGAACCTCTCGCGCTTCGTCGCCATGTTCCCCGCCACCAGCGACTCCAGCTGGACGCGCATCTTCCACACCCAGCGCTTCGCCGGGTACGAGTTCGGCCACTACGATCCGGTGAAGGACAAGGTCTACAACAAGGCCCTGGGCGGGCTGCTGGTGCACCTCGTCCCGCCGCTGGAGGAGCTGCCCTTCACGCTGCCGACCTATGCCCAGACGCCCGCGTACTACCGGGCGTTCGACTACCACGCGAGCGCCTACCTGGACGCGCTCTGGAGCTACGATCGCCCCGTCTACGGCTACTACAAGGGCGTCGACAACGTCTTCGCCGCCCTGGCCGGCCGCAGCCAGGTCCAGGACACCTTCACCGCCTACCTGCTGGAGACGGACGTCATCGGCCACATCCGCTCCGAGGATGACATGGTCGAGGTGCTCGTCGCCCTGAGCGAGCGCATCGAGAAGTTCAAGCGCGATCACCCCGAGCGCACCTTCATCTTCACCTTCTTCGGCGACCATGGCATCGACGGCATCCCCAAGCCGGAGGAGACGGTGGTGGACTTCCGCGATCAGCTCGAGGACGCGGGCGTCGTCACCGTGGAGTCCATGGAGGACGCGGACAAGGAGGAGGGCCCCGCCGCGATCGCCATCCTCCACACCCGCGTCACCTACGTGGCCATCCACGCCCGCCCGCACTGGGTGGCCGAGGTGGCGCGCCGGGCCTCCACGTGCTCGGCGGCCGATCTCGTCTTCGCGCGCGGCGAGGTGCCGGGGCCCGAGTTTCCGCAGGGCCTGGACTGGGTGAGCGTCTGGCGCGAGGGCAACCTCGTGGCGCGCTTCGGCTATGACGTCGCCACGGACTCCTACGTGCTGCCGAGCAACCTGGACTGGGCGGCGCTCGACATCCCCGTCACCTTCAACGAGGGGGCGCCCTACGGCCTCTTCGGCGACGACGCGCTCTTCTCGCTGACGGTCGATCGCACCTACCCGGACTTCTTCTTCCGGGCCCGCACCGCCTTCGAGCCCATCAGCGTGCAGTACCCCTCGGACATCATCGTGTCCTATCGCCACCCGTTCATGTCCGTGGGCTACCAGGCGCCCATCGCCAGCCTCAACGGCGTGGGTACGGGAGGCAGCCACGGCGCGATGGATCGGCTGGGCAGCGTGGCGGCCCTGCTCTCCGAGGAGCGCGAGCTGCCGCCCGTGGTGCGCTCCGACAACCTGCTGGAGCTCTTCCCGGCCCTCGTCCATCACATGCGGCAGCGCGAGGTCGAGCTCCTCCCCGGCGCGGTGGGCGCCGAGCTCGACTACGATCGGCTGCCCTGACGGTTCCCCGGCGGGCTGCCCCAGCGCTCCGGCTCGGGCTCAGCCCGTGGCGGCATGGCGCGCTGGAGGCTCCGGAGGAGTGGGGCGCTGGGTGAGGACGTTGGTCGGCAGGAAGACCCGGAAGGTGCTCCCGCGGCCCGGGTGGCTCTCCACCGTGATGTGGCCTCGCAGCGTCTTGACAATGTCGTGGCAGATGGACAGGCCCAGCCCCGTGCCCTGGCGCGGGGACCTCGTGGTGAAGAACGGATCGAACAGCCGATCCAGCTCCTCTTCCGGGATGCCCTCCCCGGTGTCGTGCACCGACACCATCAGCACCCCCTCCTCGTGCCGGGTGGAGAGGCGGATCTCTCCCGACTCTCCGCCCTGGGGCGGCAGCGCCTGCACGGCGTTGAGGATCAGGTGGAGGAACACCTGCGCCAGCTGGGACTCGTTCCCGTAGAGCGGGGGCACCGGCGCGTAGTCCTTCACCACCCGCGCGCGGTGCTTGATGTCTCCCCACGCCATGTTCACGCACGAGTCGAGCAGGGCCGAGAGATCCACCAGGCCCTGCTGGTCCGGCGTGCTGCGCGAGAAGAGCCGCAGGTTGCGCACGATGTCCCGCACCCGGCGGCTCCCGTTGAGCGTCTCCTCCAGCGCCTCCAGGAGCTCCCGGGCGCGCTCGCCCGTGAGGAACTCCCCGGTCTCGACGAGGGCATGCAGCTCGTCGTTCAGGTAGTTGAGGTTGCTGAGCATGTAGGCCAGCGGGTTGTTGATCTCGTGCGCCATCCCCGCCGTCAGCGTGCCCAGCGACACCAGCCGCTCCGTCGTGAGCAGTCGCTCGTGCACCTGCCGCCGCTCGCTGAGATCCCGGACGATGCACGCGACGGCGGGCGCTCCCTCGAACAGCAGGGAGACCGTCACCAGCTCGCCCACCGCCGGCCGACCCTGGCGGTGCCGCAGCCGGACCTCTCTCGGGGCAGGGGAGGTGGACAGCTCGGTGAGCAGCGCCTCCTCTCCCGGCTGGACGCACTCCGTCACCGGCCGGCCCAGCAGCTCCAGCGGGCTGGCGAGGCCCAGCAGCGTGACGGCCGCCGGGTTGGCGAAGATCACGCTGCCCTCGCGATGGATGACGATGGCGTCCGGAGCATGCTCCATGAGGTTGCGGAAGCCCGCCTCGGAGAGCAGCTGATCCTCCTCGGCGTGGCGCCTGCGTCGCTCGCAGCGCAGCCCCACCAGCAGCACGCCGCACGTGGCCAGGCACGGCTGGAGGAAGGCGCGCACGGCGTCGTCATAGCCCCCCGGGCGGTTGGCCAGCCCCACCATGCCCACCAGCTCCTGGCCCGCGTGGATGGGCAGGCCCACGAAGGAGCGCAGCGCCCAGGGCTCCTCCGAGGGGCCTCCCGGCGCCTCCTCCGTGAGCCGGTGGTTGGACACCACGGGCTGACCGGTCAGCAGCACGGCGCCAACGAGGCTCTGAAGCGCGGAGAACCTCAGGCCCCGAGAGGCCTCGCCCGTGTACAGCTCCCGCGGACCCGACGCCCAGTGCAGGTTCGTCAGCGTGAGAGGCTGCACCGACGCCTTCCCCTGGGGACCGCGCACCACCTCGGCGATGAAGCCGCTCTGGCTGCCGGTCAGCTCCAGCAGCGCCGACAGCAGCGGATCGAGGAGCCGCGGCGCTGGCTGTTCTTGGAGGAAGGCTGTCTGGACCCCGCTCAGTGCCTGCCACAGGCGCTCGTTCGCGGGCAGTACCGGCTCATGCAACGTGCTCATGGCTCCGCTCCAGGGAGGAGGTGTAGGTCTCTCGATGTCCCAGAGGCGGTGGTATGGAATGGCGCCACCTGTACGGCCCCCCCTCCGTGCCTCGCATTGTAAGGAGATGGAAATGCGGCGGACACTCAGAGCGGAACATTTCGGCGCGATTGTATTCTGGCGGACGGACGTCTCCGACTCGAGTACAACGCGGAGCGGGCCTCGCGGCCGGAGCCCTCAGAACGGATCGTAGCAGTCGTAGTTGCGGATCGACGCGATGCGG
This sequence comes from Hyalangium gracile, assembly GCF_020103725.1. Classification (NCBI taxonomy): domain Bacteria; kingdom Pseudomonadati; phylum Myxococcota; class Myxococcia; order Myxococcales; family Archangiaceae; genus Hyalangium; species Hyalangium gracile. The sequence continues at coordinate 353,050 of NZ_JAHXBG010000002.1, read as the reverse complement.
CCGTCTCGGAAGGTGATGAACTGGCCGATCATCGCGTGCAGCGTGCTGCCCGCCGGCTTGTTTCCCAGGGCGATGGCGAGCGTGCCCGTCCAGTCGATCTCGAGCGCCACATGGTCCCCCGCGGCCACGGCGTTGCGGACCTCGTAGCGCTGCGAGGAGAGCACCTGCTGCCCGCGCTCCGAGGACGCGCGCAGCGCCTGGGCGTCCCGATGGGCCCCGTTCGGGAAGAGCCGGTTGGGGTACTCGTGCTGGGAGACATCCGGGTGGCAGAACTCCATCAGGGTGCTGCCCGTGGCTCCCTGCTCCACGGCCTTCACGAAGCGCAGCGCGGTCTCGACGTTCGGCGAACTCATGGCGTCCTCCTCGGGTTGATACACAACCAAGGTTGCACAACCGTGGTTGTGCATGCAAGAGGTTCGGGCATGGCACGTGAGACGGAAGGCTCGGCCGTGAGGCTGGAGGCGTTGGATCTGGGCTACCTGGCCCTCTTCGTGGGGATGCGAGTGAACGAGCTGACGCTCGAGGAGCTGCATGCCGCGGGCTTCACGGGCCTGCGCCACTCGCACGGCTTCGTCTTCCAGCACCTGCTCGCAGGCGCGCGCTCCGTCAGCGAGCTGGCCACGCTGCTCGAGGTGACACAGCAGGCAGCCTCGAAGACGGTGGCGGAGCTGGAGCAGCTGGGCTTCATCGAGGACACCCCCTCGCCAGACGCGCGCGTGCGGCGGGTGAAGCTGTCGGCGCGTGGCCTGGCGGCGGTGGAGCAGGGGCGGGCGGTGCGGGCCGAGCTGGAGAGGCGCTTCGAGCGCAGCCATGGGCGCAAGGCCATCGAGGACGCTCGCAAGCTGCTGGCCCGGGTGCTCGACTCGCTGGGAGGCGCCGAGGCCGTGCGCGCCCGCCGTGTACGGCCTCCTCGCTGAGTCAGCGCGTACCCAGCCCTGTCCCCGAGAGGGGGGCGCGAAGCCGCGTCATCAGCGATAACACGCAAACCCTGTATTTACGTGGACTTCCTGGAAATTCCCGGATTTGGTCTTGTGGTGTCTCGCTTTGCTGAATACCATGGTGCCGCTGTGCCAGGGCTGCGTCAGGCATCTTCCTTTCCCAAGGGGAACAACGGCCTGAGGTATCGGAGGCACGCGATCCAGGGCAGCGGCCCTCACACCCCGTGAGCCGACCGTCCCTTCCCCCGTAAAGGCTCCACCCGGAGCCAAGGAGCGCAGAGTGAAGACAGAGTTCAGCAGGACGAGAAAATGGTGGCAGGCCTCGGTGGTCGCGGCCGCCGTCCTGGGGGCGTGTGGGCCCGTGCAGGAGGACTTGGGCGAGGACGGGGAGTGGGGCACCTCCGAGCAGGGTGCCCTGACGGGGGTGTCCCTGGGCATTGCCACCGGCAACTTCTACGTCTCCGGCGACCAGCCGCTGAGCAACTTCTCCGAGCAGGCGATCTGCGAGTTCAGCAACCTCGGGGCGAAGTGGATCCGCATCGAGGCGGACGTGCCCGGGGTGGACGCGGACACCTACCGGCGCATCGTGCAGAAGGCGCACGCCAAGAACATCAAGGTGGTGGTGGTGGTGCCGGCGCGCTACTGCGGCGGGACGACCCAGGCGGAGATCGACGCGTTCACCAGCGGCTACGTGACGCACCTCAATGAGCTGGCGACCACCATCTTCACGGGCACGGCGGCGGCGGACGCGTACGAGATCGGCAACGAGCCGAACGTCACCGAGAACCTCTGCCCGGATGGGGTGAGCCGCTTCCGCGTGGCGCCCAACGCGTTCGCGTGGCTGCAGCGCCAGGCGTGGAACTGGAAGACGGGCAACGGGCGCGCGGAGCTGCTCATCAGCGGCGGCGTGCTGAACACGTACACCACCGAGCCGTTCTGGACGCCGTTCTTCACGTCGGCGGCCTTCACGGGCTTCCCGGGGAGCCGGCCGTTCGACTTCTTCGGCATCCATCCGTACAACCCGGCCAACATGGATGTGAACTGCATCAACGCGGGCTACACCACGTGCTTCACCGGCTGGAAGAACAGCGTGAAGAACGGGCTGGTCACCGTGGCCAACCGGGTGAACACCGCCACGGGCACCACGGGCTCGAAGCTGTTCGCCACCGAGTTCGGCTTCCAGGTCGTCTCGGGCAACTCCTGCACGGGCGTGGACAACTGCACGCTGGTCAACAGCCTGCCCACCGGCAGCCCGCCGTACCTGCAACTCGCGGCGGCCATGGCGGCCGCGGGGGATGCGCTCGTGCAAAGCAACGTCACCCCCAACGCCATCTGGTATGACTACCGGGACGACGCCGTCGAGGGCTTCGGCCTGCGCTCCGTGTGGGACTCCACCACGGAGAAGTACCTGGTGAAGACGGCGGCCTGGAACAAGTTCCGCAGCATGGCGGGCGGCATGGGCAGCACCAACCCCGAGGCCTGCTGGGTGAAGGGCGACTACTTCAACGTGCCCTTCGAGACCGGCGACACCCTGCGCTCCACGTCCGCGGGTGACTGGGCCTACGGCTACTACAAGGGCGAGTGCGCCCCCGGCGAGCGCATCATGGGCCTGTCCAAGTCCGTGGCCAACGGCTGGGCGCGCATGGGCATCTGCTACAAGGATCCGCTCGACTCGGGCCGCTACAAGCACCCCACGCCGACCTTCCCGCTGTGCACCATCCGCACGGTGCTCAATGGCAGCGATCGCGGGGCGACGCCCACCAAGCCTGGCGACTGGGATCCCGGCAACTACCTGGCCGAGTGCTCGCCCACCGAGTACGTCGCGGGCGTGGCGCAGACGACGGACAACAAGTTCAGCCACATCCTCTGCTGCCCGGCCACCGTGTCGGCGACGTCCTGCACTACGGTCGCCTTCGGGAGCGCGGACAACCGGGAGACGGATGACTCCGGCAACTGGGACGCCGCGGGCACCAAGGGTGAGTGCGGCGTGGGCCGCTACGTGGCCGGTGTGAGCCGCACGCCGGCTGGCCAGCCCAACGCGCTGCTCTGCTGCAACCAGTAGCTCGGAGCGGACGGGGAGGCGGCATGCGCTGGCTGCCTCCCCGTTGCCGTCAGGGGCGGATGCGAACCTTCGTGTTGAGGTGACACCAAGCCCTCGCGGGACGTGCTCGCGGGGTGTCATCCAGAAGGGACGCAGTCATGTCGATGGCGGGAGTCGCGCAGGAGACGGTACGCATCGTGGAACAGGGAGAGTACGTGGCCCCCTCGGGGCGGACGGTCTCCCTGAAGGAGTCGGTGGAGCACGCGGTGTCAGGCACCGTCCTCTACCGGCCTTCGGACTTCGAGCGGCTGGCGCCCCCTGCTTCCACGGGGAGTGCCTTGCGCGTCGAGGTGACCTCCGAGAAGACGGGACATGCGAGCCGCAGGCTCATCGAGAAGGAGGGCGTGGAGGACGTGCTCGCGCTCAACTTCGCCTCCGCGCGCAACCCAGGGGGCGGCTTCCTCCGCGGAGCGAAGGCCCAGGAGGAGGATCTCGCTCGGTGCTCGGCGCTCTACACCTGCCTCATCACCCAGCCGGACTACTACACGGTGAACCGGGAGGAGCGGTCGCTCCTGTATACGGATCACCTCATCTACTCGCCGCGCGTGCCCTTCTTCCGGGATGAGAAGCTGCGGTTTCTGGAGCGACCCTTCCACGTCTCCATCGTCACCGCTCCAGCGCCGAACGCGGGCCAGCTCCTCCGCAGGGAGCCCGGCCTTCGGCCTCGCATCCGAGAGGTGCTGCATTCCCGGGCGCTCAAGGTGCTGCGGGTCGCCGCGGAGCGGGGCCACCGTACCCTCGTGCTCGGAGCGTGGGGCTGCGGCGCGTTCGGCAACGATCCCACGGACGCGGCCGACGCCTTCGCCGCGGCGCTGAGCGCGCTGCCCGGAGCCTTCGACCGGGTGGTGTTCGCCGTCTACGAGCGCGCTGGCGACGGGCCCAACCTGCGGACCTTCCGAGCGCGCTTCGGCTCGCCCGCCGCCTGAGCCTTCTCGAGGTGACGCGCTCGGCTCAGCCGCCCACGCGCAGGAGGACCTGCACGTCGCTGCTCACGCTGCCCTGGGTGATGGCCGGGACGGGCGCGGGCGTGGAGAAGCTGCGCCCCGCATCCGTGATGCGGGCGCGCACGCCGTAGGTGGCCTCGGGGCGGATCCGCTCCTGGGGGATGGCCACCGAGAAGGCGATGGGGACCTGCCCGGCGTTGCGCAGGGTCTGCTCTCCGAGCACGGTGCCCGCGGTGCCGTCGGGCATCAGCTCCACCACCTCGACCTGCACGACGGCCTCGGGCGACAGGGCGATCCGCTCGCGGTAGCGCACCGCTCCGGTCACCTGGAGCGTGGCGCCCGGTGTCGCCACGGGCTGGGTGCCGGGCGTGGCGGGAGCCTCCGGGGCGGGCTGGGGAGCGGGGGCAGGGGTCTCGTCTGGCTGTGCCGATCGGGTCGAAGCGCAGGCGCTCAAGGTGAGCAGTGCGGCGCATCCCAGGAGCACGGGTGTCTGGCGGGTCATGGCGGGCATCCTACCGGAAAAACCTGCTTTACTGCGCTTCCTCATTCACGGAGGCGTGAGATGTCGCTGTTCGATGTGGCGGGGAAGGTGGATGTCCTCAAGGCCGCGCCGGCGCTGGCGGGCTTTCTTCGGGAGCAGGGCAGCGAGGCCGCGCTCCAGGCGCTCGCGGAGCGGCTGGTGCCGTCCGACGTCGAGGCGGGCACCGCGCTGGAGACCCGCGCGCCCGCGGTGCGCTTCCTCGTCTCGGGCCTCGTGCAGGTGCGGCGGCAGGGGCGGCTGCTGCCCGGGAACGCGCAGGACCTCGGCATGGGCAGTGTTCACGGCCTGGAGGCCGTGGCCAGGTGGCTCGATCCCCGCGCTCCGGCGGGAAGCTCCGCGGCGCTCGTGGTGGCTCCCACGCAATTCCTCGAGCTGCGCGAGCGGGACTTCGGCAAGGTGCCGCGGCCCCTCCTGGAGTGGCTGGGCCGGGTGCACCGGGCCGGGCTGCTGGCGGAGGACATCGTCCTCGCGCTGGGAGAGGAGCCTCGGTTCGCGAACGTCCCCGGGCAGTTCCTCTTCCGGCTCGTCGAGAGCGCCTCCGTCGTGGACGGGGACGCCCAGACGCTGATGCAGCGGGGCAGGGTGCCCACCGACTTCTACCTGCTGCTCTCGGGCACCTGCCAGATCCTGCGCTCCGGAGAGTGCCTCGCGGTGCTGCGAGGCTCCGCGGCCATCGGGCACAAGCACTACCTGCTGGGCAAGCCCATGGCGGGCGATGCGGTGCTGGACAGGAAGGGCTCGCGCACCGTCGTCGTCCGCATCGACGGCACGCACTTCCGGCAGCTCCTCCAGAAGGATCCGGACTTCCGACGCTCCGTCTACCGGGGCAACCCCGAGCTGTCACCGCCACCGGCGCCGCCAGCGGCCCACCAGATCCTCGTGCTCGACAGCCGGGAGCCGCTCGCGCTGCGGCTGCTGGGCGAGCGCCTCGCGGAGCGGCTCGCCGTGCACCTCCAGGAGCACGTGCTCGTGCTTCGCGTCACGAAGAGGGAGGTGGATCTCCGGGAGCCTCCGAGCTTCCGGCGGCCCACGGGGACCGTGAATGGCTGGGTGGCCGAGCTCTCCCGTCCGCTGGTGTCCCCTGGCGAGTCCCAGGGCTCACGGCTGCTGCCGCGGCCCGAGGCCTTCGCCTGGAGACGGGCGGGAGACAGGCTCGCCGGGAGCACCAACGTGACGCTGGTGGATGTGTCGGAGCTCCCGGCGTCGGAGCGCAGGCAGGTGCTCGACATCCTCGCCCAGGAGCTGGCCCCCTGGCCCGACGAGCCGCTCAAGCTGGTGTACCTGGCCAGCGCACCCGAGGGCTTTCCCCCCACCAACACCCTGCCGGATCGGGTGCAGCTCGTCCCGACGGGCATCCTCTCTCCCGAGGTTCCCGTGGGGCTCGGGACGTCTCTTCGCGAGGTGACGCGCCGACGCTCCATCGCGGAGCGGGTGAAGGCGGCCCGGCAGGTCGCCGCGAGCGCGCGAGAGATGGCCAGGGCCATGCGCAGCCACCTGGGCCAGCTGATGCGGCCCGTCGAGCAGCGGCCCACCTGGCCCATGGGCACCGCCCGCGTCCGCTTCCCAGCCGACTGGAACGAGGGCGTGGGCCCCATGGGCGAGCTGTCGGACGAGCAGCCGGAGCTGCGCGAGACGTTCGATCGCTGGGCGCGGGCCGTCACCGACCGCCGCATCGGCCTGGCGCTCGGCGGTGGAGGCGCCTTCGGCTACGTGCACCTGGCCCTGCTGGCGCGGATGCTCGAGGGCTCCATCACGAAGGGCGAGCACGGCACGCAGGTGGACCCCTCGCAGCGCATCCCCGTGGACATGGTGTCCGGCTCCAGCTTCGGCACGGTGGTGGGCGCCTTCTACAGCGCCGCCGGCACCCGAGGGCTGGAGCTGATGCAGACCTACTGGCCCCTGGTGGCCGCCGCCTTCCCGCTCGCCGTCGTGTCGAGCCTGGGCGTCCAGTGGTGGCTGGATGCCATCCTCGGCCCGGTGAAGCTGGACCAGCTCGAGGTGCCCCTGTTCCCCGTCGTGGTGGACTCGGATGCGGGCGTGGAGTGGGACGTGCGCCAGGGCACCATCGGCTATGGCATCCGCGCCAGCGGCTCCTTCCCGCCCGTCATGGGCCCCACGCTCCTGGGCAACCGGCGCCTGCTGGACGGCGGCTTCGTGGCCAACGTGCCGGTGAACGTCCTCCGGGCCGAGGGCGCGGACCTGCTCATCGCCTCCAACCCGATCCCCCGGCTGAGGCCTCGCGGTCGCCGCTTCTCGCGCTTCCCGCTGATGCGCTCCTTCTGGAACCAGGTGGATCCTCGGCTGCGCGTGGAGGACTCCTTCCGGATGCTCACGCTGATCGGCCGCGCGGCTGGCGAGTCCCAGATCTCCCAGGCGGATCAGGTGGTCGTCTACAGCCCCAAGTACAACTCCGCCACCATGTTCGGCCTCGACCGGGCTCGCGAGATCGTCGACGAGGCCGAGGACAGCCTCGAGCTCGGCCAGGCCCTGCTCGAGGTGCGGGCGCTGTGGCGCTCGCGCCTGAACAACCCCGTCTCGCTCGTGCAGTGGCGCGAGGAGCAGCGCCGCGTCGACCTGAACGAGCTGGTGTTCTTCACGGAGACCGGGATCGAGCCCCTGTGCCAGCGCACCGTGCTCGCCGAGCTCGTGGACTTCCTCCAGCAGCGCAAGGACATCACCTCGTTCCAGGTCGTCGCCACGGCGGGAACGCGGGAGGAGGCGCAGGCGCGGGCCCGGCTCGCCCTCGAGCACCTCATCGCCGCGGGTGTGCCCCAGTCCTCCACGCTGACCTCCGCGGGCAGGGTCATGGAGGGGTTCAAGGGCGCCGCCAGCCGCGTGTCGCTGGAGCAGGTGGAGACCGCGGAGGTGGAGGCGGCGTATGCCATCTGGCTCGATAACGCCCTGCGCGAGCGCAAGGATGTGCTGCGCAAGGCCCTGGTGGATGCCCAGGTCCGCCGGCTGCAGCTGGAGCTCGAGCGCCTGCGAGGCAAGGGCGATCCCGAGCTTCTGCGGCTGCTCGCGCTGGAGATCGCGCGGCTCGATCGCTCCAGCGAGACGGATCGGCTCCTGAGAGCGGTGCTCGATCACCGGGGCCTGCTGGTGCGCCGCTTCGACTCCAAGGTCGCCGCGACGGCGCTCGCCTGGAGCCTGGAGGGCCAGCGCATCGCGGTGGGGTACAAGGACGGCTCGCTGGTGCTGTACGACGTGACGCGGCAGGAGCCGCTCTGCACCGTCGATGCCCATCCCGGAGGGAGCGATCCCCAGGTCAGCCACCTGGCGTGGTCCCCGGATGGGCGCCTGCTGGCCAGCAGCGGGAGCGACTCCGGCCTCATCCTCTGGGAGACCTCGCCCGAAGGGCTCACCCCGCGGAACCACGGGAGCGTGGGGACGTGGGATCAGTGGGGGCTCGCGTTCTCTCCGACGGGCGCGCATCTGCTCGCGGCCGGCCATACGTATGGCCCGGAGGAGAACCGCTCCGCGGCGGCGTTCCCCTTGGGGAAGAAGGCGTCCCAGTATGGGATGGCGGCGGGGCTCGAAGGGGTCGGCCACGTCGAGAAGGCGGCCTGGGCGCCGGAGCCTGCGGGACTGCGCTTCGCCACGGTGGGCCGTGACGAGGTCCACGTCTGGAAGGTCGGCAAGGCGGGCCTGGAGAAGCTCCAAAGCTTCCCGTTCCCAGGGGCGAGGGTGCTCGCCTGGAGCCCGGACGCGAGCGCGCTGCTGGTGGGTGGGACGCAGGGGGCGCGCATCCTCCGCCCGGGCGCGGGCTCCGAGCCGCTCGTGCTCGAGACGCACGGGCTGGGCGTTGGCCAGGTGGCGTGGACCCGGAACGGCCAGCTGCTGGGCACGCTGCCCGACCGGGGCGAGCTGCACGTCTGGGACGCCTTGGGGCGGTTGATGACGGTGCTTCGCGTGGAGGGAGAGGGGGCGATGCAGCAGATCCTTCCCAACCCGAAGCAGCCGGAGCTGGCGCTGACCTGGGGCGGGGATGCGGCCTGCGTCTGGGACATCGCCAGCAGCCGGCAGCTCGCGTGGCTCGGGGGACACTCCGGCCTCATCCTCCAGGCGGGCTGGAGCCCGGATGGGAAGCACGTCGCCACCGCCAGCGTCGACGGGAGCACGCGCGTGTGGGCTCCCACGGAGGGAGGGCCCGTGCGGTGCTCCTGGAAGGAGTTCACCGCCCGGAAGCCTCACGGCAAGAGCCCGGAAGACTTCCACTGGCCGGCGCAGGGCGTGAAGCTGCCGCTGCCCGCGGAGGGGCGCCTCATCTGGGGCGTCTTCCATCCCCAGCTGCGGCAGGCCGCGCTCCCTGTGCGGAACCCTTCGAGCAAGCGCTGGGAGCTGAGGCCCTGGAGCCCGGGCGAGCCGCTCCCGAAGAAGTGGGAGGAAGGCTGGTTCGAGAACGTCTACGTCCACTGGAGCCCGGACGGCTCCCGCGTGGCGCTGCGGGAAGAGGGCCGCCTGTCCATCTGGGATGCGAAGACCTGGAAGCTCATCGCGGAGCACATGCCGCATGGGCTGCTGCCCACCCAGATCGCGTGGCATCCCTCCGGCAAGCGCCTGGCGCTGGGCCGCTGGGTGGCGTGGGGCGGCTCGGTGATGTTGTGGAATCCCGAGCAGGAGGACGGGCAGACCTTCCTGGGAGGCGAGGAGTCGGACGGGACGTGGAACCTCGCGTGGAACCCGCGAGGGGACGTGCTCGCCGTCGCGTGCAACGACTCACGCGTCCGGCTCTACAGCGTGGGCGCCGACGGGCCCTCCGAGGGAGGGCCGGTGCTGACCCTTCAGCACTGGTATCCGATCAAGCACCTCGCGTGGAATCCGACCGGGGCGCTGCTCGCCACGGGCGACGAGAGCGGCGCGGTGGCGCTCTGGGACACCAATGGGGACGATCTCATCGCCAGCGGGCAGCATCGGCGCCATCCCATCGATCACCTCTCCTGGAGCTCCGATGGCACGACGCTGTTCTCCGCGGATGACGTGGGCCGCGCGCACCTCTGGCGGCCCGCGGGCGAGGAGTGGGTGACGTCGGCCGTGCTGGACTCCGAGACCACCCGGCTCCTCTGGGGAGCCTTCACCGAGGACGGGAAGTGGGTGGCGGCCATGGGCCGTGATGCGAAGCTGCGCCTGCACCCCGTCGACTTCGAGACGCTGGCGGGCTGCGTGGAGGCGCTGCCTGGACGCAAGGAGCTCACGGCGCGGGAGCGCACTCGGTACGTCACCTCATCGCGGATCGAGCTGCCGGACGACTGAGGCCGCGGGCCTGGGCTGCGTGCCCAGGCTCACCGCATCCCGTGGAACTCGTCCACGCTCTTGAGGCCCGACTTCGCCCCGTGGCACACCGCGCAGGAAGCGCGCCCGGTGGCCGGGACGCGAGACACCAGCGCGTAGCTCAGCGAGCCCTCGCTCCAGCTGATGACGCTCAGGCCGCGGACGGTGCGCGTGGAGAACTTCATGTTCCGGAACAGCTCCGTGCGCGGAGCGTCCGCCAGGTTGCCCTCCGCGTGCCGGGGCGCGATGCCCAGGCTCACCGGCTCTCCGTTGCGCTCGAAGCTCACGACGGCGGCGTAGGCACCCTCCAGCGGTACCAGCCGGCCGCCGTGGAACTCGAGCGTCGAGTCCTCCAGCTTCGGGAGCACCACCTGGAAGCCCACGCGCTCCGTGAGCCACCGGGACAGCTCGGTCGCGTTGCCGCCCTCCACGTCCAGCGGGAGGACACCGGAGGCCAGGCCCTCGTGCGCCCAGGCCGCCGCCTCCGCCAGCGAGGCCGCCTGCACCGGCGCCGGGCGGAGCAGGGTGAAGACCACCAGCGCCACGGCCGCGGCGGCACTCATGGCCGCGATCACCGGAGCGAACCGCCTCAGGGCCGAGCGCCGCCGGGCCACGCCGCGGACGGAGGCCTCCAGGGAGCTGGGGACCGCCGCGGGCACGTAGGCGGAGGCCACCGTGCGGAGGAACCCACGCAGCGTGCGCGCCGCCTTGTCGCAGTCCGCGCACTCCGCGAGGTGGCGCTCGAAATCCTCCGACGAGAGCGGGGTGCGCTCGCCGTCGATCCAGGCCGACAGCCAGTTCCGCACGCTGTCACAGGACACCGTCATCTCACATCTCGCTTGTGCGCCGGGACGCTCTCGCCCTGCATCAGAGGCACCAGGCTCGCCTTCAGCGCCTCCCGGCCCCGGTGGAGGCGTGACATCACGGTTCCGACAGGCAGGTCGAGCACCTGCGAGATCTCCTTGTACGACAGACCCTGGAGATCGCGCAGCACCACCGCCTCGCGGAGTTTCGGTGGCAACAATTCCATCGCCGAGTCGAGCTGAGCGCTCGTGACGGCGTGCCACACCTCCTCGCCAGTGGGCGCAACAGCCACCTCCGCCGACCCATCGTCCAGCTCGAGCTCGGCGTGGCGGCCCTTGTCCCTCAGCCGCGTGCGGAAGAGGTTGTGCAGGATGGTCAGCAGCCACGCCTTGAGCGAGGTGCCCGGCTCGAAGCGGTCCGCGGCGTTGAGCGCCCTCACGTACGTGTCGTGCGTGAGGTCCTGCGCCTCCGCCGCGTCACCGCACAGACGCAAGGCCGTGTCATGGAGCGCGGCCAGGTGGCCGAGCGCTTCACGATCGAACGCGGGATCCCGCGTGGGCTGGGGCCGTCGTCTCCACATGCAGAGGTGTCGCGTGCCTCCTCAGTGCTTGCCGTACTCCATCTTCACGCCCTTGCGCTGGGCCATGATGTAGGCCTCCATCTGCTTCATCCGCGGATCGTCCTCGGCCAGCGGCTTGCCGCGCACCGGGTTCTCGATGCACCAGTTGATCATATCGCGGAGCAGGGCGACACGGCCCAGTTGCACCTGGTACTTCGGGTACGTCTCCGGGTGCGTGTTCGAGGCGTCCGGGTGGCACATGTCGCAGGAGATGGCCACGGTGCTGCCGAGCGTCTTGGCGTCGTGGAACACCTTGTGTCCCTCGCGCACGGCCTGCTCGGTGGACTCCTTCCAGATGGCCTCGTCGCGGGCGCTGAAGGCGCCGTAGGTGTGGCCGTCCTGGGTGTTGGAAGCAGCGCGGCGGGCCGCCTGGTCGGGGTTCGAGGAGGCCGTCACGCCCTCCTTCTTCACCGGGGCGTTGGCCGCGGCGGGAGGCGTGGGCGGGTTGGCCTGGGCGACGAGCTGGCCCGGGGGATCCCAGTTGGCGTCCGGGTTCTTCTTGCGCCACTGCAGCATCAGCTGGTCGGAGATGTCCTGGGCCTGCTTGCGGGAGATGGCGGAGGGATCCTTGACGCCGTCCACCTCGAGAGTCGTCTCGCCGTCACACAGGGCGATGACGACGTCGCCGTCCTTCGAGCGGGGGACGTTGTGCTTGGGTTGGGCGGGGGTCTCGGCGAAGGCCGTCTGCCAGGTGGAGAGGCCACCGAAGCCGATCCCGAGTCCGAGCGCCGCGAGGCTGAGAGTCTTTCGCACGTGCATGATCGCCAGGTCCTAGTAGGGGGGGAGCCGAGAAGAGGGCGGACGATCCTGCTTGCCGTTGCTGGCCAGGTACGTGGCCTTCACGGTGACGGGATCGCGGTCCCACAGGTTGTAGAGCTTGTCGACGAGCCCGCCCTCGAGCACGTCCATGCGGCCGTCGCCGCAGCCGTCGAAGTTGCTGAACGGGTCCGGGCGGTTCATCGGGACGGTGAGCGACGGCAGCCCCTCGGGCGCGTAGGGCCAGGGCCACGCCGTGGACAGCATGCCGTGGAAGGAGATGTTCCCGATCTGGTTCGAGAGCATCTGGTGCGTGTGGCCGTGGATGACCGTGACGTTCTTGAACGGCTTGAGCAGCGCCTGGACGTCGTCGGCGTCGTCCGTCCAGAAGTTCCACGGCTTGTAGTACTTGTAGAGCGGCGAGTGGCTGAACACGACGATGGGCGTGTTCTTGTCCACCTTGGCCAGGTCCGCCTTGAGCCACTCGCGGCCGGGCTGGCCGACCTCGAAGCGCGACTGGAGGCCGTTGTCCAGGCCGGCCACCGTCTGCATGCGCTCCATGGGCGTCATGCCACGCGCGGTCCAGAAGTCCTTCTCGTTCACGCTCATCAGCGTGACGAAGTGGACGCCCTTGTGATCGAACGAGTACTGCGGCTCGCCGAACAGCGCGCGCCAGTGCTCGCCCATGTCGAGGAACCAGTCGTGCTCCCCGACCATCATCTTCACCGGCGCCTTGAGGCTCTTGAGGATCTGCTTGCCGAGATCCAGCTCCTCCTTCTGGCCGAGCTGCGCCAGGTCGCCGCCGTAGAGGACGAAGTCCGGCTGGGGATCCAGGCGGTTGACATCATCCACCGCGCGCACCAGCGAGCGCACGAACCGGTCGTTGAGCTCCTTCTTGTACAGGTGCGAGTCCGAGATGTACGCGAAGGAGAACTTCGGCCTGGCGCTCGGGGCCGCCTCCGCGACGCTGATGAGCTGGAAGCTCTGCGGCGTCACCAGCCCCTTGGCGGCGGCGATGCCGGCGGACAGGCCCGCCAGCCGCATGAAGCCCCGGCGGTCCATGCGCCGCAGCCCGTCGAAGAAGGAGTCGCGCTCTTCGTAGTGCTTCGTCTCGATGCTCTTCACGCCTTTGCGCATGTCACTTCTCCGCCTTGACGACCGGACCGTACAGCCCCACATCGGCCGGGTTCTTGATGTCGGGGTTGGGGGCGAGATCGCCCAGGTTGCCCTTCTTTCCCATCGCCGCGTCGGTGTCCCGCTCCGGGCGCTTGTTCTTCAGGCCGCGCTGGCGGGCGAACTCCTTCTTCTCCAGGGCCTGGAAGTCGTCCGAGGTGAGGGCGAACATGAACGCCACGAGATCGTCGATCTCCGGCTCGGTGAGGCCCAGCCGCTGCATCCCCCCGTCGAGGTAGGGGTTGGGGATGCCGCCCTTGTTGTAGTGGTCCATCACGTCCCACAGGGTGGTCAGCGAGCCGTCGTGCATGTACGGCCCCGTCACTCCGATGTTGCGCAGCGTGGGCGTCTTGAAGGAGCCGATGTCGTTCTCCTTCCGCGTCACCAGGAAGCGACCCAGCTCGGAGAACTTCGTCTCGAGCGCCAGCCGGTCGATCTGCTGCTCATCGCCGGCGCGGACGACGCGGATCGCCTCGGAGGCGAGCTGCACGAAGTCCTGCTTGTGCGCGGCGATGCCGATGTTGTGGAACTTCTGATCGGAGAAGAGGGGGGAGACGGCGTTGCCGGCGTGGCAGGAGTTGCACCGGCCCTTGCCGTTGAAGAGGGCCCACCCGCGCTTCTCCTGGGCGGAGAAGGCCTTCGAGTCGCCCGCGAGGAACCGATCGAAGCGGGCGTTGCCGGACAGCTTCGTCCGCTCGAAGGCGGCGATGGCGGCGGCGATGTCGTCATAGGTGACGTCGCGGCCGTTGAGCTGCTTGAAGGCGGCGCTGTACTCGGGGATGGCCTTCACCTTGGTGACGACGGCCTCCGGGGAGGGCATGCCCATCTCGATGGGGTTGAGGATGGGCAGCTTGGCCTGGTCCTCGAGGGTGCCGGCCCGGCCGTCCCAGAACTGGGTGGCCAGGAAGAGGGCATTGAGGACGGTAGGGCTGTTGCGCTGGCCCACCTGGTTCTTGATGCCTACCGCCTGGGCCTTGCCGTCGGCGAAGGCCTTGGCCGGGTCGTGACAGGTGGCGCAGCTCACCGAGTCATCGGCGGACAGCCGCTTGTCGTTGAACAGCTTCTCCCCGAGCGCCACCTGGGCCGGGGTAGGGGGCTTGGGAACGGTCAGCTCGTAGAGCTTGGGGGAGAGTCCGAGTGGGAGCGGGGGAGCGGCGTTGTCACCCGCGAACGCCACGGTTGCCAACGTGAGCGCGCCTGCGAAGGAGATCGCTTTCATGGTCACCTCATGAAAATGAACTCCCTTCGCGCGATTTATTCCGTGGAGGGGTGCTGATAGTCGCGTGCTATCAGCGTCATCGGAACGATGTCTTGGGCAAATCAGCGCGCCCTCTCTACTTTTCGTGGCGTCACCCACCCACGAGGAGCAGGCCGCTTGACCACGCGTTCCCATCTCACCACCGAAGCCGGCGCACCCGTCGCCGACAACCAGCACTCGCAGACGGCCGGCCCCACGGGGCCGGTGCTGTTGCAGGACCACCACCTCATCGAGAAGCTGGCTCGCTTCAACCGGGAGCGCATCCCCGAGCGCGTGGTGCACGCGGTGGGCTCTGGCGCCTACGGCCACTTCGAGGTGACGAACCCGGACGTGGCGCGCTGGACGCGCATGAAGCTCTTCAGCCAGGAGGGCAAGCGCACCGAGGTCTTCGTGCGCTTCTCCACCGTGGCCGGCTCCCGGGGCGCGCCCGACACCGCGAGGGATCCACGCGGCTTCGCGGTCCGCTTCTACACCGAGGACGGCAACTGGGACGTGGTGGGCAACAGCACGCCCATCTTCTTCCTGCGTGACGGCATCAAGTTCCCGGACTTCATCCACTCGCAGAAGTACGACCCTTTCACCAACTGCCAGGAGCCCGACAACGTCTGGGACTTCTTCTCGTACTCGCCCGAGGCCACGCACCAGTTCACCTGGCTCTTCGGAGACCGGGGCATCCCCGCCACGCTGCGTCATATGGACGGGTTCGGCTCGCACACCTTCCAGTGGGTGAACGCGGCGGGTGAGCGCTTCTGGGTGAAGTTCCACTTCAAGACCCACCAGGGCATCCGCAACCTCACCTCCGAGGAGGCCGAGGCGATCGGCGGACGCGATCCGCAGTACCACCAGCGGGACCTGTACGGGGCGATCCAGCGCGGCGAGTTCCCCTCGTGGACGCTCAAGGTGCAGGTGATGCCCGAGGCCGACGCGCAGAACTACCGCTTCAACCCGTTCGATCTCACCAAGGTGTGGCCCTACAAGGACTACCCGCTCATCGAGGTGGGTCGGATGGTGCTGGACCGGGCTCCGGACAACTACTTCGCCGAGGTGGAGCAGGCGGCGATGGATCCCGCCAACTTCGTCCCGGGCATCGGCCCCTCGCCGGACCGCATGCTGCAGGCGCGCCTCTTCGCTTACGGAGACGCGCAGCGCTACCGGCTGGGCATCAACGGGACGCGCCTGCCGGTGAACTCGCCCAAGGGCGTTCCGGGCGGCGCGCGCAACTACGGCCGTGACGGCGCCATGCGCTTCGACGGCAACGGAGGCCGGAGCCGCAACTACGAGCCGAACAGCTTCGACGGCCCCGTGCAGACGAACGAGAGCTCGGGCCTGGGCGTCTCCGTCTCGGGCGTCTCCGGTACCTACATCCCCGTGCGCCACGCCGAGGACAACGACTTCGTGCAGGCCGGCGCCCTGTACCGGGTGATGAGCGAGGCGGAGCGCGAGCGGCTCGTGGCGAACATCGCGGGCAGCCTCTCGCAGGTGAGCCGCGAGGACATCATCGCTCGCTGCGTCTCCCACTTCCGCAACGCCGACGAGGAGTACGGCGCCCGCGTCGCGACGGCCGTCCACAAGCGCCGGCAGTCTCGCTGATTCCCTTCTTCCACTCTCGAACCGAGGACCTTGCCATGAAGACACAGACTCAGGATTCGCCCGCGACGAAGATCGACGCCGAAGTGATGGCCCTGGCCCGGGAGTCCTTCCGGTGCGCGAGGGCAGGGGAGGTGGACCGCCTGGCCTGGCTCCTCGAGGTGGGCGTCCCCGTCAACGTCTGCAACGAGCGAGGAGACTCCCTGTTGATGCTCACGAGCTACCTCGGACACGTGGAGGCCACGCGGCTCCTGCTGGCGCACCGCGCCGATCCGGAGCGCACCAACGACCGGGGGCAGACGCCGCTGGCCGGTGTGGCCTTCAAGGGGGATGTCGCGACGGCGCAACTGCTGCTGGACCACGGCGCCCAGGTCGACGGCGCGGGACCGGATGGCAAGACGGCCCTCATGTTCGCGGCCATGTTCGATCGGCTGGAGGTGCTCGAGCTGCTGCTCGCTCGGGGCGCGGCGCCGGGGCGCCAGGATGAGGGGGGACGCACGGCGCTCGACTACGCGCGGGCCATGGGGGCTCAGCGGACCCAGGCGCGGCTCGCCAACCTGTAGTCCGGGGGCGGAGGCTGGTGCGACGCGCCAATGGCGGCGAGCCTGTGCGCTTGCTGGAGCAGTGAGCTTCTCTCGACGCCCGAGGCGAGGCCCGGCACTATGGGCGGGCCATGAAAGTCCTCGTCATCAACGTCGGCAGCACCTCTATCAAGTACCAGCTGTATGAGATGGACACCGAGGAGATCCTCGCTGGTGGCGTCGTCGAGCGGGTCGGCTCGCCTCATGCGCTCCACAGGTGGCGGGTCGGCCCGACCCGATCGGAGGCGGAGATCCCCGCGCCCACGATGCGCGCGGGGCTCGACGCGGTGCTCGCCCGGCTGACGAGCCCGGGCGGCGCGCTCAAGGATCTCTCCGAGCTGCGCGCGGTGGGCCACCGGGTGGTGCACGGCGGCGAGAAGCTCGTGCGCCCGTGCGTCATCACCCCCGAGGTGAAGGAGATCATCTCGACGTGCGCGCAGTTCGCGCCCATCCACAACCCGGCCAACCTGGCGGGCATCGAGGCGGCGCAGGCCGCGCTCCCGAACGCCGTCCACGTCGCGGTCTTCGACACGGCCTTCCACGGCGAGCTGCCGCCGCACTCCTACCTCTACGCGGTGCCGTATGAGCTGTACCTCGAGCGCGGCGTGCGCCGGTACGGCTTCCACGGCCCGAGCCACCAGTTCATGGCGGCCAGCGCCTCCGAGTTCCTCAAGACGGACCTCTCCCGGCTGAAGCTCATCACCTGCCACCTGGGCGGCGGCGCGTCGGTGAGCGCCATCGACGGCGGCCGCTCGGTGGACACCTCGATGGGCATGACGCCGCTCGAGGGGCTGGTGATGGGCACGCGCTCGGGCGATGTGGACCCGGCGCTCTCCATCGTGCTCGGGCGGCAGGGGCTGTCTCCGGACGCCATCGACGAGGCGCTGAACCGGAAGTCGGGCCTGCTCGGCATCTCTGGCGTCTCCTCGGACTTCCGTGACGTGGAGCAGGCCGCCGCGGGAGGCAACGCCCGCGCCCGCCTGGCCATCGAGGTGTTCGTCCACCGCATCCGCAAGTACATCGGCGCGTACGCGGCGGTGCTGGGCGGAGCGGACGCCATCGTCTTCACCGGCGGCATCGGCGAGAACAGCGTCAAGGTGCGCTCGGCGGTGTGTGACGCCCTCGTCTACATGGGGGTGGTGGTGGATGCCGACAAGAACCAGCACTGCGACGCGCGCGGCTCGGGCGGCGTGGTGGACATCGCCTCTCCGCGCGCGCCGACCCGGGTGCTGGTCGTCGCCACGGACGAGGAGCGGATGATCGCCCGCGAGGTCGTGCGGGTGACGGCGGGGCCCACGGCGGCGCGGCAGCGCGTCACCGGCCATGCCATCCCGGTAGGCGTCAGCGTGCGCCACGTGCACCTGTCCAAGGAGCACTGCGCCGCGCTCTTCGGCGAGGGCTATGAGCTCACCGAGCGCCGCCCGGTGTCACAGCCCGGCCAGTACGTGTGCCGCGAGACGGTGGACCTGGTCGGGCCCAAGGGAGAGATCGAGCGCGTGGCGATCATCAACCCGCTGCGCAAGGAGACCCAGGTCGAGGTGGCCCGCACGGACGCGATCACCCTGGGAGTGAACCCGCCGCTGCGTGAGTCCGGCAAGCTCGAGGGCACGCCCGGCCTGACGCTGCGCGGCCCGAAGGGCACGGTGGCCATCGACCATGGCGTCATCCTGGCGCATCGCCACGTGCACATGCACCCGGACGACGCGCGCCGCTTCGGCGTGGGGGACAAGAGCGTCATCCGCATCCGCGTCGAGGGCGAGCGCGAGACCGTCTTCGGAGACGTGATCGTCCGGGTCAACGAGCAGTACGCCCTGGACATGCACGTGGACACCGACGAGGCGAACGCCTCGGGGCTCACCAACGACAGCGTGGCCACCTTCGACGGCGTCCAGTAGCGCTCGGAAAAAAGTGAGCCCGACCAGGGTATCCTCCTGGCCGGGCTCGGGGTGCTGCCATTGGGTGAGGCCTGCACGTTTAAGTCCGCTGCTGAGTTTGAGTCCTCGCGCTCTGCGATTGAGCTACCGCCTCATGAGGGTGCTTCGGAAGAGGCGGGCCGGAATTGCACCGGCATCTCGAGGGTGGGGGCTGCGGACAGTCGATCAGGCCTGCGACAGCGGATACTGAGTCTGGAGTGAGAGTCTGAACGTGGGGTGCCTCACGGGCTTCTTCACCTGCCTCTACCTGGTTGGGCTACCCCGCCGTGAGGTGAGTGGCGGGGGCAGGGCTCGAACCTGCACTCTTCAGTGAAGAAGGGACCGCTCCGCATCAGTTTGAGTTTCAGATTGAGCTTGCACTCCAAACCTTTCGGTCAGCGGTGACGCTCACCGAAAACGTAGCCGAACACGACATCTCCGGCCTTCATCTCTTCGACCTCGGTGTTGTTGGCCTCCTCGCGGGCGAACTTCACGGCCTGCTGCAGCTTCTCCACCCGCTCGAGCATGTCCTGGATGCGCGCGGCCGGCAGGGCGCCCGAGAACTTCACGGTCTTCCAGTACCCCACCACGATGTCCTCGTAGTACACGTCCACCTGGGCGGGGTGCTTCTCCGTGGCCTCGGCCTTGATGTGGTTGCGGGGAACCTTCTTCGTCTTCGCGGTCTGCACCGGCTCGGTGGCCCAGAGTCCCTGGGCGGCGTCCGGGACCCACATCTCGCTGGGGTCCAGCTCCGGCAGCTTCTTCACGAAGGTGTGCAGATCCACCAGCTGCTTCTCGAGGAAGAGCAGGTACGTCGCGGGCACGTTCTTCAGGAGGACTCGCCCATCGACGACGACGTCCGCCTTGGCCCGGCAGTTGGTGAGGTCCTTGGTCGCGGTGACATCGAAGAGGCGGGTGAGGATCTCCTGCGTCTTCTTGAGCAGCTCCTCCGCGCGGACCTGGACGCGGGTGGACTCGGGGGGGAACTTCTCACCCTCTTCGTCCTTGGGTTGATAGGTGCGCGCGATACCCGCCAGAAGTGCGGGCTTCTGCAGCGCGTGGTGAGCGTCGCTCAGCTCCTGGTGCGAGCGGCTCTTGATGCCCTTCTCGACGGCGATGATCTGGTTCAGCTTGGCCATGACGGTTTTTTCCACTCTTTGAGATTGTCTGGAGACGGCGACGCAAGCGGTGGCGTCCGTCTGACGGATCTACACGGAGATGAGGCCCTTGCGGATGCCCTCGGTGACGGCCTCCACGCGGTTGGTCACCTCGAGCTTGCGGTAGATGTGCTCCAGGTGCGTGCGGATGGTGGCCTTGCTCAGGTTGAGCAGCTTCGCGGCCTCGCTGTTGGAGACGCCCTTGGCGATGAGCTGAAGGATCTCCCGCTCGCGATCGGACAGGGGCTTGATCGGCGGCTCGTCCGACGAGGAGCTGGTGGAGGCCTCCGGCGCGGCCGCGGGCGTGGCCTCCGCTTCGGGGAGCGGCGCGGCCTCGGGCGTGGCGGGCGCGGGCTGGGTGGGCAGGGGCGCGCTGTCCGGATCCACGCGGAAGTGACGCAGCAGCCGGCGCGCGAGGTTCGGCTGGATCACCGTGCCGCCGGCGCGCACTTCCTTGATGGCCTCGATGATCTTGTCCACCGGCGCGCCCTTGAGCAGGTAGCCGGAGGCGCCCGCCTTCACCGCCTCGAGGACCTTGTCCTCCTCGTCGAAGATCGTGAAGATGAGGATCTCCACCTTCGGGTAGCTGGCCTTCACCGCTCGCGTCACGTCGATGCCGCTCATGCGCGGCAGCCCCAGGTCCAGCAGCAGCACGTCCGGCATCACCTTGGGCACTTCCTCGAGCGCGGCCTCGCCCGACAGCGCGGTGCCGATGATCTCGATCTCCTGGTGACCCTCGAACAGGCGCAGCTGGTTCTTCAGGATCTTGGTCTGGTCCTCGACCACGAAGACGCGGATGGGGGCGGTGGGCGTCGTCTGCTGGGCTTCCACGGGGGCTCCGGTCGTCACGAGGGGTTGCAGGGGAGGGAGAAGGACACCAGCGCTCCGGCGCCGGGCGTCGAGTCCACGATGATCTCGCCTCCCAGCTTCAAGGCTCGCTCACGCATGTTCAACAGTCCGTAGTGCCCGCGCGGCGTCTTCTTGGGATCGAAGCCCTTGCCGTCGTCGCGCACCGTCAGGTGCACCCGGTTCTCTCCAAAGTCGAGCTTCACGTTCACCTGCCGCGCCTGCGCGTGCCTGGCGGCGTTGGACAGGCCCTCCTGGAGGATCCGGAAGAGGGCCAGCTGCGCGTCCGGCGACAGCTTGCGCGGAACGCCCGAGCGCTCGAAGCGGATGTCGAGCTGCGTCCGGTCCCGGAACGTCTTGACGTAGTCCTCCAGGCCCTGCGTCAGCTCGAAGTCCTCGCGCATCATCCGCAGGTTGCGCCGCAGCTCGTCGATGGACTCCTCGGCCGTCGCCTTCAGCTCGCCGATCTCGTCTCGCAGCGGCCCGTCCTTCGCCAGCCCCAGGATGTACTCCGACTGGATGATCATCGACGAGAGCGAGGCGCCCAGGCCGTCATGGATCTCGCGCGCCATCCGGTTGCGCTCCTCCACGATGGCCAGCTCCTTGAGATCGCCCTGCAGCTCCACCACCTCGCGGTGGGCGGCGGCCTCTCGCTCGTTCAGGTACACCAGCACGTAGACGATGATGAAGTTGAGCGCCGAGTACCACAGCAGCGTCAGCAGCTCGATCGCCGTCACCGAGCGGTTGAGCAGCAGGTCCAGCCGCGTCGTCACCGGCAGCGCCAGCAGCGGCGGAAGGATGGCCAGCGGCTTGGGGTAGAGGATGGCGAACAGCGTGGTGAACAGCAGCTGCGTGGCCAGCAGCGGGCTCTGGAGGCCTCCGCCCACCTGCGGCTTCACGATCAGCACCACGGCGGTGATCAGGTCCAGGCAGAGCGTCAGGTACGTCACCCAGCGCCCGGCCTTCGGGTGATCGATGACCAGGAAGTTGGCGACGCTGTAGAGCAGCATCGCGAAGTACCCGGCGAAGGCCACCGGCCCGTTCAGCCCGAAGTACCCCGACCAGGTGGGCACCGCGAGGATCAGCAGGCCCAGCGTGAGGAACATCATGCGCGCGTAGAAGAGCGCGCGTGCCCGGGCCACGAAGCGATCCTGCTCCCAGGATGCGGCGGCCTGCTCCGCGGACACACTGTCCGTGAGCTTGCGGCGCTGCAGCACCGCGCGCACCCGTTCGCGCAGGTCGTTCGCCGGTTTCTCCCCGTCGTGGGCGAGGTCGGTCTCAGTCACGGCCGGCAGCTTAAGGGAGCAACCGGGTTTCCGTGAATCCCGAGCCGCTGCATGCCCCCTCGGAGCCCGAGGGAGCACCTCCGGTCCCGCCTACTTCTTCTTCTGGGGAGTCGTCTCCTTGGGGGCCGGCGAGGTGTCCGGACCCGACGGCGCGACGGGCTTCTTGCTCGGGGTGGCGCAGGCCTTCTTCGCCTCGGGGTGACGCGCGTAGACGAAGTCCAGGCGGTCGCGGGACTCGCCAGTGCGCTCGTCGAAGAGGGGCGTGCCTCCCATGTACATGGTGCCCTCCTCGCTGCCGTACCGGTCGAGCTTCTTGCTCTTGAGCCACTTGTCCAGGCAGCTCTCCTGCGCCTGCCGCTCCGCCTCCGAGAGCGTCGCCGAGGTGGAGCCCTCCGCAGAGGTCTTCCCCGCCTGGGTGCCCGGGTCCGAGCTCGCGCCCGAGCCGCCCGCCACCAGGCCCATCCCCGAGCCGGTGCCGGAGTCCGCCTTCATCCCGCCGAGGTCCACGCCCGCCGAGGGCTGGCCTGCTCCCGTGGTGGTCCCCGCGTCATCCTTGGAGGGGAGGACCTTCTGGGCGTCCTCCCTGGCGTCGTCGGAGGAGGGGGTCGGCTGCACGCTGGAGGGGGTGGAAGCATCCTCCGCGTCACGGGTCTCGCCGGCACTGCGGCAGCCCGACAGAAGCTGGAGGGACAACGAAAGGACGAGCGCGCCGGTCAGCTTTTTCATATGTCCTGGCAGGTGAGCCCCGAGGGCTGCACGGTACGGCGAGGAACTGTGCTACCGAGGGTGGGACGACACGGCGCCGGAGGATATTCGTTCGGCCCGCTCGGGGAAGCGTCTGAAGAGGAGGAATGTCACGTGAGCCGCCTTTCCGAGGCGCGAGTGCTGGTGGTGGGCGCGGGAGGGCTCGGCTGTCCGGCGTCCCTGGCCCTGGCGCACGCCGGAGTGGGCCACCTCACCCTGGCCGACCCGGACCGGGTGGACATCACCAACCTCCACCGGCAGCTCTGGCACCGCACCTCGGACGTGGGCCGGCCCAAGGCCGAGTCCGCCGTGGCGGGCCTGTCTCGCGCCTTCCCCGACCTGAGCACCGAGGCCATCACCGAGCGCGTGGACGTCGACAACGCCGAGGCCCTGTTCCGAGCGCATGACGTCGTCATCGACGCCACGGATGGCACGGCCACCAAGTTCTTCCTGTCCGACGTGGCCGTGGTGACTGCGGTCCCCCTCATCTACGGCGGCGTGCTGCGCATGCAGGGCCAGGCCCTGCGCATCGATCCCGAGGGCCCGTGCCTGCGCTGTCTCTATGAGGCTCCGCCCCCGCCGGACGCAGTGCCCACCTGCGCCCAGGCGGGAGTGCTCGGCCCCGTGGCGGGCTTCGTGGGGGCGCTCCAGGCCATGCTCGCGCTGGAGCGGCTCTCGGGCCTGCTCGGGCCACCTCGCGGCGAGGCCGTGCTCCATGTCATCGATGGCGCGACGCTCTCGGGGCGGAAGGTGCGCGTGCCTCGGTCTCCCGATTGCGCCAGCTGCGCCCCGGGCAGGGTCCCCAGGCTCGTCTCTCCCGAGGAGGCCGCGCGATGCACGACGTGACGGCGACCCTCGACATCACCCGCGAGGTCTGCCCGATGACCTACGTGCGCACCAAGCTCAAGCTGGAGTCTCTCGGGGATGGCGCGGTGCTCGAGGTGTTCCTCAAGGGCGACGAGCCGCTCAAGAACGTCCCTCGCAGCGCTCGCGAGGAGGGGCACGAGGTGTTGACCCTGGAGGCGCGGCCGGACGGCTCCCACCGCCTGCTGCTCCGAAAGCATGGAAGGTGACCATGGCCCACGTCCGTATCCCCACCACCCTGCGGAGCTTTACCCGCAACCAGGACCAGGTGACCGCTCGCGGCGCCACCGTGGGCGAGGTGCTGCGCGAACTGGAGAAGCTCTTCCCCGGCCTCGGCCCGAAGCTGCTCGATGACAAGGGCGCCGTGCGCCGCTACGTGAACGTCTTCCTCAACGACGAGGACATCCGCTTCCTGCAGGAGCTCGACACGCCGGTGAAGGACTCGGATCGCCTCACCCTCATCCCCGCCATGGCCGGAGGCTAGCCCCGTGGCCCTGCGTGAAGAGCAGATCCTTCGCTACTCGCGGCAGATCCTGCTGAAGGACGTCGGTGGGCGAGGGCAGGAGGCCTTGCTGGAGGGTGGGGCGAAGATCGAGGGCGACGGGCCCGCCGCGCTCACCGCCGCCGCCTACCTCGCCGCCGGAGGAACACCCGTGGTGGCCTCGGACGAGGCGGTATGCCCCGCCTCCGCTGGCTTCCTGGTCACTCCAGAGGACATCGGACGGCCTGTCTCCGAGGTCCTCGCCCGCGTGCTCCCGGACGTGAACGCGGACGCGGCCACCCCGCGTGAGGGAGGTCGGCTCGCCGAGCTGCCCTCGGCCTGGAACGGTGAGGCTCCCTGGGTGGCGCTCGGAGGCGATGGAACGCGCGGCGCGGTGGTGTTCCGCGGCCCCCAGGGCTGTGTGTGGTGCTTCGGAGAGACCGTTCGGAACCTGGGGACGCCGCCCATGGGGGTGCTGGGCGTGGCGCTCGGCGCGCTTGGGGCTCTCGTCTTCCAGCGGCTCCGGCTCGGAATGGGCCCGGAGCTGGGAGGCCGCTGGCTGGTGGCGCCCGGACAGGTGCTCGAGATGGACCTCCATCTGTGCGCGAAGTGCCGTGGGGCAAGGTAGGGAAATGGGGTGGGATTTGCCTTCAGACTTGTCGGAAATCATCCGACACCTGGAGGCCTCCTACCCGCAGGAAGGCTGCGGCGTGATCCTGCGAGCCGGCGCCAACGGGCCCTGGCGCGTGCGAAGCCTGCTCAACGCATATGATCGATACCACGCGGCCGATCCTGCGCGTTTTCCTCGCACCTCACGCACCGCCTACCTCTTCGAGCCTCAGGAATGGCTGGCGCTCCATAAGGAGGCGGATGCTCGCGGGGAGCAGATCGCGTGTGTGTTCCACTCTCACGTGAATGGAATCGCGGACTTCTCCGCCGAGGACCGGGCCCAGGCAGCGCCTGAAGGCCTGCCTGTTCTTCCGGGCATATCCTACCTTGTGGTTGCCATTGTTGCCGGCCGAGCCGCCGAGGCACGGCTCTTCCGATGGCTCGAGGGAGGATTTCTCGACCGTCCGGTTCCGCTCCAGGCGTAAGGCAGACAAAAACCCAGTCAGAGCAGGCACTTGGCCGGTTGGTTCCCCCACCTGCGGAAAGGTGTGTGTCAATTGTCAAGCGCTGGGGTTTTCGTCTATAACGCGCCCGTCTTTTGATCTGCCGCGCACACACGGAGCGTCCAACCGCTTCGAGCGCAGGGAGTAAGCGTCCTTATGCCCAGCACGACTGGATTCACGCTCTGGCTGACCGGCATGCACGGTACCGGCAAGAGCACCTACGCCTCCTACATCGCCGCACGCCTGCGCCAGGTCGGCCGCAATGTGGAGATCCTCGACGAAGGTGAGATTGGCGACGAGCTCTGGCAGGGGCTGGGCGACAGCAAGGAGGAGCGCTCCACCATCGTGCGGCGTCTGGGCTATGTGGCCCAGCTGCTCACGCGCAACAACGTCGCGGTGATCGTGCCGTGCGTGAGCCCCTACAAGACGGTGCGCGAGGAGAACCGCCGCGTCATCGGCAAGTACGTGGAGGTCTACGTCGACTGCCCCACCGAGAAGCTGATCGAGCGCGACACGACGGGCAAGTACAAGAAGGCCCTGAGCGGCGAGATCCCCAACTTCATCGGCATCACCGAGCCGTACGAGCCGCCCACCTCGCCCGAGGTGACGATCCACTCCGACACCGAGAGTGTCGAGGACGGCGCGATGAAGATCTTCCAGTCCCTGCTGGACCTGGGCCTGGTGACGCCGGATGAGCTGAAGATCATCACCGGCAAGAAGATGAAGGCCAACCCGCTGCCGAAGAAGGCGCGGCAGCCCGAGGCCAAGCCGGAGAAGCCGGGCAAGGGCGCCAAGGCCCGCCCCGCGACGCGCGCGGCTCGCGTGGCCAAGCCCGCGGCGGCTCCGAAGAAGGGCGCCAAGCGCGGCAAGTAGTCACCGCCGCCCCTCGTCGAACGAGGGAGCGTCCATCAGCACTCAGGGCCCCCGGGTTGCGCGTGCAATCGGGGGCCCTTTCCTTTAGGACAGCGCCATGTTGAGCCCCGAGAAGATCCAGGCCCTGTGTGACGCCTCGCTCCCCAAGCTGGAGGCGATGCGCGCCGCCATTCGCGCCCATGGCACGGCCCTGGTGGCCTTCTCCGGCGGGGTGGACTCCACCTTCGTGCTGAAGATCGCCGTGGAGGAGCTGGGCGAGCGAGCGCTGGCCATCACGGCGCTCTCGGCCTCGGTGGCGCCCGAGGAGGAGCAGGAGGCCCGCGAGCTGGCCGCCCGCCTGGGGGCTCGCCACGAGGTGGTGTCCAGCAACGAGCTGGCCAACCCCCAGTACGCCGCCAACCCCACCAACCGCTGCTACTTCTGCAAGACGGAGCTGTACGATCTGTGCGAGGCCCGCCGCAAGGAGCTGGGCTACGCGGTGGTGCTGGACGGCTTCAACGCGGACGACTTCAAGGATCACCGGCCCGGGCACAAGGCCGCCAAGGAGCACCAGGTGCAGTCGCCGCTGGCGCAGGCGGGGCTCACCAAGGACGAGATCCGCGCCTGGAGCCACCACCTGGGCCTGCCCACCTGGGACAAGCCGCAGATGGCGTGCCTGGCCTCGCGCATCCCGTACGGCACGTCCGTGACGCGAGAGCGGCTGTTCCAGATCGCCAGCGCCGAGTCCGAGCTGCGGCGGCTGGGCTTCCGCCAGTTCCGCGTGCGCTACCACCAGGAGGTGGCGCGCATCGAGCTGGCCGCCGAGGAGTATGAGCGCTTCCTGGCCCCGGACGTGCGCGAGCGCATCAACACCGCGCTGAAGGCTATTGGCTTCAAGTTCGTGGCGCTGGACCTCGAGCCGTTCCGCTCCGGCCGCATGAACGAGGCGGCGGGCGTGAAGCCGCAGGCGCAGACGCAGGGCTTCGCGCTGCCCGTGGTGAGCTGAACCCCCGGTGCGGCCCTCGCTGTTGATCCTGCTGCTCACCGCCCCCGCGCTCGCCAGCGCCCAGGACTACGAGCAGCGCCGCGCGGTGAGCCTGCTGGTGGGCCCCGGCTTCGGCTACACCAACGCCATCCGCGGTGATCGCGCCGAGACGGGCCCGGGCGTGCTCCTCGACGTGGGCGGCAGCCTCACCGTGGGCGACGATCGCGACGAGCTCTTCCTCCTCGCTCGCGGCGGACTGGGCGAGGCGGGCAGGGGAGGGGTGCTGATCAGCGGCTTCCGCAGCTTCTTCGGCCTGGACGAGTGGCAGAGCTTCTTTGATCTGGGCGCCGCCGTCCGGCTGTTTTCTGGGACGTGGGCGGGGCCTCGCTTAGGGTTCGGCCTGCGCCGCACGCTCACGGATCGCACCTCCTTATATGGGGGGCTCGGACTGTCGCTCGGGTTCGGATCAGGAATGCGCGTGGACACCGAGGCATCGATCGGCCTCCAGTGGAGCTTCCCGATCGGATCACGGTGACTTTTCTTGCGATCACGAAGTGCTGTGAGATGGTGTGCGCAACTGTAGG
Organism: Hyalangium gracile; assembly: GCF_020103725.1. Classification (NCBI taxonomy): domain Bacteria; kingdom Pseudomonadati; phylum Myxococcota; class Myxococcia; order Myxococcales; family Archangiaceae; genus Hyalangium; species Hyalangium gracile. The sequence goes on along the minus strand of NZ_JAHXBG010000002.1, from coordinate 325,656 downwards.
AGGTTTCGCACTTGGACACTTCTCCCCGCCTCACCTCAGTGGTCTTCCGTCTCTCCCGCGAGAAGCTCGACGCGCTCAAGGAGCTGTCGCGCAGCACGCGCATCCGGCAGAGCGAGTACCTGCGCGAGGCGATCTCGGACCTGCTGGTGAAGTACGAGGATCGGCTCGTCGATTGACGGGCCTCACCCCTCCGGCGCGCCGAGAAAGGGTGGCCCCTCCGGGAGTCCGGGGGGAGCGGCCCGCTCGGCGGGGGTGAACGGATCGAGCTTCGCCGGGTAGCGTACCTCCCAGAGCACCAGCCCCGCCGCTTCGGCCTTGAGCCCGGTGATCCGCTCTCCCGTCTCGAGCGCGGCCTGCCAGCGCTCCTCCGGAAGTCCCCCCGCGGCGGTGAGCAGCGCCGAGCCCACCAGGTAGCGCACCTGGTAGCGCGCGAAGGCGTCGCCTCGGAGGATGACTTCGAACAACCCCCCGCCCAGCTCCTTCACGGCGACGGACTCCAGCGTGCGTAGCTTGCGCGGGCTGGAGTTCTCGTGGAACGCCACGAAGTCCCGCTGGCCCACCGCCATCCGCAAGAGCTCCTCCAGCCTTCCGGGGGCGATGTCGTGCGGCGCGAGGCGGGGCTCCGCTCGCGCCTCCATCACGTACGGTCGCCACTCCGGCGCCACCGTGCCTCCCAGCTGCACCCGGTACCGGTACGTCTTGCCCTCCGCGCTCCACTGCGCATGGAAGGACGGGTGGGGCCTCCGCGCCACGCACATGCCGATACCTGGCGGGAGCAGGGCAGGCAGGCGGGTCGCGAGTGCCTCGGGGGTGTCCCTGGGATCGATCCGGAAGCTCACCACCTGCATCCGAGCGTGGACGCCCCGGTCCGTCCGCCCGCACGGCATCACCCCCGTCGAGGGCACGCCCGCCGTCTGGAGGGCGGCCTCCAGGCTCTCCTGGACGGTCGGCCCGAGAGCCTGGCGCTGGAACCCTCGGAAGGGTCCGCCGTGGTACCAGATCCACAGGGCGACGGGAATTCGCATCAAGGAGGGGGGCTCGGGGTGGGGTGGGCGTTGCGATGTGGATGAGGGCCAAGGATACTTCGCCCTGCATGGTGGCCGGACAAGAGCTCGATTCGGAGTTGGGCGAGCAGCAGTGGTTGTTCCGTCAGGGCGATCTCGTCCTCGGACCTTTGAGTGGGCATCAGCTCGTGGAGAAGCTCTACACGGGCGAGATGACCGCGGACACCCTCATCGCCCCGCCGGGCGAGAGGGACTTCGTGCGCATTGGCGACGTGGAGGGCTTCCAGGTCCACGTGGCGCGGGCGCAGACGAAGGCCCGGGTGGACGCGGAGGTGCGCGCCGAGCGGGAGCGCACCAACCGCAAGCGGCTGATCTTCGGAGCCATCGCCGCGGCCGTCACGGTGGCGCTCGGCATCACCGCGTGGCAGGTGGCCCGCTGGGCGGCGGTGCACGGGCCCGGCGCCGAGGAGGACGAGTACGAGGGCATCTCCGTGGAATTGCCCACCATCGCCCTGGCCCAGGCGCGCCGAGACGATGAGGACCTGATCGCCTACCCGACCACCACGCCGAAGGCGCCGGACAAGGCTCCTCCCTCCACCGAGCCGAAGCCGAAGACGCCCACCACGCCGGCCTCGGCGGTGGCGTCGGCCAAGACGGAGAAGAAGCCCTCGGGCAGCGTCTCCTCCGAGCCGGACGGCCTGCAGATGGCCACCGAGTTCGACCAGGGCGCCATCAACAAGGTGGTGAAGAACAACCAGAAGACGCTCTTCCGCTGCCTCAAGGAGGAGGCGGAGCGCCAGCCGGGCATGTACGCCAAGGTCCCCATCGAGTTCGTCATCGGCAACGACGGCAAGGTGACCAAGCTCTACGTGGACAACCCGCAGTTCAAGAAGGGCCCGCTGTACGAGTGTCTGCTGACCGAGCTTCAGAAGTGGCCCTTCAAGCCGTACGCGGGCGAGCGTGCGTCGGTGGGCCTGGCCTTCACTGTGGGTAAGAGGAGCTAGCCCCCAGGATTTGTTGCCCGGGCCAGGCGGCTGAGCGATACAGCGCCGCCATGGCCACCGCTGTCGAAGCCGACCTCCAGAACAAGGCGAAGTCCATTCCCGCCGGCACCTTCCGGCACACCGTCCTCCTCTCCGCCAAGCGCTTCAAGTCCACCTGGGCCGAGCTGGGCAAGCTGCTCGTCCAGGTGCGAGACGAGGCCAAGTACGAGGAGTGGGGCTACGAGTCCTTCGAGGCCTACTGTCTGAAGGAGCTCCACATCCGCAAGCAGACGGCGCTCAAGCTCACGCGCTCGTTCAGCTTCCTGGCCAAGCACGAGGCCCCCGAAGTCCTCAAGGACGAGGAGTTCCCCCAGCGGGCCCCCGCCTTCGAGGTGGTGGAGGTCCTGGCGGACGCGGCCGACCGGGGGCAGCTGTCCCCGTCCGAGTACCGTTCACTGCGAGACAGCATCTGGAACCCGGAGAAGCCCCCCACCGAGCTGAAGAAGGAGTTCACCGAGCGCTTCCCCCGGCCGGCCCCGGAGCCGCCCCCGGAGAACCTGCAGCTGCGCCGGCTGGCCCAGGCCGCCCGGAAGCTTGCCAGCGAGCTCTCAGGCTGCCGACGGGTGCCCTCCGCCATCGCCGAGCGGGCCTCCGCCCTGGCGGAGGAGGTCGAGGAGCTCGCCTCGAGCGTGACGAACGCCTGAGCGACTGTTATCGAACGCTGACCCACCTCGGGGATGTGGGTCCGGCACAAGGATGTCGTCGTTGGACTTCCTGCGCGTCGGCCGGGGGCCTATATTTTGTCGCGGACGGCTGTTCGAGACGTGGGCAGCCTGTCGAGCGGGTGTGTGGCGGTGATGTAGGCTCCGGGTGACCGGGGTCCGGCGAACTCGGAGGCGAGCAGTGAAGAAGGAGCACCACGTCAACCTGTCATGTTCGTTCTGCGGCAAGTCGCAGAGGGAGGTCCGCAAGCTGATCGCGGGCCCTACCGTCTACATCTGCGACGAGTGCATCAAGCTGTGTAACGACATCATCGCGGACGAGAACGAGCGCGAGGAGGGCAAGCCGCAGGTCAGCTTGCCGACGCCGACGGAGATCAAGGCGTTCCTCGACGACTACGTGATCGGCCAGGACATGGCGAAGAAGGTCCTCGCCGTGGCCGTGTACAACCACTACAAGCGCATCTACCAGAAGAAGGCGACGGCGCGGCCTCGTCCCGGGGTGAAGGCCCAGGGCACGGAGGATGTGGAACTGAGCAAGAGCAACATCCTGCTCATCGGCCCCACGGGCAGCGGCAAGACGCTGCTGGCGCAGTCGCTGGCGCGCTTCCTCAACGTCCCGTTCACCATCGCGGATGCCACCAGCCTCACCGAGGCCGGCTACGTGGGTGAGGACGTGGAGAACATCATCCAGAACCTGCTCCACAACGCCGACTACGACGTGGAGAAGGCCTCGCGCGGCATCGTCTATATCGACGAGATCGACAAGATCGCGCGCAAGGGTGACACGCCGAGCGCCACCCGCGACGTGGGCGGCGAGGGCGTGCAGCAGGCGCTCCTCAAGATCATCGAGGGCACCCGGGCCAACGTCACTCCGCGCGGTGGCAAGAAGTACAACCAGCAGGAGTACGTCCAGGTCGACACGACGAACATCCTGTTCATCTGTGGCGGCGCGTTCCACGGCATCGACGGCATCATCAAGCGTCGCGTGGGCGAGAAGGGCCTGGGCTTCGGGGCTCGGATCACGCACCGCGAGGAGCGCAGCGTGGGTGAGCTGCTCGCCCTGGCCGAGCCGGAGGACCTGATGAAGTTCGGGATGATCCCCGAGTTCATCGGCCGTCTGCCGGTGGTGGCCACGCTGAACGATCTGAAGGAGGACGATCTCGTCACGATCCTCACTCAGCCGAAGAACGCGCTGATCAAGCAGTACCAGAAGCTCTTCGAGATCGAGAAGGTGAAGCTGACCTTCACCAAGGAGTCCCTGCGGGCCATCGCTCGCGAGGCGATGCGCCGCAACTCGGGCGCTCGTGGCCTCCGGGCCATCCTCGAGGACGCGATGCTGGACATCATGTACGACGTCCCGTTCCGCGAGGGTGTGAAGGAGTGCAAGATCACCGAGCAGGTGATCACCAAGCACGAGCCTCCGCAGATCACCCTGGAGAAGATGGAGAAGAAGACGGCCTAGGCCGCTCTCTCCGCGAAGGAAGCACCCGGCGCCGCTCGGTCCCCTCGGATCGAGCGGCGTTCGTGTTCCGGGGGCGGGGCTATACTCCTTCTCTGGCCATGACCGGACAGGGGTGGATCGCGAGCGCCCGCTATGACGGCGCCTTCTTCTTCGGCGCCGCGCTGCTCGCGGTGCTGGCGGGGATGCTCGTGCTCGTGGCCCCGGTGCTCGTCGTCCCGCTGTGGTGGGTGTGGCTGGGCCTGGTGGATGGGCCACACTTCGCCGCCACGTGGGTGAGGACCTACCTGGATCCCCAGGAGCGGCGCACCCGAGCGCCGCTGCTGCTCGGCAGCCTCGTCTTCCTGCTGCCGGGGTTCATCGCGCTCGGGGTGGGCCGGGTGCTGGGCTCGCCGGCGCCGTTCGAGGCGTTCCTGGGGTTTGCCGCCCTCTGGGCCGTGCACCATGCGGTGCGCCAGCACTTCGGTATCATGTCCATCTACCAGCGCCTCGGCGGAGCCAGCCCTCGGGCGCGTGCACAGGACTCGGCCTTCCTGCACGGGACGATGTGGCTGCTGTTCGTCGTCTACCTGCTCGTCTTCCCGGGGAACCGCACGCTGCTCGGGTTGCCTCCCGAGCCGTCCGTCCAGGAGCAGTGGGCGGTGCGAGCGCTCGCGGCCACCTCCGCCGCCGTCATCCTGGGCTACGCGGGCCTGCTCGCGCGGCGCTGGCGACGGAGCGAGGCGCTGCGCCCGGGGCTCTATGCGCTGCTCGTGGCGGTGGGCACCTCGGCCTTCAGCTACTTCCTCGTGGGTGCCTTCGAGCCCCTCGTGCCGAACCCCACCAACGGTGAGCAGCTCTCCTTCGCGGTGGTAATCGTCGGCGGCACGCTGCACGGCGTGCAGTACCTGGGCATCGTCTTCGCCACCAACCGGCGCAGGTACGCGGCGGGGGGAGAGGCTACGCTCGCCGCTCGCCTGGGACGGGCGCCCGTGCTGGCGTACGGCTGTCTGGTGGCGGTGTCGCTGCTGTACCTCGTCGTCAACGCCTGCCGGGGGGCCTCGCCGGGGCTCGCGCTGTTCCCCTATGACTCGGACGCGGGGCGGTTCTTCCTGGCCCTCTACTGGGGCGGGGCGCTGCACCACTACTACCTGGATCAGAAGATCTGGCACCCCCGGCGCGATCCGGTGCTGCGTCGGGAGCTGGGCCTGGCGGAACCCTCGCCATGAAGGAGCTCCCCTCGCGCCTGCTGGGCGTGGCGCTCCTGGGCGCGTTCGCGCTGCATGCCGCCACGAAGGACGCCGCCCACCTGCAGGAGATGCTGTGGCTGTGCCATGTGGCCACGGTGGTGATGGCGCTCGGGCTGCTCTCGGGGTGGCACCGGCTGGTGGCCATGGGGTTCCTCCTGCACGTGGGGTTCGGCACCGTGGGCTGGCTGCTCGATGTGCTGGCCACCCGCGACACGACGCCGAGCTCGGTGCTCGTCCACGTGCTGCCGCTGGTCTTCGGGGCCCTCGAGGTGCGGCGCAGGGGATGGCCGAGCGGCGTGGTGCTGCCCGCCTGGCTCTGCTTCTCGGCGTGGGTGGTGCTCTGCCGGTGGGTGACGGATCCCGCGCTCAACGTGAACCTCGCTCACGAGGCGTGGGGGCCGCTGGCCCACGTGATGGGCGGAGTCTGGCTGTCGTGGGCCTTCAACGCGGCGGTCATGCTGGGCGGCTTCTGCCTGTCCCATGTGGCGCTGCGCCGCCTGACGGCGCGTTCCCGGAGTCTCGCGGTAGACTCCGCCCACGGTTGAGCCGCCACGGCGCGGCCGTCGAAGGAGAAGGCTTCCGATGGAGAGCACGCGGAAGGGAGGGGTGGCCCCGAGAGGCAGGTTCCTCGTCGCGATGCGGCCCGAGCCCGCCGCCGCGGCGGACACGCGTGAGATGGCGCGGCTGCTGGGACTGAGCCCCGAGCTGACGCGGGATGTGCTCGGGGGCGCGCTGCCTCGCATCATCGGCTCCCGTTCCTCGCTCGAGGAGGCGGAGTCGCTGGCGCGGGTGCTCACGGCGCGTGGGCGAGAGTCGATCGCCTGGGATCGGGAGCTGCCCCTGGTCACCCTGATCCAGGGCGAGCGGCTGCTGATCGAGGGAGGGCAGTTCATCCTGGAGCAGCGCAACCGGGTGCGCCGCTTCATCCAGGCGAGGGACGTCCTCCGCATCGTCGATCTCCGCCTCCGGGGCGAGCCGGGCAGCGCCGGGAAGGCGGACCTCTTCGGCGGCACGAAGGCTCTCGCGTCGGGCCAGCAGCTCCCCGACCGGGCGCTGCTGATCGTCCCCGAGCTGGGACGAGGAGACCCCGGAGTCCTCTCCACGCGCAGCGTCGCGGCCGGCAGCGCGCCCGTGACGAGCGTCGCGGCCGCGCAGATCCTCCAGGAGGCGGTGACGAAGTGCCGGGCGCTGCTGAGGGAGCGGGTGATGGAGGTGCGGACCACCCCGGCGGCGCTCGGGCTGGAGGCCTCCGACGGAGATCCGCTGGAGCGGGTGCTTCAGCTCCTCGCGAGGCTGCCTCCGACGCCGGCCGCGGTGCCGCTCGGCTGAGGCCTGCTCAGCGCTTCACCTTGACGCGGAACACCTCGCCGCGCTGCAGGACTTCGACGCCCTCCAGACGGAGATGACGGGCCTGCTCGTGGGCCACGAAAGGCGCCAGCGTCCCGCCCGAGCGGACGACTCGCCACCACGGCACCGCCTGAAGATTCGACAGCGTCTTGAGCTCTCGGCCCACGCCGCGTGCCGCGCCCGGGCGTCCCGCGTAGAGCGCCACCTGGGAGTAGGAGCGCACCTCGCCTCGGGGGATGGCTCGGACGGCACGCATCACCGCCTCATGGAAGGCCTGCGGAGCAGCGGCCTTGGCCGCGGGACGGGAGCCTGGCGTCTTCTTTCGGAGGGCCACGGGCCCGGGACTGTAGCCTACGAGCGCGGCGTGGCGCTGTACGTCTTGATGACGTTGTTCCAGTGGCTGTCCAGCCAGGCCGCGCCCTCCTTCTTGTACGCGCTGTCCACCGAGCCCCGCGGGCTGTAGATGGAGAGGCCGGTGGCCGCGGCGAACTTCGGGTCGCCCTTGGCGCCCTTCTCCGAGGTCGTCGCCGCGAGCTCGGACAGGAGCGCGTCCGCCGCCTTCTTCAGCGCGGCGTCCTTCGTGCCCTGGGAGATGCGCCTGGCGAAGTCGCCCAGGTCCATCTGGTCCGCGTCGTCGAAGCGCAGCGCCTTGTCGTACGCGCTGCGGAGGGTGGCGTTCTGCAGCCCGCCGGCCTGGAGGAGCGCGTCGCTGAAGTCGTTCAGCTTGCTGTTGAGCCCGTCCAGCTTGGACAGGTTCGTCACGGACATGGTGACGTTGTCGCGAGGCCCGGCGGCGTAGGACTCCTGGATGGCCTTGGCCATCTGCTCCGCGCTGACGCTCCCGGAGCCCTGGAACAGCTTGCCCATGCGGCCGAGCAGATCCTTGTAGTCCCAGCCGGTGCCGGGCTCGAGCTCCTCGCTGCCCACCAGGAAGTCCGAGCCGATGGCCTTGGCCGTGGCAGCCACCTCGACGGTGGCCATCAGGCACGCGTCGGCGGTGAGCAGGTCCACCTTCTGGGGCAGGCCGGTGAGCGCCTTCTGAAGCTCGTGCATGTCCAGGCTGCTGCTGGGGTTGTCGTCATAGGAGACGCCGCGCCAGCCGTTGCCGTGGTCCCACAGGTCCACCATGTAGTGCTTGGACTCGGTGTTGCGCTGCACGTAGTCGAGCGCGGCGCGGAGCACCTCGGGGCTGCCCGTGTCGAGCTCGCCCTTGCCGGCGGCGAGCATCTTGCCCAGCTCCGACTTCGGATCGATCTCGATCTCGCGAGAGACGATCTTGCGGGAGTTTTCCGGGTCCTTGCCCACGTACATGAGCCGCGCGCCGGTGTTCCAGCCGTCGGAGTTGATCGCGCCGCCGTCCACCAGGGCGATCAGGTTCAGCTTGCCCTGGATGGATCCGCCGCCGGCCTCCATCTCGTTCATGTCGTCCTTGCCGAAGGACTCGAGGTTGTTGTCGGCGTTGAGGTGGACGAACACCGTCCACTCCGCGGCCGGGATGTCCTTGGGGCTGATGGGGCCAGTGGCGGCAGCCGGCGTGGGGCCGGGCGTGGGCTGCGGCGTCGCAAGGGCTCGGGAGGGCTGCTCACCGGTCAGCATCGCCGGCCGGCTCTGGGTGCCTCGGGAGCTCGACTCGAACGCGTCCACGGAGCGCTGCGGCGCCAGCTCGTTTCCGCGCGAGGGCGGGAGGGCCTTGCTGCTCGGACCGGAAGAGGTAGCGGGGCGCGGAGTCGAGGTCGGAGCGTTGAGGACTTTCATGTCCTTATTGTCTCCGGTGAGCGCATGAAGTTGCGTGTGGGATGAATTTTTGTGCGCTCAGCCGAAAGGACTGAAAGGGGCCTGGATTCAAGGGGTTGTGGGGGGCTCCCTTCGAGGCATACAAGGGCTGGAAGTGCGAGGAAATCTGTACGGGCACGCACAGAGCGGAGGCGGGCGCGGTGTCCTTTCGAACGCAGGTGGAGCCCGCGAGCGGAAATGATGCACGGCGCCATGAGGGCGCCGCACCCGGAGTGCCGGAAGTACACTCGAGGCATGGCGGACGAGCTGCTGCGGACGACGACGAGCCTGTGCGCGCGCTGTTTCCGCAGCGTGGAGGCGACGCTCTGGCGGAGTAGCGGGCAGGTGGTGATGCGCAAGAGCTGCCCGGAGCACGGCGCGGCTCAGGTGCTCATCTCGTCGAGCGCGGCCTGGTACGAGTCGCTGCTGAAGGAGGCGCCAGCGCTGCAGCGGCCGGTGGCGCTGAAGCAGGCGGCGCAGGGGTGTCCGTACGACTGTGGGCCGTGCACGAGGCACGAGCAGCAGGTGCAGCTGCCGATCGTGCCGATCTCGTCGGCGTGCAACCTGGACTGCCCCATCTGCTACACGCACAACCGGAACGCGGGCGCGTACCACATGTCCGAGGACGAGCTGCGAGCCATCCTGGGGCACCTGCGGCGGGTGGCGCCGGACAAGCGCATCATCAACCTGACGGGAGGCGAGCCCACGCAGCACCCGGCCTTCGAGCGGCTGGTGGAGCTGTGCCGGGAGGAGGGCATCCACCGCATCACGCTGTCAACGCACGGGCTGCGGTTCCTGAAGGACGAGTGGCTGCTGGAGCGGCTGGCGCGGATCGACACGCGGATCATCCTCTCGTTCGACTCGTTCAAGCCGGAGCCGAACAAGCAGATGCTGGGCGGGAGCCTGCTGGCGTCGAAGCTGAAGGTGCTCCAGCTGCTGGAGAAGCACGGGGTGGACACGACGCTGCTGCCGGTGCTGGCGCGGGGCTACAACGACTCGGAGGTGGGCGACTTCGTGAAGCTGGCGCTGGAGAAGGACTTCATCCGCAGCGTGGAGCTGCACACGATGACGTTCACGGGGCAGGGCGGGGCGCGGTTCGATCGGCAGGCGCGGTACACGCCGTACGACGTGCTGGTGGATCTGGAGAGGCAGACGGGGGGACAGGTGAGGGTGGACGACTTCGTGCCGTCACCGGCGGCGCATCCGCTCTGCTACCAGGTGACGTACCTGCTGAAGCTGGGAGATGGGCGCTGGCTGCCATATCCGCGGTTCATGGAGCGGGCGGATCTGCGAGCGATGCTGGGAGGGATGCTGTACCTGGAGCCGAGCCCGGAGATGGAGCAGCGGCTGCAGGACATCATCAACCGGCTGTGGACGGGGGAGCTGGCGTGCGCGGAGGCGGATGAGGTGCTGGCGGTGCTCAAGGCGCTGGTGGGGAGGATGACGGCGCCGGGGGTGGGGCAGGCGGAGCGGCTGAGGTTGGCGGAGCGGAGCTCGAAGGCGATCTACCTGCACGCGCACATGGACGAGGAGACGTTCGACACGGATCGGATCCGGCAGTGCCCGGTGGGCATCCGCGAGCCGGACGGAACGAACATCCCGTCGTGCGCCTACAACGTGCTGTATCGGAACCGGGATGGGCGATTCAACCAGCGTCCGGCGGCGCCGATCGCTACGCTGGGGCGCGGACGGCTCTGAGTCACGGGAGGACAGGGTGGATACCAACGACTACTACGCGCTGCTGGTCCCCGTGTTCTTCCTGCTGATGGGGATCGAGGCGTGGGCGGCGAAGCGGCAGGGGAAGCGGGCGTACGTGCTTCCGGACACGCTGTCGAACCTGTCGTGCGGGATGGGGTCGGTGTTGCTGGGCATCTTCACGGGAGGCTTCCTGCTGGCGCTGTACGACGGGTTCCAGCGGACGTTCGGGGTGGTGCGGTGGGAGGAGGGCTCGCCGGTGCCATGGGTGCTGGCGTTCGTGGGGGTGGACTTCTGCTACTACTGGTTCCACCGGGGCTCGCACGCGGTGGGGGCGCTGTGGGCGATCCACGTAGTGCACCACCAGAGCGAGGAGATGAACATCTCGGTGGCGCTGAGGCAGCCGTGGACGTCGGACATCAGCGCGCTGCTGTTCTTCTGGCCGCTGCCGCTGCTGGGAGTGCCGATGGAGGCGTTCTTCCTGGCGGTGGGGTGCCTGTCGCTCTACGAGGCGATGATGCACACGCGGCTGATCCGCCGCACGGGAGTCTGGGGCTGGGTGTTCAACACGCCCTCGTACCACCGGCTACACCACGGGAAGGATCCGGAGTACGTGGACCGGAACTTCGGCTCGACGTTGATCGTGTGGGATCGGCTGTTCGGTACGTTCGTGCGAGAGACGCACGAGCCGACGTACGGAACGCCGAGAGCGCTGGCGAGCTGGAACCCGCTCTGGGCGCAGTTCCAGCCCTTCGTGGAGCTGGTGCGCCGGACGCGCCGTGCGACCTCATGGCGCGATGCGGCGAAGATGTGGTTGAAGCCGCCGGGATGGCGGGCTCCTGGAGAGGTGGAGGTGCCGGAATCCCCCGCGCGTCCCCCAAAAGACGTGCCCGGGTGGCTGGCCGCGTACGGTGTCCTGCAGTTCCTGCTGCTGGCCGTCATCGGTAGCGCGCTCCAGTGGCTGGGAGGGGGAGTGGGCCTCGTCGGGGCGGCCGTGATCGTCGCCCTGGTGCTCTGGGGCACGGGGACGATGGGGGCTCTGTTCGAGGGAAAGCCGTGGGCCGTGCGGCTCGAGCTGCTGCGGCTGGGGCTCTCCTCGGTGCTGACACTGCTGGCGACTGCGCGCTACGAGGCGGCGTGGCTCGTGCCCACGGCCGCCTGCTTTATCGTCAGCGGTGCGGCGCTTGCGGTGTTCTCGTCCAAGGCAGCACCTCGCATTGCGAGGCCTCCTCGAGCATGAGCTACCCTCAACATCTCTCGACAGGGAGAATGTGAATGCCCACAAGCTTTTCAACGACTGCGCTCACGATGATCGGGCTGATGGCGATTGCCACGCCAGCTCTCGCCAATGGGTCGAAGTTCTCATTGACGATGGAGCATCGGCTTGTCCATGGAAAGAAGAATGGCGTAGTGCACAGCCTGGATCGGGGCGTCCTGACAATTTCGGGTCAGCTTTGGGTGACTCGATGCGCGCCGGGAGCCACCGGTCCGTCCTCGGTCACCGTCGAGGTGTGGGAGGATGGGATCCTGGATCATTCGTTATGCAGCTTTGCCGTCATCCCATCCAAGAAACTCGGCGAGAAAGTCTCCTTCAGTACGACGTGTCAATCCGTCTCCAAGTCGAGCTTCTTTGTGGTTGCTTGGAAGGTGGAGGACGACGGGTGCGATATCCAATCGGACGGAACCCTGACAACGAAGTGATACGGGAGCGCGCGTTCGCAATGGAAGCTGTCTTCAACCACTGGCCACCACCTTGGAGTGCTGCATCGTGATGGTGGACCTGGAGACCATACTTCCGCTGGTGCTGCCCGGAGTGGTCATCCTGTTGTGGTATCTGCGCACTCGCCACCGACTCACCGTGGGCCGATTGATCGCGGTCGCCATGTTCGCGGTCTATCTATTGATGGTGAGCAGTTACACGATCTTCCCGCTTCGTTTTGACTCGGCGTACATCGAGGCGTTTCGCAGCCAGACCCGATTGCTCGACGGAGTGAAGCTCGTTCCATTCAGGGACATGTCTCTCCGCTATCTGACGAGCGTCCAAGGATGGGGCAATCTCGTCCTGGGAATTCCTTGGGGTTTCTTGTACCCGTTTGTCGTGCCGGTCCTGGGATGGCGCGCGATAGCACGATCCGGAGCCTGTTTTTCCGCCGCTATAGAGCTGACCCAACTTGCGATATCGGTGCTCTATGGATTTGCCTACCGGGTTACGGATATCAACGATTTCCTACTCAATGTCACAGGCGTGCTGATCGGATATGCACTCCTGAGGCTCCTGGCATTGATCTACCGATCGTTGTCACGTCGCGACCCGAGAGACGCAAACCCTCGGAGCGATAAGCCTTGGGGGCATCTGGAGTCTGTGTTGCTCGCGCATGGTCGAAGCGGTGTGGCATCGCGCTAACACGCTAGCCAATGCCGATCTGCGCATCGTGAGTTGATGTCCCCTTCGGCTCTTACGTGTCGAAGCGGAAAGTGGTCTCGATGGCGGAAGGGCGCATTCCGAACTGCTGGCAGAACCTGGTCAGCTCGGCATAGCCGTCCGTCGGCAGGACTTCGCGGAACTGTAGGTGCATCAGGAGGCAGTAGAGCGAGACCTCCAGGTAGCTCAGGTCCCGCTGCGGCGGCAGTGCGGCGAGCACGGCCTTCGTGTTCTCCTCCAGCCACGCCATCATGTTGAGCAGGGCCTGCCGCATCTTGGCTTGGTGAGCGCTGGTTTCGTTGGCGCCGCCTACCTTGGACATGATCAGCGACACTTCCGTGGCCATGGCCTGAAGAACGAGCTCCTGCGCATTGGCCAGGACCGGTTGGTCGAGGTCCTCCGGCCAGACCACCCGGGGCTTGAGGCTCGACCGCCGCCAGAGTTCGCGACAGACGTTGAGCGAACCGAACCAGACGCCTTGGGGCGTCTGCAAGGACGGGATGCGAAGCCCGGGGTTCCCACCGTAGTCCTCCGGATTGGAGGACATGAGATCGCGCACCACCTTGAAGGAGTAGTCGACTCGCAGCTCCGCAGCGAAGATCCGTGCGATGCGCGTGAAGTGGGAGCTCGAGCGACCGATGAGGACGGGCCTGGCGAGTTCTTCGTTTGCAGCGGTCATACGTGGTTCTCCGAGCCGTTTTGTCTGTCAGATGCCGCCGTTCACGGGCAGCACCTTGCCATTCATGTACGTGTTCTCCAGCGCCAGCCACAGGATGGCCTTCGCGGCCTCCTCGGGGCGGCCGAGCCGACGCAGTGCGCTGAAGCCCTTGTAGTCGGCCACCAGCTTCTCGCCGACCTGTCGTGACAGGCCGCCCTCCAGCAGCCCCAGCGCCACCACGTTGATGCGCACTCCTTTCGGGCCCAGCTCTTTGGCAACTGCCATTGCCAGGGCAGACAGGGCCCCCTGGGACGCCGCGAAGTGCACCGGCGAGGGCGCCGACTGCGTCCGGTCCAGTGCTCCCACGAGCACGAGGTGCCCTTCGCCGGCCTGAGCCATGGCGGGAGTCAGCTCCTGGCAGGCGATGAACGCCGACTGGCAGTTCACCGCCATCGTCCTGTGCCAGCTCTCATCCGTGATATCCGCGAGCGAAGCGCTCGGGTTCGTCCCCGCGCAGTGGATGAAGAGGTTGGGCACGAAACCTTCCTCCCGCAGCGCTCGCAGTGCCCCGCGCGTCGCCGTGGCGTCCGCGAGGTCCACCTGCAGCGGGCGCATCGACAGCTCGCTGGCCAGGGCGTGCGCCCGCTCCTTGGACTGGTGCCAGCTGAAGGCTGTGGGGACGTTCGCGCGAGCCAAGCCTCGGAGCACCTCCGAGCCCACGGCTCCCGTACCTCCGAAGACGAGCGCTCGAGGCGGATTCAGTCGAGATTGCACAGGAACTCCAGTTCCTCCCGGGCGACCCGGGTGAAGGTGGCCAGCGCATCGGGCGCGATGGTGAAGCGCGGCTGCAGCCTCAGCACGCTCCAGTCATGGCCGCAGACGAAGCAGAAGTAGCCGCGCTTGTACAAGCGGTGGCACAGGAGCAGTCCTATCGTCGGCCGGTGGGCCAGATCTTCCATGCCGAAGTGCTCGAAGGACAGCCACGGGTGCTCGGTGGGCTTCAGCACGATGCCCGCCACCAGCCCGGCCCCGCGCACCTCTTCGAATAGGGGCAGCGAGGAGAGCGCCTCCGTGAGCCCGGAGTGGAAGCCCGCTCCCACGTCGCGCACGTGCTCGATGAGCGAGTCTGTCAGCAGATCCAGCGCGGCGTGCGCGGCGACACACACCATGGCGCTCCCGCTGAAGGTGCAGTTGTGCGCCTCGGCCGTCTCGAAGTTCTTCCCGTACGCCGTCTCGAACAGCTCGCGCCGGGTGAGCATCGCCGAGATGGGCAGGAGTCCGCCGCCGAGGTGCTTCGCCAGCAACACGCACTCGGGTCGGCGCGGCCAGCGCTCGCTCGCGAGGAATCGGCCCGTGCGCCCCAGTCCCGTCTGGACCTCGTCGGCCACGAGGAGCGTGCCGTGCCGCTGCGTCAGCTCGCAGAGCGCGTCGATGTACTCGGGGGGCAGGGGACGCACGCCGCCCTCGAGCTGGATCGGCTCGACCACCACGGCCGCCACGTCCTTCTGCTCCAGCGCCTTCGCCAGCGCGTCGATGTCTCCGAATGGCAGGGGACCCACGCCCGGCAGGTGCGGATCGAACGGGTCCCGGAACGTCCCGGGTGTCATCAGGCCGCAGCTCCCCATGGTGCAGCCGTGGTACGCCCGCTCGAGCGACAGCACCCGCGGCCTGCGCGTCACCGCTCGGGCCAGCTTGAGGGCCGCCTCCACCGCCTCGCTTCCGGAGCTCGCGAAGAAGGCGTTGGAGTAGTACCCGGTGCGCTCGCACAGGCGCCGCGCCAGG
Organism: Hyalangium gracile; assembly: GCF_020103725.1. NCBI lineage: Bacteria > Pseudomonadati > Myxococcota > Myxococcia > Myxococcales > Archangiaceae > Hyalangium > Hyalangium gracile. The sequence goes on along the minus strand of NZ_JAHXBG010000002.1, from coordinate 310,582 downwards.
CTCCCCGCGTACGGGTTCACGCGTGAGGGGAACCACGAGGGCGAGTCCGTCTCCAGAAACTGGCGCACCGCCGCCGCGATCGCGGGGTTGCGGTGCCCGAAGGCCTGCGTCCCGTGGAAGTCCTCGATCAGGTGGCCCTCGACATCCTCCAGGCGGCCCTCTCGTGCGTGGACGACGCGCGTGGGCTCTCCGGCCACCTCCGCGCGCAGCGCAATGAGCGGGTTGACGAACTCGCGGAAGTCCTCGAACCCCCTGCGCAGGATGTCTTCGACGCTGAACGTCATCCCATGCTCCTACAGCCCACCGTCGGCGACGACCTTCGCGCCCGTCATGAACGTGTTCTCGTCCGAGACGAGGAAGACAGCCATGCGCGCGAGCTCCTCCACCGTGCCGAGCCGCCCCAGCGAGCACTGCCCGAGGTACTCATTCAGCCGGTGCTGCGGCAGGGAGCGAGACAGTCCCGCCTCCATCAGCCCTGGCGCCAGCAGGTTCACCTGGATGGAGTAGCGCCCCACCTCCCGCGCGAGAGCCTCCGTGAACCCGCGCAGCGCGGACTTGGCCGCCGCGTAGTGCACGGGCGCCTCCACCACTCGCTCCGAGGCGAACGAGCCGATGTTCAGGATGCGTCCCGCCCGAGCGCGGATCATCGGTCGCAGCACCGCCCGCGAGAACAGGTAGGTCCCCTTGACGTTGACGTCCATCACCAGGTCCCAGTCCGACTCCTCGATGAGCGCGATCGGGAGGACCTGGTTGGCGCCCGCGTTGTTCACGAGCACGTCGATGCCGCCCCAGGCCTCCGTCACGGAGGCCACCGTCTTCTTCACGTGCTCGGCGTCCGCCACCGAGCCCTGGAAGACCAGCGGCTCCGAGCCGGCCTCGGCAATGCGCGCGCGAGCCTCCTCCGCGTCCTGCGTGTTCCGCGAGTACGTGAAGGCCACACGTGCTCCCGCCCGCGCCAGCTCCTGGCAGATGGCCCGCCCCAACCCGCGCGAGCCGCCGGTGACGAGGCAGCGCTTTCCCTCCATGCGCGGCGTCACTGGCCTCTCCCGTTGTTGAGGACCGGGAGCTTGAAGCCGCCGCTCCGCTCGTTCCAGGCCTTCGGCGCGCGCATGAACTTCGCCTCCTTCTCCCGGTACAGCACGTTGTAGTTGCACACCGGGATGGTGGTCCCATCCGGGTAGCAGTTGGAGTCACAGCAGCGCATCACCCGCTCCACGTCGAAGGTCTCCTCGTCCATGTGCGAGTGGACGTAGACGGCCTTCACCCACCGCTCCGAGGCGCGCAGCCCCTCGTGCCGGCTGAGCGTCCTCCCCTGTGGGAAGAGCACGCCGAGCAGGTGCTTCAGCATCCGCAGCGTGCGCTCGGCCTCGTCGCCGCCGAAGGCCCACAGCCGATCGATGGCGTCGTGCATCGCCACCTCCAGGCGCGGGCTCGGCTCCAGGTACAGGCGCTCGCCGAGCACCTGGTAGAACTGCTCGGCCGGCATGAAGCGCGTGAACGGCACCGGAGGTCCGCCCTCCGGATCCAGCAGCAGGTAGGCGATCTGGTAGCAGAGCGGGTGCGCGCAAGGGGAGGGCACGAAGTCCTGCTCGCGCAGCATCCCCCCGGTCGTCTCCTCGATGCGCCGCAGCACCTCGTGCATCGAGATTCGCCCCGAGCGATCGAAGCTGACGCCTCCCTGCCCGGTATAGGTGATGGTGTGGATCTCCAGGTGCCGCACGCAGGAGCGCTCCAGCCCGAGCTGGATGATGCGGCCGATCTCGTGATCGTTGTACCCGCGCGTCATCACCGGGATGAGCGTGGTGTCTACGTTGTGCTTGTCGAGCAGGTCCAGGCACCGAAGCTTGATGTCCAGCAGCCGCGCTCCCTGCATCGCCTGGTCCACGGAGGGCTCGAAGGAGTCGAACGAGAGCGCCACCCGCGCCTGAAGCTCCCCCAGCCGCTGCACGAGCCGCTCGTCCTGCGCGAGCTTGATGCCATTGCTGCAGATCGTGACGCGGTGGGCCCCGGCTGTGTGGGCGTGCTCGATGAACTCGAGGAAGTGCGGGTGCACCGTGGGCTCGCCGCCCGTGAAGTTGATGAGGTCCAGCTCGCCGCCGTGGTCCTTCACCAGGTGCCCGAGGATCTTGTCGAACTCCTCGAGCGTCATGTGGAACGCGCCCTCGTTCTTGTTGTGCACGTAGCAGATGGGGCAGTTGAGGTTGCACGCGCTGGTGATGGTCACCACTGGCAGGCGCACCTTCTGCTCGTGCGCGGAGCAGGCGCCGCAGTCGAACGGGCAGCCATGCTGGACCTCCTTGCGCGCCACCGGAGGCGCGGGAGGCGTGGCGATGGCGCGCGTGCGCTCGTACCAGGCCGAGTCATCCGAGAGCATCACGGACTGGTCGCCATGCGACTCGCACCGCTTGCGCATGTGCACCTCGCCGCCGACGGCCACCACCCGCGCGGGCACCGCGTTCTTGCAGTGCCGACACAGGCTGGTCGTCTCGTGCAGCAGCCGCTCCGCGACGACGGATCCATCCGGCATGCGCCCTCCCTACACCGCGCCGTCCAGGACGAGCGTGGCTCCGTTCATGTAGCTGTTGCGATCCGAGACGAGGAAGGCGGCCACCTCGGCGACCTCCGCCATCGTGCCCACGCGCCCCAGGGCGCAGTTGCGCAGGTACTCCTCGAGCCGCGGCTGCGGGAGGTTGCCGGAGACGCCTTCCTCCAGGACGCCTGGCGCCAGGCAGTTCACCGTGACGCCGTAGCGGCCGAGCTCCTTGGCCAGCGCCTCCGTGAAGCCCTTGAGCGCCGCCTTCGCCGCGCAGTAGTGCACGGGGGCCTGCATCATCTTCACCCCGGCCAGCGAGCTGATGTTGAGGATGCGGCCGCGCTTGCGGTGGATCATCCCGCGGATGGCCGCCTGGGTGACGAGGAACGCGCCCTTGACGTTGGTGTTCATCACGCGGTCCCAGTCCTCCTCCTCCATGAGCGCCAGCGGCACCACCTGGCCCACGCCCGCGTTGTTCACCAGGATGTCCACGCCTCCCGACTCCTGTTCCAGGGTGCGCACCATCCGCTGCACCGCGGGCTTGTCCAGCACGGAGACCTTGAAGGCCTGGCCGCGCACGCCGTGCTCCTGGATGCGCGCGAGCGTCTCCGCGGCGTGCTCCTCGGAGCGGGCGTAGCAGAAGGCGACGTTGGCGCCCTCGCGCGCCAGGGTCAGGCAGATGGCTCGCCCCAGCCCTCGCGAGCCGCCAGTGACGAGCGCCGTGCGGCCCTCCAGCAGCTTCATTTGAGCACCGGCAGCTTGAACGACGCCGGGCCCGCCGCGTTCACGGGCACGTTCGTCGTCCACGGTTTCTTGCCCCAGGCAGCCAGCTCCGTCTTCGGGCCCTTGGCCGCGCCGCGGTGGAACATGTTGAAGCCGCACGCCGGCATCACGCGGCCATCCACCTGCGGGTAGTGGTGGCAGCACTTGCGCAGCCGCTCCAGGTCGAAGTCGTGCCGGTCCATGTAGTGGTGGAGGAAGATACTCTTGGCCTGCTGCTCGCCGATGAGCACGGACTCCTTGTTGGTCAGCTTGCGGTCCGGGAACATCACGTCCAGCGAGCGCCGCAGCGCCTTGAGGACATCCGTTCCTCGCTCCACCTCGTCCTGGCGGGCGAAGACGTCGTGGATCACTTCCTCCAGCGCGTCATGGATCTCCGGCGACGCTCCCAGCGTGGCCGACGAGCGCAGCAGCGTCCCGTGGCGCTTGAAGTCCACGAAGCGCCCGAAGGGCATGTACGAGCCGTCGTTCAGCTTCAGTAGGTAGGTGAGCGACACGCACTGCGGATGCGAGCAGGGCAGGGGCGAGAAGTCGCTGACCTTGAGCTTGCCGCCCGTCTGCTCCTCGATGCGCTGGATGAGGCCCGGGATGGTGAGCCGATCCATCGGATCGTGCTTGAAGGCGCCTCCGCCGAAGCCCGTGTAGGCGGCCGGCTGGAAGTTGAGCGAGAGGACGAAGTCCTTCTCCAGGAGCAGCTGCACCACCTGGCCGATCTGGTGCTCGTTCACCCCGCGCGTGGCCACGAAGATGATCTGCGTGGGGATGTTCAGCTCCTCCAGCATCTTCAGCGCCGCCTGCTTGTCCTTGGTGAGATCTCGCCCGCGGATCTTCTCGTGCGTGTCCGCCGTGAAGCCGTCGAGCTGCAGCCCCACGTAGGCGCCAGTGGCTTTCACGGCCTCGGCGAAGGCTCGGTCCCGGCCCAGGCGCAGGCCGTTGGTGATGAGCACGATGCGGCCGATCTCCGGCCGGTTCGCGATCCGCAGCAGCTCGAGGATCCGTGGGTGGCTGGTGGGCTCGCCGCCCGAGAGCGCCAGCGACTCGAGCTGTCCCTCGCGCTCCACCATCCCGTTCACGATGCGCTGGAACGTGTCCAGCTCGATGTGGTTGGAGTACTGGTTGTTGACGATGCAGATGGGGCACTCGAGGTTGCAGTGGTCCGTCACCTCGACGATGGGCAGGCAGGTGTGCTGCTCGTGGTCCGAGCAGGTGCCGCAGTCGGTGGGACAGCCGTGCTTCACCTCGGCCGCGAACTTCAGCGGCTCGGTGCCCGCGCGAGCGAAGGTGTAGGCTCGCACGTAGTAGCGCGCGTCCTCGCTCACCAGCGCCTCAGAGGGACCGCACTTGCGACAGTTCTTCTTGAAGTAGACCTTGCCTCGGCGGATGACGACCTCGGCCTGCAGCAGCGCCAGGCATTGGGGGCAGGTGGAGGTGGTGTGCTTGAAGAGGTGGTCTCGCGCGTCATCGGTCACCTCTCCGCGCTTCACCCAGGCGTTCAGGTACGCGTCCGCGCTGTCGGCGACCTTGGCCTCCGTCTGGCCGCAGGTGGTGCAGAACTTCAGGGCCCAGACCTCGCCCTTGCGCAGCACGACGCGCGCCTCCACCGACTGGGCGCAGCGCTCGCAGCGAGAGGGCTCGTGGTGCAGGAAGGTGTGGGGCTTGTCCGGCCGCTGGACCACTCCCGGTACGGGCGCGCAGCTCGTGCACTCCATGGAGGCCTCCGTGGACGCCACGAATCGGGGCACGACAGACGCGCGCATCGGGCGACTCAGGTGGAGGCATCGTGCTTGTCCGGAGTGCGCCTGTCCAGGGTCTTGGGGCGCGTGCTATAGCGCAGCCCGTCACGCTCCGGCGGCGGCGCTTCCTGGAGGCCCGGCCCGGCACGCGGAGGAGTGCTCGTGCGCTACGTCCTGCTCGACCGCATCACGCGCCTGGTGCCATCCGAGGTGGCTCATGGCGTCAAGTGCGTCTCGCTCTCGGACGACATCTTCGTCGACCACTTCCCCGGCCACCCCGTCATGCCCGGCGCGCTCATCGTCGAGTCCCTGGCGCAGCTCGGCGGCGTCCTGGTGGAGGCCACCATGCGCGAGCGCGGGCGCAACGATCTCCACGCGCTCCTGACGATGGTGGATCGGGCAAAGTTCCGCCGCATGGTGCGCCCTGGAGACAAGCTGGAGCTGGAGGCGCGCCTCATCACTGCCCGTGAAGAGGGCGGTCAGGTGCGCGCGACGGCCTCCGTGGATGGGCAGCTCGCGGCCGAGGCCGAGCTCACGTTCGCCTTCGCCGAGGTGAAGAGCGAGAAGCTGCGCGCGCGCCGTCGTGAGGTGCTCAACGTCTGGCTCACGGGAGCCGCGGAGGAGCCGTGAGGGCGCGGGTGCCACACGCGGGGTGCGGCCATGAGGCGTGAGGCCTTTGTGCGCGGCGTGGGCGCGGTCTCGTCGCTCGGGCTGGACTGGCCGAGCACCGCCGAGGCCCTTGCGCGAGGGGAGAGTGCCGTCGCGCGGGTGGAGCACTTCGACGTGGAGGGCTTCCCGTGCCAGGTCGCGGCGCCGGTGAGAGGCATCGCCGAGGGCGCGGAGGATCGCCGGAGGGAGTTCGCCCTGCGGGCCGCGCGTGAGGCCTGGGCCCAGGCGGGCCTGGAGGCCGCTCCGGAGCGGGTGGGCGTCTTCATCGGGGCCGAGTCGGGCCGCGCGAGCTACTCCACGGTGCTGGCGCTGGCTCAGGCGGCGGGAGGCGGTGCTCGCTTCGACCATGGCGCGTTCGGCCAGCGGGCGCGAGAGCTGGCTCCCCGTATCGACGCGGCGGCGGTGTCTCCGGCGGCGGTGGCTTCGATGCTGGCGGGGGAGTTCAGGGCTCGCGGGCCGTGTGAGACGCTGTCCCTGGCGTGTTCCTCGGGCGCGGCGGCCATCGCCGAGGGCGTGCGAGCCATCCGCCGGAGTGAGGTGGACGTGGCGCTGTGCGGCGGCGTCGGGGCCGACGTGGATCCGCTGATGCTGGCTGGCTTCGGGCTGCTGGGGGCGCTGTCGGCCCGTGGCGTCTCGTGCCCCTTCGATGCGCATCGGGATGGCTTCGTGGTGGGAGAGGGTGCGGCCATGGTCGTCCTCGCGGCGGAGCGGGGCAACGCTCGGGCCTCGGTGGCGGGGGTGGGGCGCTCGCTTGACGCCTGGCACCTCACGGCTCCGGATCCGGAGGGCGAGGGCGCCGCGATGGCCATGCGCGCCGCGCTGCGAGAGGCGAAGCTGGAGGCCGTGGACTGCGTGCAGGCGCACGGCACCTCGACACAGCTCAACGATGAGGTGGAGGCTCAGGCGCTCCGGCGAGTGCTGGGCTCGCGGCTGGCGCAGGCTCATGTGAGCTCCGTGAAAGGAGCCCTGGGCCACTGGATCGCTGGCGCGGGAGCGCTGGGCTTGCTCTGCGCACTCCATGCGTTGGAGCGGGGAGAGATCCTTCCGACCGCCGGCCTCCGTCACCCGGATCCCCGCTGCGAGCTTCCCCACGTGCAGGGGACGGCGCTGCGCAAGCGGGTGGACTCCGCCCTGGTCAATGCGTTCGCCTTCGGTGGAGCGAATACGAGCCTCGTGGTGGTCCGCGCATGAGGCCCGTGGCCGTGGTCGCTGCCTCCGCTGTGAGTGCCCGAGGGCTGGGCTGGCGCGGTCTCGGTCAGGCGCTTCGCACGGGCACGAGCGCTGCCACGCCGTGTGAGGCGCTCGGAGGCATCCTCGCCGCGCAGGTGCCCGCATTGCCCGCGGCTCAGGACGTGGAACCACGCCAGCGCAAGCTGATGAGCCGAGGGGCACGCCTGTCCTGCGTGGCGGCCCGCCAGCTCTTCCAGGAGATGCCGTCCCTGCCGAGGGAGGAGACAGGCTTCTTCCTGGGCGTGGGCGCCTCGGGGGGCGCGGTGGAGGAGCTCGAGGCGATGCTCGAAGGGAGCTTCTCGGAGGCTCACTTCGATGTGGGGCGGTTTGGCACCGCAGGCCTCAACGCCTGCAATCCGCTGTTCGCCTTCCAGCTGATGAACAACTACACCCTCTGCCATGCCGCCATCCGCGAGGGGCTGAGGGGCCCGAACGCCGCGATCTTCTCACGAGGGGCGGGCACGGTGCTGGCGCTGGCGGAGGCGCGCTACGCGGTCGCCTCAGGCGAGTGCGAGACGGCGCTCGCGGGCGGTGCGGACTCGGCGCTTCATCCTGTGACCTGGGCGGAGCTGCGCCGTGACGGATACGCATCCGTGATGCCGGGAGAGGGCGCTGCGGTGCTCGCGCTGGCCCCTCAGGGAACCGGGAGTTCGCTCGCCATCCTCGAGCGCTGTGAGGTCCACCCTCGGAGGCAGCAGATCGATCTCTCGCTCGAGTCCGCGAGGCGCTCCCTCATCGCTTTCAACCCGGAGGTGGTGGTGCTCGCGGCCTCTTCCGGGCGCGGAGGGAGCGCGCACGAGATCGCCGCCACGGTGGGGACGGGAGCTGTTCTCCAGGCCTCCGAGTTCTTCGGTGAGACGCTGGCCGCCTCCGCGGCCTTGGCGACGGTGGTGGCGCTGGATCTCCTCCAGGAGGGAGCGCTGCGGGTGGGGGTGCTCGTCGCGGGACCGGATGAGAGCCTGGGGATCGTAGGGCTCGTCCGGGAGGGGACGTCGTGAGCCGCGCCGTCATCACGGGCTGCGGGATCGTCTCCGCCCTGGGTCTGGGGACACGGGCGTTCTGGAACGCGCTCAGCGAGGGCCGAGCCGCCGTGGGGCCCATCCGTCACTTCGACGCCTCGAAGCTCCCGACCCGGGTGGCTGGAGAGGTGCCGGTCCTGGAGACGAATGGAACCTGGCTCCGGGAAGCCCTGGGTGGACACCTGTCCGAGGTCGCCATCGAGGCCTGGGAGCAGTCCGGAGCACTGCGCGACAGGAAGATTGGCTTCGGGTGGGTCGCCGCGCTGGAGGCCTGGCGCCAGGCGGGCTGCGGCGACGATGGCCAGGACACCTGGCTGTCCATGGCCCTCGGGCTGGAGCAGGCCTTCCTAGAGGACTTCGGGCCGCTGCTGCGCAAGGAGGGAGGACGCCCGTCCATCGACTGGGCCGCCGAGTCCGGTGCGCCATTGCCTCGGGTGCGCTTCCGTTCCCGGATCGATCTCTGTGCCGAGGGGCTCACTTCGATGCTGCGCCTCGGAGGGCCCGTGATACCGCACGTCTCGGCGTGCGCGGCGGGCACGCTCGCGGTGGCCCACGCCGCCTCGCTCATCGAGCGCGGTGCGGCCACGCGAGTGCTGTGCGGCGCGAGCGACTCGATGGTGAATCCCCTCGGGCTCGGAGGAATGTCCCGCCTGGGAGCCCCTTCGCCTCGTGCCGAGCCGGATGCGTGCCGCCCCTTTGATCGGCGGCGGGATGGGCTCGTCATCGGCGAAGGCGCCGCCATGTTCGTCGTTGAGTCGGAGGAGCGAGCCCTCGCGCGCGGCGCACTCCCCCTGGCACGCATCCTCGGGTGGGGGAGCACCCAGGACGCCTACAGGGCCACGGCCCCTCTGCCGGATGGCGCCATGGCGAAGCGGGCCATGCAGCAGGCGCTGAAGCGTGCCGGTCTCTCCGCTCGCGACATCGGCTATGTGAATGCCCACGGCACGGGCACGCCGCTCAACGATCCCGCGGAGGCTCGGGCCATCCGCGAGGTGCTGGGCCACGTGCCGGTCAGCTCCATCAAGGGCGCGGTGGGACACCTGATGGCGGCCTCGGGAGCCGTCGAGCTGGCGGCCTGTCTGCTACCCTTCCAGCGTGACTGCCTGCCTGGGACGGCGCACCACCGCGAGCGCGATCCCGAGTGCGACATCGACGTCATTGGCGAGCGGCCGCGCGAGGCCCACGTGGACACGGTGCTCTCGAACTCCTTCGGGTTCGGAGGCCAGAACGCGACCATCATCCTCGGGAGATGGTCATGAGCGTGGACGTCGTCGGCCAGGCCTGGCGCACGCCGCTGGGAGACACGGTGGACACCGCCGTGGGTCGGCTCCTCGCGGGAGAGCGGGCCGCGACGGACCAGCTTCGCTTCGAGACCCGCACCTACGCCTGCCGCATCGGTGCGCCGATCCTCTCCTCTCCGCAGCGCTCCAAGCACTCGCGCTTCCTGCGAAGGATGGGCCTCTTCGGGCTGGAGGCCGCGCATGAAGCGCTCCAGCAGGCACGCACCCGTGGCTGTGAGGTTTCCGGAGAGCGGCTAGGCATCTTCTGTGGCTACGGCGGACTGCGCGCCCACTGGGACGACATGATGGAGGCGCTCTCCGGGCAGCAGCCGGAGCAGAGCGGCACGTGGGAGCGAGGCCTCAAGCGCATCCACCCGTACTGGATGCTCAAGCACCTCTCCAACAACGCGCATGCCCTGCTCGCGGCGGACCTGTCGGCGCGGGGTGATGGCGCGACGTACGGCGGAGCCACGGCAGGCTCCCAGGCGCTCGGCGCGGCCATCCGGGCGCTCGACGCGGGGAGCATCGATGTGGCGCTGGTGTTCGCCTACGACTCGCTGCTCGAGCCCGAGACCCTGGTCGACCTTGCCGCGCGTGGGGCCGCGACCACCGCGGAGCTGGCGCGCCTCGCGGCTCCTTATGACGTCCAAGCGGGCGGCTTCGTCCCCGGAGAGGCCGCCGCGGCGCTCGTGCTGCAACGGCCGGGTAGCGGGGGAGCGCTCATGTCGATCACGGCTGCGGATGGGGGCGATGGCCGTCCCTCGGAGCCTGGCTCGGAGACCCTCGCTGCCGTCGCTGCACGAGTCGCGCGAGCAGACACGGTCGTGGACGGCGCCGGGAGGGCGGTGCCTGGGCTGGACACGGAGGAGAGAACGGTGCTGGCGGGATCGCTAGGGGAGGGCGCGAGGCTCACGGCGGTCCAGGCCGCCTTCGGACAACTGGGAGCCGCCACCACGTTGGTTCAGGCGATCGCCCTCGGGAACTGCCTGGGCCGAGGCGTGCTCCCCGGCATCACGGGCCTGCGTGAGCCTGCGGAAGGCCCGCTCATCCCTCTTCGAGAGTCCCAGCCGACAGATGCGCGATCGGCACTGGCGCTCTCCACGGGGGCGCCGGGGCTGGCGGCTGCGGTCCGAATCGAAATCACGGATGCTCCCGCCTTGCGAGGTGCCCCATGAGCGACCCAACCGTGGCGCTGGTGACCGGAGGCTCACGGGGAATCGGCCGGGCCGTCGTGCTGGAGCTGGCGCGCCGTGGCTACTCCGTAGGCATCGGCTTTCGCGACCAGGAGGCTCGTGCGGCGGAGGTCGCACGCGAGGTGGAGGCGCTCGGCCAGAAGGC